>NZ_KZ454938.1:904824-1239382 GCF_002797325.1 Bacillus sp. FJAT-45037 | reverse complement strand
TTGTACGCGGCAATGAACCTACTCGCGTTTCTGAGGAATTTATTCGATTGGATGCTCCTAGAAGCATGACCGCTGGATACGATGATAATACCGATCAAGTCATTGTTAGTTGGGACTATCCGAGTAATGCTCGTGATGCGGTCACATTCGAATTGACGATGAGCGTTAACGGTTCAAGCCCTCAAGTGGTCGCTCAAGGTCGAGACATGCAGTTTATCTTATCAGGTGTCGAACTTGGTTCAACGTATACATTTAGAGCAACAGCGATCTCAAATGATAACTCAAGTCTCCGTAGTGACCCCGCTTCTGCTGAAGTGACGATCACAGAAGAAGTGATAGAAGAGGAAGAAGAAATTCCTGATCCTACTGAAGAAGTTGAGTCTGATGAAGAAGAGGAAATCGAAGTAGAAGAACCAGATAGCGACGAAGATAACCCTAACAACGGAAATAACAATGGAAATAACGGGAATAATGGAAATGGCAACAACGGAAACAATGATGACGAGCAAGGGGATTCTGATTCAGATGAAGATCCACCGAGTAATGAGGATCCTGAAGAAGATGAAGAAGTACAATCAAATAGCAGTGTCATTCGAGAAGATGAGGATTAAATTTCCTCTCTATAAATGAAAAAGACGTTAGGGGCTCACCCTAGCGTCTTTTCTTTCGATCGTCGACTTCTCACCCATCTAGATCATTTCTTGTAACGATTGATACTCTTGTTCAATAAATTCACGTTCCTCGTTAGTCATAGATACATTCAAACGATCAAATTCAAGTTCCAACGCCCAAATAATTTGCTTCTTCATTTCCCCTTCTAATGACTCTAGCAGTGATTCACTCTCTCCCATCACGTTTTTCTCCAATTGAAGTAAATGATCTCTTGCTTGTTCTGTCCCATCTGCAACAAGCTGGTCTTTCAAGCGACGAGATCCTCCTTCTTCAAAGAAAGCTCTGAGTGAAGATAAATAAGTGAGATATGCCTCAGGTTTAATCGAAAGAAGATCCCCTTCTCTCTCCTCTTTAAAAGTCACTTCTAGCTCATCTATATCGACATAAAAAGTCGCTAATTCCTTTTTGATTGTATGCTCAATTTCTTTCATCCATTGAACAAGTGCCTCTTGCATCGATGCCTCTATACGAAGATACGTGGCTTCTAATTCTTGCGATAAAAAATGATTGCCTCTATTTCTCCATTCTTTTACCGCTGCGACAAATGACTGTTGTTGCGCTTTTTTTGATTTACCTGTTACAGTCGTCACATTAATATATTGAATGAACTGATCATTTAACACATACTGAACCCGTTCACGTAAATATAAAAATAATTCATTGATTTCTTGCTCTGTTCGTCGTTTAGCAGACGCTGGAGTCGCATTTCCAACCCAGTCCTTCCATTTACCGACGAGCTCTTTTCTTTTTGCTAACTTTTTATCTCGTTCATGATCTTCTGCATAAACCATCGCAATCGTTTCTTGTAGTTGACCTGTGTAAGTTTTAGCTTCCTCTTGTACAAGAGTAAAACTTAATTGTTTTAACTCCTCTATCGTTTCCGAGTAAAAAGCAGCTTCAAATTCTGCAAACATCGTATCAGTTGACGTTCCTTTTTGTTTTTCTACTAAACCTTTTTTACTTGATAAAGGATACAAACGTGGTTCGTTGATCCCAATAGTTAATAGCTGATCATAAATATGTTTTTTTACGCCATTCAACTCCGCAGCACTCGATGCTAAATCAGCTGCATTTAAAATAAAGTAGAGCTTATCATGACTAAACCGGTCATTAACTTTGCCAATTTGAGTCAAAAAATGTTGATCTGATTTAGAAAAAGCATGATTATAGTACGTCACATAAAAAATGGCATCTGACTCGCGTAATTGCGTAAAAGCAACATTCGTATGGCGGCCATGAATAGAATTGACCCCTGGTGTATCGACAAGGACGATTCCTTCTAAAGTGAGTGGGCAATCGTAATAAATGGTCACGTGATGGATAAGACATGCATACGCCTCATTGGCCACATAATTTCCCAGTTCTTCATGCGAAATGGTCATCTCACAACCAAGTTTCCATTCAGTTGATTTCAAGCTTTCTTTTAAAGTAAGCAAATAAGATACATATGTTCTTTGCCAGCTCGTGGCTTTTAGTTGTTCGGATGGACGCCATTTCTTTAAGTCCTCAAGTGTCAATGTCTCATCTAATTGTTTCGCTACAGATTTAATTTCAAGTTCTAGTTGTTCTTTCGACTTCACCTCAACGACTACACTTAAATGCTGATGGTTCGTCGTTGATCTCCTAACCGTCGTGACCGTCGCCGTTGTTGGATGGGGAGAAACGGGTAAAATCTGTTCACCTAATAATGCATTAGCAAAGCTTGATTTTCCTGCACTAAATGCGCCAAATAAAGAAATCATAAATGACCGCTTGCTGTAACGATCGATTCGACTTAACAGACGCTTTCTTTCCCGCTCGATCACTTTGGGGCTCGGCTCTTTCTCAATGAGCTCCCTTACTTCCCCTAACCAAAGATTTGCTGCGTCCTCATCAAACTTCTGCCTTGATTGAGCTACCTGTTCATCTGATTCCCATTCCGTCTCAATGACGCTTTCTGTCGGTAACGTGACTTGGTCAAAAACAGAGCTATCTTTTTCAATTGGAATCGACTTTATTGCAATAGAATTTAATTCACTTTCAAAGTGACCTTGGTCCTTGTATTGAGCAGCTTCATGGTAATAAGCGCTCTTTTCATGGTCGAACGCTTCCTCTATCTCTTTGATTTGTGTTGTAAACGTTTCAATTTCCTTATAATAATTTAATTGCGCATTTAACGATACTCGCACAGCTTCCCAATGCTCTTCTAATCCTTCTAAATGAAGTTCGAGAACAGCCTCTGCTTGCTTTCGCAATTGTTTAATAAAGAATTGTGTTCTCTCTTTTGTGAATGTAAAAACATAATCACGTTCATGATGACCTGCACTAATCTCATTTGTAAAATGAATCGGTTGAATGGTAAAGTGCACAGAAGAAATTGCTTTCTCGACTTCTTCTTGATTTGAGAGATTGGATTTATCCATCTGTTCAAATAAACGATGAATATGGAATTCTAGCTGACTCTTTAATTTATCTTGCGTACTAGAGATTAGCTTACGTAATCTTACGGTCTGTTCTTCCTCTGTTTTTTTCTTTGAAAAGAATAACCCTACTTTAAATGATGGGTCCATCGAGGCAATCCATTCTCTCGCAAGTTCTGTTGTCTCATACGGGAAGATCGTTACATCTTTCGACAGTTTGATCCATTCTTCTTCGAACGTGTCTGTCACCTTTTGATGAGCCATTTCATTATGAAGTTGTTTTTGCTGAACTTGTTCTTTTTGCTTTAAATCTTCTTTATCGAACCCTTTTTCCTCTAGTTTCTCTAAGACATCTTGAATCGCTTCTTGCTTTTCCTCTTCAAGCCTTCTTGCCACACTTAAATAAAAGCTTTCTTTTAGCCGAAGTGCTGATAATTGAATAACCTCGTCACTATGATGGAGGATCGATTTAATTTTCGTTTTAAATGCGTCAAATTGATTGAGCGGGTGATCAGTCTGCTTCATACTTGTAAAATACAAATCAAGAGGCGTGATCCCCCATTCATGAAACCCATCTATGACAGATTGCTTAAATGCAGCAAAGGGCAACTCTGATTCATCGTGCTTATCGACTTGATTAATGATAATAAAAAGAGGTTTGTTCTCATCAGATAATTGTTTCAGGAAATAAAGATTTGTTTCGGACTGAATGTGATTATAATCCATCACATAGACGATCAAGTCTGTTGTGTACAGAGCTTCCATCGTTACTGCTTGATGAGTTGGGTCTGTAGAATCGACTCCAGGTGTATCATAAATGACGCTGGATTGATTCATAAAAGTCAGTGGTGCAAAAATCGTCATTTGTGAAATGTCTGAACCATTCATTCCCCATTCTCTCACACGGTTCCACGGAATTTCACCATGCCATTCCTTTACGGTTTGATCCATTCTTTTTACGTACAAACCCAGTTCACCATTTTTTATTCCGATAATGTTGGCACTTGTAGGAATCGGGCTTGTCGGTAAGACTTCTGCCCCTAATAACTCATTTAAGATGGTTGATTTACCCGCAGAAAAATGACCACAAAAAGCAACTTCAAAGATTGGTTTTTTTTCTTTTTCATTTATCATCTGCATTCGTTGTTTTTCACTTTCTATTAACGGCATATCCATAATATCAACATTCATCTTACTTCCCCCACTTCGTGAAATCCCTTACTATTTATGTATTCTGAACTTTTTTAATTAGATGATTCGTGTTGATGTTTTTTTTCGATTGTCTTAATTCTTGCATGCAGTTTTTCAAGCTCCTGCATGAAGGAATGCAGTTGAATGAAACTAGGATAGGCCTCGACTCGATTTAATACAAAAGCAAGCCTTTCTCCACTGTTGGGAGGCTGATAAGGCAAAGTTTTCACTTCATGCGCTACATCATCTAGTCCCGGAACGTTTTTTTTATTCATCCAAAAAAGAGCGTCGATGGCTAAAGCACTCATTAAAAGCATCGATGGATAGACCTCTTTTGTCTGTCGCTGTTGATATAGAGGTCTTAGCTTCACTGCTATTTCTTTCCAAACAGAAAAAAGGATAGGAAGATATGCGTTCGGATCCTCCCAAGGACTAATTTCCTTAGTCATATCATAATAAAAATGAACAGTTCGCAAACGCTCTTTAACAGATGCCTCCTCATCAACTTCAATTGATGACACTTCATAAAAAGGAGGCTTTTGAAATGATCGTGGAATCATAATTTGCATCTTGTTTAACCCTTTGCTTTCATACGTTTTTTTCCTTCGCGACAGCGTTCAAGCAACGGACACGTTTCGCATTTAGGAGACTGCGCTTTGCAATGGTAACGTCCGAAAAAAATTAAGCGATGATGGGAATCTGACCAAAGATTCTCTGGAATCTTCTTCATTAGCGTCTCTTCTACTTCGCGTACATTATCTTTCCATCGACAGATACCGAGCCTTTTTGATACACGTTCCACATGCGTATCTACAGCAATAGCAGGAACTCCGAAAGCTACAGAGGTAACGACATTCGCTGTTTTTCGGCCAACCCCCGCTAAAGTAATAAGTTCATCACGCTCACGCGGAACTTCTCCATTAAACTGCTCAATTAATGATTGTGATAATTTTTTGATGTTTTTAGCTTTACTTCTAAAGAGACCAATTGAGCGTATATCTTGTTCTAACTCTTCAAGTGGAACGGCTGTGTAATCCTCTGGTTGCTTGTATTTCTCAAATAATCTAGGAGTGACTTTATTGACTAGGGCGTCTGTACATTGAGCTGACAGAACCACGGCAATCAGTAACTCAAACGAATTGGAGTGTGTTAATTCACACTCCGCCTCAGGGTACATTGTAGCAATAATCTCTAATAATTCATTTGTTTGTTTTTTTGATAACACGACATTATTCCTACCTTTAATTAGTTTTCTAACCAGCTAAAGCTTGGAAAACCATCTGATTTTACAGCTGTACGCTCTGGTTTTTTCGGTTGTTGATGTTTTCGGAATTTCTCTCCATGTGCTTTTGCTTGAGCAATCGTTTTTATTCCGTTTCGTTTCCATTCAAATAATATTCGATCGATGTAACGGAAATTCAACTTTCCCGATACGACCGATTCACGCAATGCTCCAACAATCAGTTCGGGCGTATGCTGATCTTGGTCAATCCACATTGATAACGTCTCTGCTTCAATTGGAGATAATGGTCGAGAAAATTCCCTCTCAAACACCTGATATAAATTTACTGCTTTTTCTTCGTTTTCTTTTTCTTGCCCATTAGATTCCTTCATAAATAATAAATTTGCGAGCTTTTCCCATATTGGGTCAAGTGAAAAATATTCATAAATGACGCCATCTTCGCCCCATTTTTTGTCTAATGAAACGTAGCCTTTTTTTATCAAGTTCCCTAATAGCTCCGCACATTCATTCATTGATAAACTCATTCTCCTACTCAACAGATCTGGAGTTGGAAAAAGTTCCCCTTGTTCAATGAATGTTTGCACATGTAGGACACCCATAAACTCTCTCTCATTAAGCCCTAATTCAGCATAATGTTCCATGAGAAGAACTGGGATTGTTACTTGCTTTTGCTTCATCCACTGCAAGAAAAATTTCTGATTCATACTAACACCTCTAGTCGCTATTATAACATGCAACGTATCGTTCGTCGTTGGCAAATTCCTTCTTATCGTTTAACTAATTTTGTGTCTCTACCCCTTGGAAATCAAGCAGTAAAAAGGAAAAAGCCTCAGGAAGAAACTGAGGCTTTCTTGTTGTATTTATTATGGGTATAGACGATTTAATAAACGTGGAAACGGAATGGATTCACGTACATGCTCTACCCCAGAGATCCAGGCAACCGTACGCTCAAGTCCTAATCCAAATCCTGAATGAGGAACAGATCCGTATTTACGTAAATCCAAATACCACTGATAAGAATCAAGTGATAGATCATGCTCTTTCATACGTTGTTCAAGTAATTCTGGAGAATGAATGCGCTCTGATCCACCAATAATCTCACCATAACCTTCTGGAGCAATAAGGTCTGCACATAACACAACATCGTCACGATTAGCATCAGGCTGCATATAGAAAGGCTTTAATGACGTTGGGTAATGAGTGATAAATACCGGCTTTTCGTAGTATTCGGCAATCGCTGTCTCATGTGGTGCTCCGAAATCATCGCCCCAAACAATATCATCATAGCCATTTTCATGTAAGAACGTAATAGCATCATCATAAGAAATGCGTGGAAATGGCGCTTGAATTTTTTCAAGTTTTGATGTGTCACGACCTAATGTTTTCAGCTCTAATTGACAGTTTTTCAAGACAGACTGCACGATATATGATACATACTGTTCTTGAACTTCAAGATTCTCATCAAACTCGACAAATGCCATCTCTGGTTCGATCATCCAAAATTCAATTAAATGACGGCGAGTTTTTGATTTTTCCGCACGGAAAGTTGGACCAAATGAGAATACGCGGCCAAGTGCCATCGCAGCAGCTTCCATATAAAGTTGTCCACTTTGAGATAAATAAGCATCTTCATCAAAGTATTTTGTTGCAAATAACTCGGTTGTTCCTTCTGGTGCACTACCTGTTAAAATTGGTGGGTCAACCTTAACAAAATCGTTGTCATTAAAGAATTCATAGGTCGCGCGTATAATTTCGTTACGAACTTTCATCACAGCATGTTGACGCTTAGAGCGTAACCATAAATGACGATGATCCATTAAGAATTCAATTCCATGCTCTTTAGGTGTAATCGGGTAATCAATGGCTTCATGAATCACTTCAACCTTTGTAACCGTCAACTCATATCCTGATGGAGCACGTTCGTCTTCACGAACAGTACCTGTTACATATAAAGAACTTTCTTGCGTTAAGTTTTTAGCAGCTTGAAAAGCCTCTTCACCAACATCTGCTTTCACGACGACACCTTGAATAAATCCAGTCCCATCACGTAGTTGTAAAAAAGCGATCTTACCACTTGAACGTTTATTTGCTAGCCAAGCACCAATTCGTACTTCTTGCTCGACATGTTGACCAACTTTGGCAATTGTTGTTTTCACTTTATTCCCTCCATCACTTCACAAAAGCTATGTATACCAATCCTCATTATACCCTTCACAGAAAATTGAAGTCAACGGCTATCAAAGAAAAACCCCCCCAACACCAAAAAACATTTACGTGTGGAGGAGTGTTTTCTTTGGGATTACTTTGTTTTACTGCGAACAAAGCGTTCGATCCGCTCTAGAGCTTTCTCTAATACGTCTAATGAAGTTGCATAAGATAAACGTACGTTATTTGGTGCACCAAAGCCTGAACCTGGTACTAAAGCTACTTTTTCTTCCGTTAATAAATCTTTGACCCATGTATCAACATCTGTATAACCATTAATTTTTACTGCATCACTGACATTTGGGAACAGGTAAAATGCGCCTTTTGGCTTTACACATGATACACCAGGAATAGCGATAAGTTTGTCATATACTTTGTTCAAACGATCTTCAAATGCTTTTCTCATCTCTTCAACAGAACCATCATCTTCATTGTAAGCAGCTATGGCACCGTACTGGGCACTTGTCGTTGGATTTGAGGTGCTGTGACTAGCTAAGTTCGTCATTGCTTTGATCAGCTCAACGGCACCTGCTGCATAACCAATTCTCCAGCCTGTCATTGAATGTGATTTAGAAACACCGTTAACAACCACAGTTTGTTGTTTTAATTCAGGAGATACTTCAGCAATCGACGTATGTATCACACCTCCGTAAACAAGCTTCTCATAAATTTCATCTGAAACAATGAGAACATCGTGTTTCAAACACACTTCACCTAGTTCTTGTAATTCCTCTTTCGTATAGAGAGAGCCTGTTGGGTTACTTGGTGAGTTTAAAATAATCGCTTTCGTATGTTCCGTAATAGCGGACTCCAACTGTTCGGCTGTAATTTTAAACTCATTGCTCTCAAGTCCTTCGATGTAAACAGGAACCCCTTCTGCTAACTTCACTTGTTCTGGGTAACTAACCCAGTATGGTGTTGGGATAATCACTTCATCGCCTTCGTCAAGTAAGGCTTGAAACAACGTATAAAGAATATGTTTAGCTCCCGTACCGACGATAATTTCATTAGGATTATATGTTAGTTGTTGATCACGTTTAAATTTATCAATAATTGCTTGTTTAAGTGGTAATAAGCCGCCAGATGGCGTGTATTTCGTATGGCCCTCTTCCATTGATCGAACCGCTGCATCGATAATGTATTGAGGTGTGTTAAAATCGGGTTCTCCAGCACCAAGACCAATCACATCATGCCCTTGTTCTTTCAATTCTTTTGCTTTAGCTGTAATAGCTAAAGTCGTAGATGCTGTTAATGCAGAAACTCTTTGTGCTAATTTCATTCTCAATCGTCAACTCCCTTTCTCATCACTAATTACTACTATAATGTGTCCTCTCACATGAATCAAGTGTAGATTCAGAAAAGACAAACATTTATCCTGATCAATTTATCATATGAGACCGAATACTGTATCGTTTTAAAAAAGTACCATCTTCAAACGTAACATAGTAGTACCCTTGACGTTCAGTTTCATCGGTATACATAATTTCATATATAGGAGTTCCCCTTGTATACCCTAGCCGAATATTCGTAACCGCTGAACCATCAATGTCATTTCGTACATGGTTTAAGGCTTCTTCATAAGTTATACCTTCACTTGCTTTTCTTTGCACCGAATTAGTAAAGTCTTCGTTCACCCAAACAATAGATTCATCCCCATCTTCATCAATCCCAGCGACAACATAATATGCCTTTGTTCCGTGATAATAACTAATCTCACCCATCGTATCAAGCAAGGAATTCTCTACAATATATTGATTAGCCTGCTCATAGTTTTCAACAAGCGGTTCACGAACGAGTTGATAAACGAATGCACTTGTTCCAACTACAATGAAAAACAAACTAATCAAAACAATCAATAACCATTTCTTCATTTTCAAATCACCTATGTACGGTAGATCGTAAAGACCATTTGTTCCTCATTTTTTTCATCCATTGATAATCCAAACATTAAATCTTGTTCTTTCAACGTACGGTTTAGTGAATCCACGATTTTGTACAAATCACTTGCTTTTTGCACTCTAACTGTAGACATAACTTCCATTTTTTTATTCATTTTTATTCTCCTCCGTTTTCTTTCATTGAACCTTTTTCATCAAATTTTTCTAGTCATAGCAAATTCATTTGAGGTCATACTAATCGTAAGCTAAAGAAAGGAGGCGAACGTAATGCCAACGCATTCTAATACCGCCTCTTTATTCCAAAAGCAAAAGGACACCATTTCATTTGTCGGTCGCAGCGGTATGAGTTGGCATCAATTGTTTCCCATTTCGATTCGCCAAACAAATTTCCCTGCATATTACAAAAAAAAACCGTCTGCAACGACCGAGCAAGAATGTAATCAACACAATAAATACCATTAAATAAGCTCACACCTCATGTAAATCCCGCATAAATGTGCGGGATTTAATTTAAATAGAAGCATGAATTCGTTTAAAGTGTTCGTTTGACTGCGAGATGATTTTTTCTTCATCAATTGTTAGTAACTCACGGTCTCTCATCAGTTGTCGACCTCCGACGAATACATCGGTCACATCCGATCCTTTCGCTGCGTAAACAAGATGTGAGATAGGGTTTGTTGTTGGTTGTAGATGGGCAACATCAGAATCAATCATGATACAATCAGCCTGGTATCCCACTTTGATTAAACCTAGATTCTTAAATCCTAACATTTCGGCACCATTTTTTGTAGCTAATTTAAGTGCGGTTTTTGTATTAATGACAACAGGATCTTCGTTCATGCCTTTATGAATCAAGGCAGCCATCCTCATTTCTTCAAACATATCCAACGTATTATTTGAAGCAACACTATCTGTCCCAATACCAACTCTAATACCTTTTTTAAGCATAGCTGGAATAGGTGCCACTCCAGAACCTAACTTTAAATTGCTAATCGGGTTATGACTTATAGCCACGTCATATTTGCGAAGAAGTTCCATCTGTTCATCGTTTACATGGACGCTATGGGCAAATAACCATTTAACTCGGTCTAATACACCCATTTGTTCTAAATGAGAAACAGGGTGCGCCCCGTATTGCTTGATATGATCGTTCACTTCTTTACGTGTTTCAGCGACATGCATATGTACAGGCACGTTGATTTTTTCCGCTTCATCTACAGTGCTCTCGATAAAATTGGGCGGGCATGTGTAAGGTGCGTGCGGAGCTAACATCGTAGTAATGTTACCATTTCCTGCGTTATTCCACGTTTTTGCGAAATCTACACTTTCCTCTAACTTCGCCAATTGTTCTTCTTTTGAACAAAGGCCAATCATTGAGCGCGCTAATGTCGCTCGTAAGCCTACTTCAATAATATCCTCGGCAAAATGATGCATATTTAAGTGATACATCTCTAAAAACGTAGTCGTTCCTGAGCGTATCATCTCAACCATTCCCAGGTCTCTAGCGGCTTTTACAGATGCTGCATCTAGTTTGGCTTCAAATGGCCACATTTCTTCTTTTAACCACCGATCAAGAGGTAAATCATCTGAATATCCACGTAAAAGCATCATGCCTACGTGACCATGTGTATTTACCATACCTGGGGTGAGCCATTTCCCACGTCCATCTATCACAGTACCTGCTTCGTCTTGAAGAGCCTGTGGCGGTTGCCCACTTTCTACCTTCGTAAATACGCCATCTTCAATTAATACATATCCCGTTTCAAGCCACTCTACTTTCTCTTCACCCGTATAAATCGCAACTGAATGAATCAAACAAGACATATAAACACCTACTTTCCTATTTTCAAAAACGGATAGTCATTAGTTTGTAATCCGTTTTTTCTGCTTTGATGAGGATTGTTCCATGTTGTTTTGTTTCATACGTATCAATCCACGTTTCTTGTAACCGTTCAAGTACACCTTGACTTACTCGGTGATCTTGTAAATTATAAATAATAGCAACTTCAGGGTCTAATGCTTCTAAAAATGCTTCTCCCGTTCCTTGTCCTTTGCCATACTCTGCCACTTTCAAGACATTGACTGTTTGAAGATCATGTTCCATCCATCGTTCTTCTAACTTTTCCGATGCTTCGTTGGCAAAAAAGATCCTCATAGATTGACCAAATTCCACATCCATATTTAAAGCCGACACAATACTGTTACCACTCTCATAGATTGAAAACCGAAGATCTGGGTGGACTCCATATGTGTTTCCGACAAGCCAGCTAATGATTTCAACAGGAGCATCTGAAAACGTTTCTTTTGTCCAATTAAGTCCTTCTGTTGGCACAATTAATTGTGAGACCTTAAATTGATCGATGATTTTTTCAGCTGATCCGATATATGTTTGATCTAGATTGGGTAAAATAAATTGATCAATGTTTTTGATGTTTAAACACTCAAGTCGTAAGATCAAATCATCAAATGATGACTCTGAACCTGAACCAATTAACACATTAAAATCATCAGGTGTATGGAGAAGCGTCGCCTCACCTTCTGGCAAATCTAAAAAAAGAGCAGCCACTTCTTCTGTTTCTTCCCTTACCATTTTTTCTAAGCCAAAATTACTTTGAGCTGTAATCTCCTGTGGTCGTATTAAAAAAACAACGAACATACATAGAACAATCCATCGATGTACCCGCATAAACACACAACCTCCGCACTTATTCAACCGATCCAAATTTCAGCAACACAGTAATTAGTATGTATCTGGATCCATACTTTTATAAGTACTGTATCGTGCGTCTTTTCCTTCTACAAGTAATCGTCAAATTGATCGAGCAATGTTTCGAGTTTGTCTTCATGAACAGGCACATCAGGTAGAGAACGGATAAATAACTTTCCATATCTTGTCGTTTGGATGCGACGGTCTAAAACAAACACAGATCCTTTGTCTTCCTTCGTGCGAATTAATCGCCCAAAGCCTTGCTTAAATCGAATAATGGCTTGAGGAAGAGACACATCCATAAACGGATTTTTGCCTTCTTCTTTCGCTCGTTCAGATTGCGCTTGTAGCAACGGTTGATCTGGGGGCGAAAAAGGCAACCTAACAATAACGAGACTCGTTAGCTCATCTCCTGGAAGATCAATCCCTTCCCAAAAACTACTTGTACCAAATAAGATGGCTTGATCTGCTTGTTTAAAGCTTTTAATTAACTTGGCCCGAGAACCACTTGAAATCCCTTGGCCAATGAGCGGAATAGGTTCGATCTCACTTAAATCCTTCACATAATCATACACTTTTTTTAACATTTCATAGGATGTGAAAAGAACAAGCATTTTCCCGCGTTTCTTCTCAGCAATTCGCCAAATCTTTATGCTAGCATCCATCGCAAATTGCTCATCTGATACTTCTTTAATTGTAGGCATATCTGTCGGAATCAGTAACTTAGCTTGTTCTTTATAAGAAAATGGTGAGTCAATCGTGCAAACTTTTGTACCGAAATCACGTAAACCTAACTTCTCTAATTGATAATCGAATGAACCATTAATAGAAAGCGTTGCTGACGTTAAGATCACACTCTTTTTTTTAGCAAAAAATTGATCGGCTAGCTGCTCTGATACTTGAATTGGCTTACTATATATAAACGTTGCATTTTTCGCGCCTCTTGGTTCTATCTCCATCCAATACACATAATCTGGATCGGCCTCAAGTAATAACTCATACAACTTTTGCTCTTCCTCACTAAATGTTTCGATTAATCGCTGACAATCAGACAAGATCGCCTGGTCTTGATACGTTAGACGTTCATTCATTTGAGTAAGTGAATGTAATAATGTTTGAAAACCTGTAACCATATTCCCAGTAAACATATGAACGCGCATCGTACATTCTAAAATAGCATCCCACGATCTTCCTGATTCTTCAAAGCTTTTATAACGGTAGCTACTACGACCAACATCGGAGGCTACAGTCTTATTCTTATCAGACACATACATATGGAGCATTCGAAATAATTCATCAAGCTCTTCTCGAATCTGAGAAAGTTGCTCAACGGTAGTTTTTAATTTATCTCTTCCCTCAACATCATAATTTTCACAAAGACGATCAATATGTGATAGCATACCCGAATTCATATCTTGGCCAACCCTTTGTAATAAATAGGTGAATGTTACATAATCAACCTTCATCCCTAAATGTTCACTTGCGGCTTCCTCTAAATGATGTGCTTCATCGATGACAGCGTGAGAGTAACTTGGTAACAAGCTTTGCTCATGCACAAGATCGGTTAATAATAAGGCATGGTTCGTGACGACAAGATGAGCTTCCTTCGCTCGACGTCTCGCCTGGTGATAGAAACAACGGGAAAACCACGGACTAAACCTTCCAAGATCTGAAGTTGCATCACTTTGAACATCGAACCAAAAAGCGCGTCCACCAGTAGGAATATTTAGTTCTTCTACATCTCCATGCTCTGTTTCTGTTAACCATATTAAAATTTGCGCTTTAATAAGTCGAACATCGTACGTATCTTCTGAAACCGTCTTTAATGAATCTTCAAACTTTCGTAAGCATAAATAATGGCTTCGGCCTTTTAATAACGCAATTTTAACTTGAAAGGGTACTAACTTATTAAGTAAAGGTAAGTCACGCTGTAGTAATTGATCTTGAAGAGGAATGGTCTGAGTCGATACAACGACTGGATTTCCCGTCTCTTCTGCATAAAAAACAGATGGAAGTAAATAGGCTAGTGATTTACCTGTACCTGTACCCGCTTCAATTAACACATGCTCATTCATATGAAAGGCATGATCAACTTCATCCATCATCTCCACTTGACCAGCTCTTGCTTCGTAATGAACAAAAGCATCTTTAAGCCCATCCCGAGAAGAGAACAACCTTTCCCGGTATGATTTAAACGTCATAGCTTCGTCTGCATCTTTTTCAATGACATCATCTTTTTGACTCTTTTTTAATGCAAACTGACGATAACAATCATATTCGTCATCGTCAGATGTTCCTTTTTTAAGCTTATTCATCACCATTTCATCAATCATTTGTTCTAGATGACTTCTAAAATGTCTAACGATAGGAATAAGCTGTTGTAACGTAAGAACTGGTAATGATTCAAGTTTTTTTAGTAATAATAAAAAGATCTCAGCTGTCACCTCAGCATCACTATCAGCTTGGTGAGGTCTGTCATGATCTAACCCTAGACTCCATGCTAGGTGGCCAAGTTTGTAGCTTTCTTCTTTAGGCAAAAGCATCCTTGAAAGTTCGACCGTATCATAACAATTCATCTTAGGAAGAGCATGCCCAATTAGCTCGAATTGCTTTTTTAAAAAAGAATAATCAAATGGCACGTTATGTGCAACAAAACCGACGTTTTCAAATAAAGGAAGCAGCTCTGTTACTAGCTCTTCAAACGTTGGGGCTTGCTCAACCATTTGATTATTTATTCCTGTTAACTCTTCAATAAATGGCGGGATATCTATTTCTGGATTAACAAATGAAGCAAATCGTTCGACGATTTTACCTGATTCGATGACCACTGCCCCTATTTGAATGATACGATCACCCTTGGCTACAGAATGACCTGTTGTTTCGACATCTACCACTATAAAGCGATCGTTCATGTTTCACCTCTGTTCATCCATACACGAATGGGCTAAGCATTTACTACACAGCGAGTTTTAAGTTCAGATGATAATAACTTCGGCCAATAATCAACTAACCAGTTAATTGATCGCCTTACGTCTAAATCGTGTGGATCATTCATTGTCAGTTCCGAGAATAAGTTGATAGCCTTCTCATATTCATCCATAAGAGCGTAATTCCATGCCAATCCATGAGTTGTTTCAGACGAACGTTCCGTTAAATCTTCAATACGTTTGTAACAATGAATAGCAATTTGATGATGACCATGCCATTCGCTCATTTTAGCAAAAGCAAGTAACGATTCTTTTGAATACAACAGACCTAGAGCACTCAACAAACATTCCCATGCTTTTTTTCGATTTCCAAGTTCCCATTCACAGCACCCTAATAGAAAATAGGACTCACCGTCTTCGGGTAACATTTTTAATGTTTCGTTGAAAAATGTTTTGGCTATGGAAAAATGTTTATTCACATAATGACATACTCCTAAATTATACACAACATCTGCACTTGTTGTAAGCTCATTCGCATGTTGAAATAATTCAGTCGCTTTTTCAATCTGATCAAGCTGTGTGTAGTAACAGCCTAAACCTACATAAGAAAAATGACGAATCATCTGCGAACGTGACGTTTGAATAAGATAAAGGAATGTTTCAAGCACAACATGATCATCGTTCGTATAGAGAGCAGAAAACCCTAAATAGAGCATTCTTAGTTCATTTTCGGCACCGGTGGCCTGTTCACGCAACAAAGCTTTCTGCGCTTTATCAAATAACTCCAATATATAATAACTCGTCCCAACACTTTGATAGGTCGGTCGTATCGTCTCTTCTGTGTTTTCTTTTTGTTTTAGTACAGCCAATTTTTCTTCCATTTCTCCCCACGAATCTAAAAGGGATTGGGCTGACTCCTCTAAAAAAGTTAATTGTTCCTTTTTTTCTGTCACAGTAAACGAGCTCCAGTGTGTTTCAATCGCTTGATACAACTCATTCCAACTTCGGATCATATCCCCCAAAAAAACCCCTCCTCCCGTGTCACTCCTCTTGCTCAGTGTTCAACGAATAGAAGGGGAATATGCGATTTATAAAACGGTAGAAGCTGGCTCTTTGGCTAACATTTCAACAATTTGATTAGATTCATCCATAATCGCCACTCGCGGTTCGTGTGAGTTCACTCTTGCCTCTTCAACTAATACGTAAGATAAAATAATAACTACATCGTCCTTTTGAACGAGTCTTGCAGCGGCACCATTTAAACAAATAACCCCACTACCTCTGGGCCCTTTAATAACATACGTCTCAAATCTTGCACCGTTGTTATTATTCACAATTTGAACTTTTTCATTCTCGAGAAGATCGACAGCGTCCATTAAGTCTTCATCAATCGTAATACTACCGACATAGTTTAAATTAGATTCCGTCACACGCGCTCTATGGATTTTAGCTTTCATCATTGTTCGATACATTTTTATGATTCACTCCTAGTTACAATAAAATTATCTATTAAGCGAGCTTGTTTAAATTTACATGCTACAGCAAGCAATACGGTCTCTTCTATTTTTTCAACACGTCGAAGAGCTGGGTAACTAACTAATTCTACATAATCAATTTCAGATAACGTCATGCGCCGTAACTCATCTTTAACAAAATTGACGATCACAGAACCATCGTGTTCTCCTGCTTTGATTTTTTCACGCGCCCGTTCAAGTGTCTGAAAAATAATCGGTGCTTCTTTTCGTTCAGTCTCTGATAAATAAACATTCCTAGAACTTTTCGCTAGTCCATCCTCTTCTCTCACGGTCGAAACTGGAACGATCTTTACTGGAACATTAAACATTTGAACCATATTGGTAATGATAGCCACTTGCTGAGCATCTTTTTGTCCAAAGAACGCTTGGTCTGGTTGCACAAGCATAAGCAACTTCATAACAACAGTAGCAACACCATCAAAATGACCGGGACGGCTTGCCCCACATAATACATCAACGCCTTCTTTCACATGAATGATCATTGAAGACTCACCTGGATACATTTCTTCTACAGAAGGGTAAAAGAGAAGATCTACTCCAGCTTCTCGTGCGAGTTCTTCATCACGATTGAAATCTCGAGGGTAACGATCAAGATCTTCATTTGGACCAAATTGAAGAGGGTTAACAAAGATACTTAACACGACGACATCATGATTATTACGCGCTTCTTTAAGTAAGCTTATATGACCTTCATGTAAGTACCCCATCGTAGGAACAAAACCAATCGACAAATCCTTATTTTTGAAAGAAGTAACCTTTTCTTGGAGGTCGTGAATGGTTTTAACTATATTCATGCCTATTCTCCTCCGTACAACTGTTCAATTACTTCATCATTCATTGTAAATTGGTGCTTCTTTTCAGGGAATTGCACATGTTTTACTTCGGTTACATATTGATTAACCGCAGTTTGAATGACCGAGGATACATCGGCATAGCCTTTAACAAACTTAGGCACATGAATCGAACCATACCCAATGACATCATGGTAAACGAGAACTTGTCCATCTGTCTTTTCTCCAGCTCCAATGCCAATAACAGGGATAGATAACTCTTCGGTGATTAAAGCAGCTAATTGTTCTGGGACACATTCAAGCACAAGCGCAAAGGCTCCAGCTTTCTCTATTGCCTTTGCATCGTGCAGAAGACTTCTTGCAGCTTCAATATCCTTGCCTTGAACTTTGTATCCGCCCATAACAGCTACCGACTGCGGCGTCAGACCGAGGTGTCCCATGACAGGTACTCCTGCGTTCGTTAACTTTTCAATCGTGGTAATAACATCACCCGCGCCCTCAAGTTTGATCGCATTCGCACCGGCGTCTTGCATTAAACGCTTGGCGTGGCTAAACGTTTCCATTAAGTCGGTGTGATACGTTAAATAAGGTAGGTCCGTCACAACAAACGTATTAGTAGCCCCGCGCTTAACTGCTTTCGTATGCATGACCATGTCATCCATAGTGACAGGAATGGTTGAATCATACCCTAATACGACCATACCTAGTGAATCTCCTACTAAAATCATATCCACTTCAGCTTGTTCGAGGTGCCTCGCAGATGGCGCATCATACGCGGTCATCATCGCAATCTTATTTTTTGATTGCTTCATCTTTTTAAAATCTGCAGTTGTTTTCATGTCTTTTCCTCCTTTTTTTAGAGGAGGGCTTCATTAACAATGCATAAACCCACAAAAAAATCCTTCCCTATTATAACTAAAGAAGGATTTTTGCATGTGAAATCAATCAGATGAACAATCGCTCATCCGCATCTATGCATTTTGTTACTGAATCCCTCTGTCCTAGTCCTTTTAGGATCAAGGCAGAACCTTTTATTCATCACTTTTGGATCATGTTGAGGTGCCGCTCTATATAGATACAGCCCTCCCACAAAAGTATAACAGAAAAAGATTACGTAGAGGGATCAATTTCAATATCAGCAGAATAAATCGAATGGACTTTTCCTTTTTCGTCTTCAACAAGCAAGACACCATCATCGGTTATCCCTTTCGCATAGCCGTAGATCACTTCTTTCATTGTTCGTGCATAAATGTTCGTTCCGACACTAATGCAATGCGATTCCCATAATGGTCGAATCATACCAAAGCCCTCATTAATATATTGTTGATAGAGCCATTCAAATTCAGCTAATAAATCAGCAATTAAGCGCGCTCGATCGACTGTATGTTTCGATGCCACTTTTAAAGAGGTCGCAATATCTTTAATATCATCAGCAAAATCGTCCTCATCTTGATTAACATTAATGCCAATTCCTACAATAACCGAATGAACAAGATCAGGATCAGCTTGCATTTCAGTTAGTATTCCCACTAATTTTTTACCACCGAGCAAAATATCGTTTGGCCATTTAATATCACATGATAGTCCTGTATTTTTTTTAATTGCGCGAACAACTGCTACTGCTGCTAACAATGTAAGTTGCGGTGTCTTTTGCGGTGGCAACTCCGGACGTAAAATAATGCTCATAGAAATTGTTGAGTTCGGCTTTGAATGCCATATGCGTCCAAGCCTCCCTCTCCCAGCCGTTTGCTCATTTGCTACAACGACATGCCCTTCCTCGACTCCACTCTGCGCTAGTTTCTGTGCAACAAATTGCGTAGAATCAATTTCATCAAAATACGTCAACTCTTGCCCTAGAAATTCAGTCTTTAAATATTGTTTTATTTCATGAGTGTGAATGCCGTTTGCCTTAAAGATCATACGGTACCCTTTTCGCGGCGCAGAATCGAGTTGATAGCCATTTTTCCTTAGCTCCTCAATATGCTTCCAGATTGCTGTACGCGAGCAGCCTAACTCTTGACTGATTTTCTCACCTGATACGTATTCTCCCTCATGCTCGAGGAATATTTTCAATAACTTTTCTTTCATTGTTTATTACCCCTCTCTGTTAGAGCACGGAGAATCGTCGATTTTTCGTTCAAGAGGTTTCCACAAATAACCTCTTGCTCCACCCACTCTAAATCGCTTTTTAACCAAGACCCTGGATTTTTTTTAAAATGAGTCATGAGATCCACACCCGAAACGTTTAATTCTTGTTTGGAATGAATGGGCAAACTACGCCACATTGATAACAAAGTTTCATCCTTTATGTAGCGAAGTCCTTTCATGAATCTCATTTTCTCAACATCTTTTGCCACATCTAGTGAAGCTGCATAAAGGGATTGTACATCCCACTCATGTTCATCGCGGAATGATAAACCAAGTAAGCGGTGCCGCACATCTTTTGTGAGCTGATTAGAGCGAGTCATGGCCTTTAATTCACTATTAGCTGAAAGACCTAATGCTTGAGTAAGGAACGTCCAAACCAATCGTTCATTTCTCTCATCAAGTACGGGTAGCGTTTGGATGTTCTTTATACTTTTTTCATTTAAACAATCCATTTGGCAATGCTTGTATAGCTCGGTTTCTAGAAGGACTTTAAGAGCTTGTTCTCGAAATTCTCCACAAACGAGCTTGTAAAATTCTTTTAGGATACGTTCAATTGCAATCGTTTGAAGTTTCGGTGCTTGTCCTTTTATGACTTGTAAGAGGACACTTTCACAAGTAAATCCTAAATCACTAATGAAACGGATCGCACGTAGCATGCGTAATGGATCTTCGGTCATTCTGTGCTCAGGTTGATTTGATTGAATGCATTTTCTTTCAATATCGGACTGAGCATCTAATGGGTCGATAATATCCCCGTTGCTTTTTAACGCCATACTATTAATCGTGAAATCACGTGCCTGTAAATCATTTTCGAGACTTCCATTTCTCTCAGTTGTTACTTCAAATAACTCGCCTCTATGACGAACAATCACGGTTTGATGTTGATTATTCATGCGAAAGGTTTTTGGGAAGATACCCTGGATTTGTTCCGCTGTAGCTGATGTAACAATATCAATGTCAGCAATCGGTCGGTTTAATAAGAGATCTCTCACCGCTCCACCGACAATGTGGGCGCGGTGATTGTGATTCTCTAGTTCCCTTAACACAGGTTTTGCCGCTTGAATGACTGATTGATTCATTCTATTCCTCATTCCTACTTTTTGCTTACTATTTTAAGGGTTGATCTAGTACTTCTTGATAAATAGCTTCATATTGCTCAACAATGCCGTGTGAATGGAATGTAGTCCTTACTTTTTTTGCAGCATTAGTTGCAAAATTTTTATGTAAATGACGGTTAGAAAGAAGTTCGATCGCTCGTTTTGCTACACATTCGACATCGCCTACATCACATAAATAGCCATTTTCCCCATCGGTGATCACTTCAGGTATTCCCCCTGTTTTTGTTCCGATCACTGGCACCCCACACGCCATTGCCTCAAGAGCAACCAATCCAAAGCTTTCCTTCTCGCTTAGAAGAAGTTTCACATCACTCATCGATAATAATTCGGCAATATGCTTTTGGTTTCCAAGAAATAAGACTTGATCTTCAAGGGTCAACTCACGCACTAGTTCCCTAGCAACGGCTAATTCTGGACCGTTTCCAATCAATAACAACTTAGATTTTAGCTGTTCATTAATTAATGCAAAGCTTTTAATCACATCACCTACGCGCTTAACAGGGCGAAAGTTAGAAATGTGAATCAATACATTGTCGTCCTCTTCAATTCCATAATGACGCCGCAATTCATTGACTTCTGTTTTTTGATACACTCGTTCATCAATGAAATTATATACGGTATCAATTGGCTTTGAAGTATGAACTAAGTCTTGAGTTTGCTTGACAAGATCATCAGACACCGCTGTCACTCGGTCTGATTGTTCAATTCCGAAGCGAATCAATTCACGCAAGGATGGATCATAACCGAGAACTGTAATATCGGTACCATGTAATGTTGTGACAATCTTAAAATCATGTGTACTCATCTGGCGAGCTAAAATCGCGCAAATAGCATGTGGAACAGCATAATGTACGTGAATAAGGTCAAGTTTTTGACGTTTAGCGACTTCCGCCATTTTGCTTGCTAATGTTAAATCATAGGGTGGATATTGAAAAACAGAATATTGGTTGACTTCCACTTCGTGATAATAAATATTAGGGTAAACTCGATCTAATCTAAACGGCACACTTGAGGTGATAAAATGTACCTCATGCCCTCTTTCTGCGAGTAGTTTCCCAAGTTCTGTAGCAATCACTCCAGAACCGCCAACCGTCGGATAACAACAGATTCCAATTTTTAATTTCATCGCTTCTCTTCACTCATTTCGAGTAAATCTTTGACTAGCATAGGCTTCGTTGTTTTAAACCCCTCTGCATACGAGACACCTACCTCACTACCAAACAATCGTTCTCGAGCTATTACTTTTTCAATGTAGCCATTTGTGAGTGGTGTATCGACTGAATCAGATTGTTTTTCAAATTGAGACTGGTACGCAGAGAGCGCCTCTATTTTCAGGTCCATTACCGCAGTGATATCAATAACGAAATCAGGTTGCACGTAGCCATTGATCATATACAAGTGAAATTCATGTACACGATGTGCGGGGTAATCGTATCCACATTGATAATTGCGAATGCCACTATTAAAAATGGCTTCTTTAATAATTTCTGTTGTCATTCCGTGATCAGGATGGCGATCCAAATGATAGGGAGCAAAGACAATTTTGGGTTGATGGTAGCGGATCAATGAAACAATTTTATTCAGATCACTTTCTGTGAAAAAGCGAAGCGCTCGATCCCCCATCTTCAATTGAATTCTCTCTGCTGCACCAATGACTTCACACGCAATGGACGCCTCTTTTTGCCTTTGGCTAGGGGTCCCATTCGACGATAGCTCCGCTTCGGTTAAATTGCAAATCCCTACTTTATATCCTTTTTGACTATATAATGCGAGTACACCAGCCATGCCGATCTCTACATCGTCAGGGTGGGCCCCAAAGGCGAGAATATCAAGCTTAGTCATTTTCTTTTTCCCCTTCATCTAGCTCTTCCCGCCAATTTAAGTCTCCACGTTCTAGCCCTTTGATCAAAACCTCCGCTGTACCTAAATTCGTCGCTAGTGGAACATTTTGAACATCACAGAGACGGACAAGTGCAGAGACATCAGGTTCATGTGGCTGAGCTGTTAGTGGATCACGGAAGAACACAATCAGATCAAATTTATTTTCAGCAACTAACGCACCAATTTGTTGATCTCCTCCGAGAGGTCCGGACTTAAATCGAGTCACTATAAGCGAAGTCGCTTCCATTACTCGTGTTCCAGTCGTACCTGTACCATATAGTTCGTGTTTTGTGAGGATGTGTTCATAGGCAATAACAAATTGTACCATTTGATCCTTCTTTTTATCATGTGCGATCAAGGCAATCCTCATTGATCTCTCCCCTTTATTCAATAATATTTTCTAATCCATAGACAAGTGTATCAATTCCGAGTACCGTCTCAACACATAGCTTTACTCCTGGCATGAACGAGGCACGGTTCATTGAATCATGACGGATCGTTAATGTCTGTCCTTCTCCTCCAAAGATTACCTCTTGATGAGCCACTAATCCAGGTAAACGCACACTATGGATTTTCATCCCTTCAAAGTCAGCACCACGCGCCCCTTTTAATTCTTCTTTCTCATCAGGATGTCCTTGTGTTTTTTGCTCACGCACTTCAGAAATCAATTGCGCTGTTTTGATTGCTGTACCAGACGGGGCATCAAGCTTTCTGTCATGATGACGTTCTATAATCTCCACATCGGGTAGAAACTTCGCAGCCATTTGTGAAAATTTCATCATTAAGATCGCACCGATCGCAAAGTTAGGAGCGATAATAGCACCTAGCCCTTTCTCTTCGGCTTGTTTTCTTAACGTATCAATATCTTCATCCGTAAAACCTGTCGTCCCAACAACCGGTCTTACCCCGTGGTTAAACGCAATTTCCATATGCTTACGGCCAAAAGCAGGTGACGTTAAGTCAATTAAGACGTCTACTTCTTTTTCGGAAAAGCAACGGTCCATATCTGTATAAACTGGAGCATCCACTGCAGGAAGACCTTCTAAGTCAGCAACCGTTTTCCCGTCCCCTTTTGAATCTACTACGGCCACTAATGTGAAATTCCCTGTCTCATTTATCATCTTTACCGCTTCGCGACCCATATTCCCTCGTGGTCCTGCTACCACAATATGTACTTGTTTCATTTTATTTACCCTCTCCGTCTTCTTCAATTTTTGTCCAGCGATCTTTGTCACGAACTTCGAATTTATTCATAACTAGATCAAAAGCTTCTTCTAAATCAATATGTAATGAATTGGCAAAGCAAATGAGTACAAATAAGATATCACCCATTTCTTGCTCCATTGTTCGCTCTTCCTCAGAAGATTTCTTTGGTTTTTCCCCATAAAAATGATTGACTTCACGTGCCAACTCGCCCACTTCTTCTGTCATGCAAGCAAGCATCGCTAGTGGACTAAAATATCCTTCTTTAAATTGTCCGATAAACTGATCAACTTCCTGTTGCATCTCTTTCATTGATTTATCATTCATCGAAAGATCACTCTTTGTTTCATTGCTCACGTTATCACCTCACGATCTCTCAACATCCATGTTAGCGAATCTAGTCCATTTTGACAAATCTTACTTCTTACGTTGCTCTTCTTATATGGTTTCTATATAATAATCATGCACTTAATCGATCAAAAATGGAAGTAAATGAAAGGAGGCTGAAGATGGCATACCGAATTAAAACGAAAAATATTATCCTTATTTTACTTGGTAGTGCTATTTTATCATTTGGACTCGTTTATTTTAATATGGAAAATAACTTAGCTGACGGTGGCTTTACAGGAATTACACTGATTTTGTATTTTATCTTTGCGTTTAACCCTGCTATCTCTAACTTACTACTAAATATTCCGTTGTTTTTGATCGGTTGGAAAATACTCGGTCGCACTACTTTTATTTATACAATTATAGGAACCGTCGGAGTTTCAGTGTTTTTAGAACTATTCCAACGATACAAAGTAGTTGCCATTCCTCTACATGACGATATGACACTCGCTGCACTCTTTGCAGGTGTTTTTATTGGTGTTGGTCTTGGGATCGTGTTTCGTTACGGAGGGACAACAGGCGGCGTTGACATTATTGCCAAGCTTGGCTTTCGTTACTTAGGTTGGAGTATGGGGAAGACGATGTTTATTTTTGATGCATTAGTTATCGCTTCATCTCTTATTTACCTAAATTATCGGGAAGCCATGTATACATTGCTAGCTGTTTTTGTCGCTGCCAAAGTAATTGATTTCATTATTCAGGGAGCTTATTCTGCCAAAGCTTGCTTTATTATCTCTGATCAAGTACCAATGATGGCTGATGTAATCATGAAAGAGATGGACCGTGGGGCTACATTATTAAAAGGTCGTGGCAGTTTCACAGGCTCAGAACGTGAAGTCCTCTACTGTGTAGTCGGACGAAATGAGCTCATTCGTTTAAAAACATTAGTTGAAAAAATTGACCCCCATGCTTTTGTCACCGTAAATGATGTACAAGACGTGATTGGAGAAGGCTTCACACTCGATGAAAACAAAAAGCCGATCGGACTATAAAAAATGAGAGGATTCCATGGAATCCTCTCATTTTTATTAATCGTCGTTATTCATTCCAACATACATTAAAATGAAGCGAGTTAATTCTAGTAAGGCAACAAGTGCTGCTGCTACATAAGTTAAAGCTGCTGCATTTAATACTTTACGAGTTTCCCGTTCTTCATCGTTACGAATGACACCAACTGATACCACTTGCCCCATTGCTCGACTACTTGCATTAAATTCAACCGGTAGTGTAACCACTTGGAACAACACAGCTGCAGCCATGAATACGATTCCTAATAATAAAAGATTTGAAGCACCCATAAGAATACCTGCTAAAATTAAAAAGAATGATGCATTTGAGCCGAAGCCAGCAATTGGTACAAGCGCATGACGGATGCGAAGGAACGCATAATCTTCAGCATCTTGCATTGCATGACCGACTTCATGCGCTGCTACTGCTGCACCCGCAACGGATGTCCCGTGGTAGTTGTCTGAAGATAAGCGAATAACCTTTGACCGCGGATCGTAATGATCAGTTAACTTACCTCTAACCTCTTCAATTCGAACATCATATAGACCATTATCATCTAGAATCTTACGAGCAACTTGCGCACCAGTCATCCCTGAAGAGGATTGGACTTGTGAATATTTTTTGTACGTACTTTTCACTTTCATCTGAGCCCATAATGGTATGATGAGAAGCAAAATAAAATAAATCAAAAAACCCATTTTTTGTTCCACCTCTGTGCTAGTCTAGTTAATTTTAGTCTACGTAAAACATCAAACAAAGTCAAATAAAAAAATACTAATTCGATGCTACCTACACTTATCTTTGGAGCAGAGAAGATCACTTATTCTTTCATTCGTACTTTGCTTTTTTCTGCTCGATATTTCTTCACTCCAACATATGACAGTGACAACAAGATCATCCCACCGATCGTAAACATTACCCATAGTAAAGAAGGATCTGCACTATCCTCTTTCACACGCTCAAAGACCCTACCAAAATCGGATTCCATTCGCTCAATATGTGTCACAATTTTATCCGTGTTTACACCATCTATACGCAAGCTATCGAGATACATGACTTGCGACTCCAATTGCTGAAGTGTTTGAGGTTCTAAATCAATTAAGAGTGCCGGACGGATCATTTGATAATGTCGTAAAAAAGTGTTCATACGTTGCTGAAGTGCTTGGTTATTATGATTGCTATACTCTTCTTTAATTGCATGTAAACCTTGCATAATGGACTGTTCCGACTGCAGCCACAAAGGATGATGCTCACTCGAGATCGCATCAACCGCTAAACGAAAAGAAGTGACAGCATAAATTCGTTGGTCTAATGCTAAGTCTGAACTAGTAACGGCTTCAACGGCCGATTCAAATGCAAGAGTGATTGTCCTCATTTCATTCATGGTTAAACCCTCTTGTTTGAAATCAAGCTCGACAAAACTGTCTGAAAAATAATCGAGCAACTGCTTAGCCTCTTCAAACTTTTCTTGCTTCACAAGCTGCAATACTTGATCTGTCGTTTGATTTAAGTCTTTCCATGTATGTTGTCCATTCACTTCTGTAGCATGCCCAACCCCATTTAATCCAAATAGGATACAAAAACTTAAGATAAGTACAAAAACTTGGCGCATGTTTGTCCCCCCTTCTTACCTCATCCTATGAAGAAGTAAGATTGAGTAGACCAAAAAAGAGACAAGTTCTTTTATAAGATCTTTAGCTTATACGACTGGCTTCTAACACATAGGATATAAACCACCAATATAGAAAAGATACTTAACCAAAATGTGAAATATCCTACTTCTGTTATATTTGCCATCATATTTGGATGAAGGCCAGGGTGCATCATGTACACATAATCTATGATGTCATTATGAAGCGTCCAAATGGAAACTACAATCAAATGCCACGGTTTAATCCTAAAATAAGGAGCATAGATAACCGCCTGAAGTGCCATTCCCGCATGAGAGACAATCAGCATATAATTGGTCCAATGAGGCGTTGCTCCAAAACCAAAGGAAGCAAGATTCATAACAACTGCCCAAATCCCGTATTTAATTAATGTCACAGCGGCAAAAGCTTCGATCAAGGGCCAATTTCGTTTCATTAAGAATGCAATCAATACAAAAACGAAGAATAAACTAGCCGTGGGACTATCCGGAACAAACAGAATGAAATGAGTTGGAGTGCGCTCGAGTTGCGATCCGTACCATACAAAACCATAAATGGTTCCAGGAATATTGATCAATAACATTAAAATGATGGTTAGTCGGTGTCCAAATAGAGTAAGTATTTGAGTTTTCACTTTACGGCATTCCTTTCACTCATGTTATCTCTTTTCGATCTTAAGGTAAGAAAAAAGCTGACTGTAATAGTCAGCTTTCCTTCTAGGTACAAACCTTATTCTTCTTCAGGATTACCGTGAGCAGCGATGTATTCAGCTAGAATTTCAAGCTCTTCATCAGTGCCATCAAATAACCCAGCTGGCATTGAACCAATACCATTAACAATAACATCCATTACTTCCTCAGCAGATTTCTCTGTTTCTAGGAGTGATGGACCACCAGCGCCACCCGCCATTGTATCACCATGACAACCGATACAAGACGCTTGACTAGAGTAAATCGCATACCCTTCAACATCTGTATTAATGTCAGCTTCTTCTACAATCGCACCTTGCTCAGCAGCCGCTTCCCAGTCATGCTGGTCAACAGATTCCCAAGTTAAGTAGATTGTTGCAATAAGAGCTAAGATCATCATACTAGAAGCGATTGGACGCTTTAACGGACGACGTTCTTTACCAGTATCTAACCAAGGAGCGATTAATAACGCACCAAAAGCAAGACCCGGGATAACCACTGTTCCAATTACATTGAAGTCACCAGAAGCATATTGGTATTTAAGTAATTGATACATGAACAAGAAATACCAGTCAGGTAATGGAATGTATCCAGCATCTGTTGGGTCAGCCATACGCTCAAGAGGCGCTGGGTGAGCAACAGTCAAACATAGATAACCCATTAAGAAGACCGCACCAACCATCCACTCTTTTAAGAGAAAGTTAGGCCAGAACGCTTCTGTTTTACCTGGGTACTCTGAGTAATCTTTAGGAATATTAGGTTTGCGATTATTTGCCTTGACACGGGAGTCACCGACAAATTGCATTCCTTTACCACGTTCCATCTCGTTCCCTCCTTTTTTAGTTATCACATTAAGAGGGTGTCTAAAAGCCAAATCACATTCGTTCTTTCAAACACACCAGTTCGTAAATCCTACAATGGACCAGAGATACCTTGTTTACGGATCATATAGAAGTGAGCCGCTAGTAAGCCAAGGAGTGCACCTGGTAAGAAGAACACATGAATCGCAAAGAATCGAGTAAGTGTCTGAGCACCAATGACTTCTCCACCTGCAAGCAATGTTTTCGCGAAATTACCAATAATGGGAACACTCTCAGCAATTTGCAAACCTACAACAGTCGCAAAGTAAGCTTTCATATCCCAAGGAAGTAAGTAACCTGTGAAGCCTAGACCAAGCATAACGAAGAAAATAAGTACGCCAACAACCCAGTTTAATTCACGAGGTTTCTTATATGAACCTGTAAAGAATACACGTAACGTGTGTAAAAACATCATAACAATTACTAAACTAGCTCCCCAGTGATGCATCCCACGTACGATGACACCGAAAGCTACTTCATTTTGTAAGTAAGCTACTGATTGATAAGCGTTGATAATATCTGGTGCATAGTACATCGTTAAGAACATACCAGATAAGATTTGAATCACTGTAACGAAGAAAGTTAATCCTCCAAAACAGTAAACGAACGCAGAGAAGTGGTGAGCAGGGTTAACATGCTCAGGAACTTCGTGGTCAGCAATATCTCGCCACATGGGCGTAATATCAAGACGATCATCAACATAGTCATAAATTTTTTGAAGCATCGATTACGCCCCTCCTTATCGCTGATTAATTTGACCTAAGTATACTTTTCCGTCCTCAACCATCACGTCATACACATCAAGTGGACGTTGTGGTGGAGTTCCTGCAATGTTGATACCTTCTTTATCAAACATTCCAAAGTGACATGGACAGTAGAAACGGTCTGGATGACTCTCTTGGGTACCAAAGGCCACAGTACAGCCTAAGTGTGTACAGATAGGTGAAAGCGCTGTTACCGTATTGTCTCTCATGAAGATATACGCTTCACGCGATACTTCTGACTCATACCATCCATCTACTTGATCAAAATTGAACGAAAATTTTTGTGGATCTTCATTCAATTCTTCAAGATCACATACATACACGAAATCTGATTCAGCACCAGCTTTTAACGCTGGATCGAGGGCAAATCGTGCCATTGGCATTAGCATTCCCGCAGCCATGAATCCACCAACACCTGTAAGCGTGTACGTTAAAAATTGTCGTCTTGAAACTTTGTGGTCTTTTTCGCTCACTAGTTTTCCCCCCTAACGCTATAAAATAGACCCTTCTCGGGCATAGTTAAACACATATAATACTAGGACATACCAATGATAGCTTAATGGCTAGTCTCTGTCAATTGTTTCAAAGGTCAAAACGAGTCGATTTTAACACGTTAACCGTTTTGCCACTTGTTTGTCATAATCGGTACGAGTTGATTAATTTGCTGATTAATTACTTCACGCTTATTATCTTGTGAGAGATGCTCAAGAGGAACTGCTGGCAACCAGATTAACCAGTCATCTAGTTCGTTTTCTACGGTCTTCCACCAGCTATCTGACGTCGCATAGATCACATGTTTCATCCCACCAGACTTTAACTCGTCTGACCAGTTTTTTAATCGTGTCTTTCCAGCTTGATCCTTTTCTTCATTTAAATAAGTGAACGCTGGGAATAAGACGACTCTCCCTTGAAATTGTCGCTCTAGCTCTATACTAATGATCGAAATAAATTCCCCCATAGCCACAGTTGTTTTCTCGTCTTTTTGCCATGACACAGGAATCAAAGGAATAATTGCCGTGTCTACATACTCTTTTGCTTGTAAATACCTGTCCATTTCTTTTGCTTGCCATTTCATGATCTCACCCCAGTGGTTATCTTTTTCTCATTTGCCATTCTACCGTTTCTCCTTGAGTAAGACAATGTTTTCCTTTGTTCCGTCACAAAAAAAGACCAAAGGAGTATGCCATGCCTACCCTTTGGTCTTCAATTATTTCTTTATTTCTAGTTCTTTTAAATCATTGGATAATTGAATAAATGTTTCAAAATCCTTACCATCTAACGCATTATCAATGTCTTTTCTTAGTTGTTGGAGTCTAAATGTCTTGAGCGATTTCTCTAACAGGTCTTCTGCAATTTGTTGATGAGCTTGAGCAATTTCTTCATTTTCTGGTAAGTACGGATTATCCTCTAGCACGGCTAAGTATGGTGGATACATTTTTGGATTGTTAAAGTGAAGTTCGATATAGACATCTTCGGTTTGATTCAAACGAATATCATGAAAAGCTTTTTCCGCATCAGTTGTCACATGCTTAAATTTGTGGAAAGAAAAAGGAACGGTTTCAACACCTGTGGCAGAAATAATTAACGCTTTCGGTGTTTGTGCTGCACGTTCAACAAAATGTACCCGCTCCATCAGCTCATCATCACTCATTAAATAGTTCAACAACCACGCACATTCTCTTCGTTTTAATTCATAATGTTGCAGAAATCCACGCAAAAACTCTTTTTTTTCCACTATTGGAATGATGCTGCCCATGCTCCATCCTCCTTCGTGTATATCAGTTCTTAGCTTTCCATGCCCCTGAGTAACCCATACATAAACTTACTAATGTTTGTCTTAGTTAATTCGCCATCCATTTGAATAATCCTTGTTTTTATCGAAGTTTTTAACATCATTCAAGATTTGTTATCAACTCTCTTACATCTGAACGAGATGGGTTTTGTTTTAATAAAGATTCAAACGTCTTTTTAGCATGTTCACGTAAGCCTTCTTCCACTAAAAACATTCCATACTCATAGAGGAAATCCTCGTCTTCATTAAAGTGAGTCGACACTTCATCGAATCGTTCTAGCGCTACATCAAACTCTTCCATTTCGCGAAGAGCAGACGCTTCATACCACGTTAATAACGGATCAACTTCTCCGTATGATTTCGTGTGTTCAATGAGTTCAGCCAACGATTCGAATTGTTCCGTATGCTTTAAATACGCAGCTAATGTTTGCACAGCTTCCATATTTGAAGGGTTTAGGGCAATCACTTTTCGGAGGTAGTGCTCTCCTTCTTCTGGCGCTTGACGCTTAAACGAAAGTTTTCCAGCTAAAATATACAATTGCTCATTATATTCATCAACTGACATTCCAGCTTTGAGCGCTTCCATTGAGTCGTCTAATCGATTTTCTGTCTCAAGAGCTTTAGCTAAATACGGATACAAACTCGAAAAGTCTGGATCAAGAGCTTTTAATGCTTCTAATTGCTCAATCGCAAGAGACATATCGCCTACCTGATAGGCCGTGAAACCATATCCAAATAAAGCATGGGGATCTAAGTGGTTCGCTAATCCACGCTGATAATATTGCAAAGCCTCTTCAAATTGACCACTCGCACTAAACGCTTCGGCCATCTTTAATTCAACATGTAATCCAGGTAATTCGTCTTGCCTGTGAACAGCTTTTTTGAAATAAGGGATACTTTTATTGTAATCCCCGCGTTCTAAATAAAACTCACCTAATCCATAAGAAATGATAACTTCGTCAGGAGCCGCCTCAACAGCGGCTAATAACTTTTGTTCTGCTACTTCGTCTAAGGATTGCATTTGATAGAGATCGGCCAGTAAGAGCTGTGCCTGTAGGTAGGCGTTGTCACCTTGTTTGATTTCAAGTAGCCATTCAATCGCTTCGTCCTCTTTATCTCCATCAATCATGACTTCGGCTAAAAAAACGATTAAACTACCTTCATCGGGGTAAAGAGCGAGCAGCTCCTCAACAATACGTTCTGCCTCTTTTAAATGCCCTAATTCATAATATACTTCAGCAATAGCATATTTATGGTCATGGTCCGCTTGTTTTTCAGCTTGCTTTAACAAGTCGAGACCTTTTTCAATGTCACCTGTTTCAATCTTTTTTACTGCCTCTTGAATTAATCTCATCATTTTTTTCCTCCTGGCTTTCATATATCTCTCGCTTACACGTTCTCTATATAAATATGAAAACCTTCTTTATTCTACTTAGTTGCACAGAAGTAAAAGAAGACCCCCATTCATAGGAATGACGGCAATTGAGCATTCAAATTTATATCACGATGTAGATGCCCAATGAGTGGAGCTTCTTCAATGGATAAAAACCGCCTAGGCGAGGCGAATTGAATCTGTCTACCATAGCCTGGATAGAGATGAACCGTATTTTCAACCTTTAGTAGGCGATTACGTAAACCAACGATATTTGGTTCTCTTTTATCATAATCAAGTTTGCTCTGTGCTTCAAGTGAAAAACCTTGTTCATTTTCTATTGTACATCCTACAGATTGATTCTGATGAAAAAGTTGGTAATCAAAATCACTTGATACGAGTAATTCACCTTTTAATGGAGCTACTCCTATTTTTTGAAGGGCTTTTTTGGACCATCCTACCTGATTTCCTGGTAATGCTTCAGTTTGAATTCGATATTTTTGACAAAACCATTTCCATAACTCAAGATATTGACGCTCCTTTTTTTCATTCATTTCTTTAAATATAGGGATTAGTACGATTGGATAAGTGAGCATTCGTTGTGAAATTTGATCCCATTCTACGCTTGTGAAGTCATGGATGGAATCGATGTGTATCTTTAATAAAGGAACCTTTAACCTTTTGCATGTTGAAATTACAGTAGGTCTGAGTAGCCTTAAAGGTATCTCAAGGGCAACTAAATAATCAAGAGAGCTATTAATGCATTCATGTTTAGCTCTTTTTATGGCGTAAGAAAGATCCTTTTCATAGTCAGCCTTTGAGAAATGAATCAAAGTAGTACAACCTTTAGATATGAGCTCTTTTTGATATTGCTTGAACTGATATACGTTCAGTGGGGTCGTCATTTTAGGCATAGTCATCACATGTCCCGCTTGAATACTAAAACCCTTCCCACTCACTCTGTAACCCTTCCACCTGTTCATTTCTTTGTTCATATACCGAATCGTTCCATCGGAAACAAGATAAGAGCGTGAATCATTAAATTGATCATCTACTTTTTTCAATTCATCAAATACGTACACCATTGCCCCTCCCCACGTTCGATCACTTATAGACAAGCTATGTGTGAGGATGATAAATGAGAACTGTTAATTGCATAATTAATATTTAGAATATTTAAAATATGTGTTGACTAATTTTATAGGATCGATATAATAAAGGTAGCGTATGGTTTCTCTCCACTCCTATCCATACAATCTATAGCTTTTGCTAACCCCTAATTCGTAAGCGCTTACAATTATGAATTAGGGGATTTTTTTGCAAAAAAGCTTGCGATCAAATTGATCACAAGCTACTCTTTCTTGGTTATTTTGATGATAATGATTTGATGTCATCAAAGAATGTTGGATACGAAACCGCAATGGCTTCACTACGTATAACAGATACTTGCTCATCAGTTACTAGACCTGCAATGGCCATTGCCATACCAATTCGATGATCACCATGGCTATCTACTAGTCCGCCAGTTAGATGACTCTCTCCTTGTATAACCATTCCATCTTCAGTTGCTTTAATGGCCGCACCTAGTTTTGTTAATTCACTAACAACGGTATCAATACGATTCGTCTCTTTCACTTTAAGCTCTTGTGCATCTTTAATGATTGTTTTTCCTTTGGCTTGACTAGCAAGGACCGCTATAACAGGAATTTCATCAATCAGCCTCGGGATCATCTCACCACTAATTTCAATACCTTGTAAATCAGAGGTTTCAATCGTTAAATCCGCAATCGGTTCCCCACCAACTAGTCGTTCATTTGCTATCGTAAGACTTGCTCCCATTTCTATTAAAACATCAATGATCCCTGAACGAGTGGGGTTAATTCCCACACCAGTTAACGTTACGATGCTGTTAGGTACAATCGCTCCTGCCACAAGGAAAAATGCTGCCGATGAAATGTCACCTGGGACAACAATATGATTTGCTTTTAGCGATTGGCCTCCACTTACTGAAACTGTCAATCCATCTCGGACAACGTTTACGCCGTATGCTTCTAACATTCGTTCAGTGTGATCACGTGAGAGAGCAGGCTCGGTGACAGATGTTACCCCTTCACTTTGTAGTCCAGCAAGTAAAATTGCTGACTTTACTTGAGCACTAGCGACGTTCGATGTAAAGGATATCCCTTTCGTTTTACCACCACGAATAGAAAGCGGAGTAAAATTCCCATCCTCACGACCATCAATTTCGGCTCCCATTTCTCTTAAAGGATATGTCACTCTAAACATCGGGCGTTTGGCAATCGACTCATCTCCAATGACAACCGAATGAAACGGGCGAGTTGCTAAAATACCTAACATGAGTCGTGTTGTTGTTCCAGAATTGCCGACATCCAAAATTTCGGATGGCTCTTTTAGGCCTTCCCAGCCTTGGCCGTTAATCGAGACGCGATCATCTACTTGTTCAATCGTCACGCCTAACTTTCGAAAACAAGAGATCGTGCTCAGACAATCCTCTCCACTTAAAAAACCTTCAATGGTTGTTACACCTTGAGCAATCGCTCCAAACATTACAGCTCGATGAGAAATCGACTTATCTCCTGGTACTCGTATCGTACCATGTAAACCATTCGCTCCTTTTTTTACTACTCGTTCTGGCATAATGTCCTCCTCTTATAATCGATACGTCTCGTATAGATGATGTTGTAGTTGATGTTTCGCTTCAATAAGGTCTTGTTCTGATCTGAAACTTAATCGAAGCACGCCCATAATGTCTTCTCTCGTCTCTAAAATACGAATGTTCGTAATGCTAATTTCATGTTGTGCTAAAATACTAGTCACATCAGAGATGACACCAGGGTGATCGGGTACATCTACATACAGATCATAAAAAGACGGGATTGCACCTTTTTTCTTTACAGGTAATCCATCTCGAAATGCTTTGGCTTGCTCAAAATACGTGTAGATGTCTGTCTCGTTCTCTTCTTCGATTAATGACTGAACATCCTTCATTTCATTCATCCATGCTTCAAGCAATGTTAGCAGGCTATCTTTATTTTGTAAGAGTATGTCTCGCCACATGACAGGACTTGCTGAGGCGATACGCGTAATATCTCTGAATCCCCCAGCAGCAAGGCGTGAAACAAGCGGATCCTCCTCTTCAAGCTTTGCCACTTGATGCACAAGGCTCGCTGCGACAATATGAGGAAAATGACTAATCGCTCCTGCCACATGGTCGTGTTGCGACGCTGTCATTTCAATGAATGTTGCTTTAGTGCCTTTTAACCAGTTTTGAAGCTGAATAACTTTTCTCGCATCTGTGTCTTCACTAGGTGTTAAGACATAATAAGCATTCTCAAAAAGATGGGCACGGGCTGCTTCTACCCCACTTTTATGGGAACCTGCCATTGGATGACCCCCAATGAATGTCACTCCTTTTTCACTTAAATAAGCAGCTTGATCATAAATTTTACGTTTTGTACTGCCGACATCTGTAATGATCGCACCTGGCTTTAATTCATAATGAAGAAGATCTGCTAAAAGTTGGGTCGTACGTGTCACAGGTGTAGCAAGAACAATTAAATCAGCGTCACGAATACCTTCTTCAAACGAAGGAGCTGCTTCATCTATGACTTTTAATGATTGAGCGATTTTCAATTGCTCTCGTTGAATGTCAAAACCGATAATATGTACGTCGTGTTCTCTTTGAATGGCTAGAGCAATCGATCCACCAATCAAACCGAGACCAACGATAAAGACCTTGCGCTTCATACTCTCTCCCCTAACTAAAACAGTGTTATAAGTTCTTACAATACGTAACTCGATGTGTTCCTATGTAAAAAATCGCCTTTCAACCGTACGTCTGTACTTGAAAGACGATCTTCCTTAAGCGTTTGGTGAAAGTGAAGGTAAGGATAATACTTTTTCCATCGCTGTAAATAAACGTTTGTTATCCTCTTCTTTTCCAATCGTCACACGTATAGCTTGAGAAAATCCCAGTGGGTTCCCAGATCGTACAATAAACCCTTCTTTCAGCAAGGCTTGAAAAACTTCATCACCTATTTGATTCACTTCGATTAACAAAAAGTTTGTCTGAGAAGGATAATAGTTTAATTGATGTTTTTCACAAAAATCTTTAAACTGCTTCATTCCTTGGTTGTTTTTTTCTAGACAACGTTGAATGAAGTCTTGATCTAGCCAAGCCTCTTTTGCTGCAATTTGTCCGAACGAGACATTATTAAAAGGTGGACGTACTGGCTGCAAATAAGAGATAAGCTGTTTATTGGCTACACCAAATCCTACCCGCAACGCAGCAAGTCCGTACGCTTTTGAAAAAGTACGTAATACAATTAATTGCTTGTACCGCTCTATTAATGGAATCGTCTGAGGGTAATCCTCCGCTGTCACGTACTCATAATAAGCTTCATCTGAAACGACAATGACGTGTGGTGGAACTTGATCGAGGAAGCGAATAAAGTCTTCTTCGTCCACATAGGTCCCGGTTGGATTATTTGGATTACATACCCAAACAATTTTCGTTTGTTCATCAATGGCTTCAAGCATCGCATCTAGATCATGAACACCTTTTTTCAAAGGAACTTCACGGATGTCTGCTCCTTCAATCGTCGCATTCAACTTATATTGTGAGAAGGTTGGATGCGCCGTTACCGTATTCGTACCTTTTTCTAAAAATGTCCGACATAAAAATTGGATCACCTCATCAGACCCATTACCGAAGATGAGTTGATCTTCGTCAACCGCTAAGCTACTAGCGACAACTTGTCTTAATTCGCGAGCGTATCCATCTGGATAAACTGCTGTATTCATTGCTGCTTTCTGTATCGCTTCAACAGCTTTTTCCGATGCACCGAATGGGTTCTCATTTGATGCTAGTTTCACAATCTCTTCAAGTCCTAATTCATTTTTCACTTCTTCAATTGGTTTGCCGGGTTCATAACTAGGTAAACCGAGAAGTTGAGCTTTTGGTTGCATCTTTAGCACCCCACCTTGTGAAAGTATTCTATTTCCTATGTTACGATGAAATAAGCGAGGTGACAAACGTTTTTATTTGAAATAATGCATCTTTTCTGTTTTTTTCATCTTTAAGCTGCTCTTCGTATTTCGCAATCTCAGCGACTAAGGCACTTCCTACAATGACCCCATCGGCATGTTGATTCATTTCTTTTACTTGTTCAGCAGACGAGATCCCAAAACCAACAGCGATAGGTACAGAGCTTTTTTCTCTGACCGTTTGTAAGAAATCATACACACGAGCATCAATTTTTTTTCGCTCACCCGTTACGCCTAAAGAGGACACACAATACAGGAATCCTTGAGCGCGTCTAGCAATTTTTTCAATTCGTTCATTCGATGTAGGGGCAACTAGTGAGATAAAAGATAGTTTTTCTTTTTCACAAAGAGCTACAAGGTGAACATTTTCTTCATAAGGAAGATCAGGAACAAGTAACCCGTCAATTCCCATCTCACTTGCCAACTGAGTAAAACGTTCTTCTCCGAACTGTAGGAGGGGATTGAAATAGGTGAAGACAACGACAGGAATCGTTAATCCCCGCTCGCGCATGACAGGAACAAGTTTCATCGCTCCTCCAAGTGTCATGCCTCCTTTTAAGGCGCGTTTCGAGGCTTCTTGTATGGTCGGACCATCCGCTAATGGATCTGAATATGGAATTCCAAGTTCAAGGAGATCGGCTCCAGCTTCCTCAAGCATAAGAGCTAATTCAATCGTCGCATCAGAGCTCGGATCGCCCGCAGTAATGAATGGGATAAATAAAGAACCATCTTTGCGTGTTAACTGATTCATTCGCTCACTCATAACGACTCCTCCTTTTTGAAATGCTTCATAATTGTATGAACGTCTTTGTCCCCTCGTCCTGATAAACAAACGAGAATTGTATCATTAGGTGATAATTCTTTTGCTCTCTCAAAGGCTTTCGCTAATGCATGAGCCGTCTCAATCGCCGGAATGATTCCTTCTTCAACCGATAGAAATTTTAAAGCATCTAACGCTTCTTGATCCGTTACCGCATCATATTGAACTCGTTTCGTACTAGCTAAATGAGCATGTTCTGGTCCAACTCCAGGATAATCTAGGCCAGCTGATATCGAATATGGTTCCGTAATTTGACCGGCTTCATCTTGCAATAAGTACGTAAGTGAACCGTGGATAACACCCTTTTTTCCGAGAGTAATCGTCGCAGCATGTTCATTCGTTGTCAGCCCTTTCCCTGCCGCCTCGACACCTATTAATTTCACATCATCTTCAAGAAACGGATAGAACGTTCCAATGGCATTACTTCCACCACCAACACATGCTATCACTTCTGTCGGTAGCCGCTGTTCACGAGTTAAAAATTGCGCTCGAGCTTCGTCCCCTATCACTCGTTGAAAATCACGAACCATTCGCGGATAAGGGTGCGGGCCAACTACTGATCCAATGAGATAAAATGTATCTTCTGCGTGTGTAACCCAGTAACGAATCGCCTCATTCGTCGCATCCTTTAATGTCTGACTTCCTGATGTGGCAGGTATTACCTCCGCACCAAGCAACTCCATGCGGAACACATTTAATGCTTGACGTTCCATATCTTCTGCTCCCATAAATACTTTACAAGAAAGACCAAATCTCGCAGCGATCGTGGCCGTTGCCACACCGTGTTGACCTGCCCCTGTTTCAGCTACAAGCTTTGTCTTCCCCATTCGTTTAGCCAGTAAGGCCTGCCCAATCGCATTGTTTAATTTATGGGCGCCTGTATGTACCAGATCCTCACGTTTTAAATAAATCGATGCCCCTCCAAGTTTTTCTGAAATGTTTTTCGCATACGTTAATGATGTCGGCCTTCCGGCAAATTCGCGTAAATGATCTTTATATGATTCTAAAAATGCCTCGTCTGCCATTGCCTCATCTAGAAATTTTTCTAACTCTTCAATCGCACTCATAAGCGTCTCAGGAACATATTTCCCACCAAATTCTCCAAATCTACCTCGCTGATCTGGATATGTGACCTTTTCTGTGTTCATATTTCTTCATCCTCTCTAGTAAGTACTCGATTTTCTGCTTATCTTTTCGCCCGTTCGTTTCTACACCACTTGATACATCAATTCCGTCTGGTTGATAGCTTACTAGATCGTCGACGTTATCCGGTCGTACACCGCCTGCAATAAAGACGTAGACCCCTTGGTTTTTACCTTCCTTAATGAACCGTGGTAACTCGGACCAATCAAAGGATTCACCGGTTCCTCCCCACGCATCTTTCACTTTGCAATCTAGAATAAATCCATCAGCAATACCTTCGTATCTCCTCATGTTTTCAACGGTGTGATTATCGACATGAATCACTTTATAAACGGGACATGAGACTAACTTTTTTAGCTCTTTTATATAATCAGGTGATTCCGTTCCGTGGCATTGAATGATGTCCACATTGACTTCATTCACCACATCTTTGATCACTTGTTTATGTTCATTTACAAATAAAGCTACAACCTTCTGTGTTCGTTCAGGGTGTTGGGCAAGCCAGTTTTTCATCTGGGTTACAGTGACTTGACGTTTGCTTTTCACAAAAACAAACCCCACATAATCCGCGTCTGTAGTCATCACCGTGCTTACATCGCGGCAATCGTAATTGCCACAAATTTTAAGAAGAGGTCTCAAGAAACTCACCGCCAAATAAGGATTGAATGCCTATCGTTGGTGTTTTCGCTCTCATTAATGATTCACCTACTAGAACAGCTTGTGCTCCAAACTCTTTTACGGTGGATAGATCGGCATGAGTGTGAATACCACTTTCACTCACAAACACACTTTCAATTGGAACTAATGCTCCCATGCGTCCTGTTTGTTTGAGGTCTGTCTTAAATGTTTTTAAATTGCGGTTATTCACACCTATAATCTGCGGAGTGAACACTTTAAGTAAAGAAGTTAACTCCTCTTCTTCATGGACTTCAACTAAACATTCTAAACCGCTTGAAACTGCCTCATCATATAGTTTTTTTAGTGCTTCATTTGGCATAATACCCGCAATAAGTAAGATGGCATCCGCACCTATTCTTACGCTCTCTTCTATTTGCTTTTGGTCTATAATAAAATCTTTTCGCAATATAGGCAATTGAACCGTCTGTTTGATATCCCTTAAGTAATCTCGATGCCCTTTAAAATAAACTTGATCTGTGAGAACGGAGATCGCATCTGCACCTGATTGTTCATATTCTTTTGCTATGGCAACCGGATCAAAATCTTCACGAATAAGTCCTTTAGATGGAGATGCCTTTTTCACTTCGGCAATTAAACCCACCGAACGATTTGGCATCGATAATGCATGAAATAGCGATTTCCGTTCAACTGATGTTACTGGGGGAAGTTCTAAGGTGTGTAGTTCCTCTTTTTTTGTTTGAATGATTGTATTAAGCATGTTGAGAGTGCCTCCGTTCTGATTGGATTGAACGTACATGTTCAATAACAACACCTGACTTAATTGCCTCTTGAATCGCCCGTACGCCTTCTTCAATCGTGTCCACACGATCGGCTGCATACATGGCTACAGCTGAGTTTAGCGTGACAATTCCTTCAGCGGAATGATTCGCTTCGCCTTTTACCACTTGAAGAATAAGTTCTGCACTTTCTTCTGGTGTTTGGACTTGAATATCTTCTAATGTTCCACGGCGTAAGCCAACCTCTTCTGGTGTGATAATATATTTATTAATCGAGCCTTTACGTACATCGATTAAAGTTGTATCGGTTGTAATTGAGCATTCATCTAACCCTTCTGCCCCCGTTGCAAATACTGTATGTGTCGTACCAAGTGCTTTTAACGTTTCGGCCATCTTCATGGAAAATTCTTCATCGTACACACCAATTAACTGATGCTCCGCTCTTGCTGGATTCGTTAACGGTCCGAGCAGATTAAAGATTGTGCGAAAGCCAATTTCACGTCGAGGTGCGACAGCATGCTTCATTGATTGATGATAAAGTGGGGCAAACAAAAAACATAACTGTTGTGCTTCTAAAGATTCGGCTGCTAGTTCTGGTGTACTTTGAATGTCAATTCCTAACGATTCTAAGACATCGGCACTTCCGCTTTTTGAAGAGACGGCTCGATTTCCATGTTTGGCAACAGGAACGCCTATACTTGAGAGAACAAGTGCAGTTGCTGTTGAAATATTAAATGTACCGAGATCATCTCCACCTGTTCCGCACGTATCCACAACTCCAGTAATTTGATGTGGAATCGTGACCGAATGAGATCTCATCGACTTTGCAAAACCGATCATCTCTTCTACCGTCTCGCCTCTAAATCGTAAAACCGTCAACAAGCTTGCAATTTGGCTTGGTGTAGCATTTCCACTCATGATCGTATCCATCACCATTTGAGCTTCTGTTTCGGTTAATGTTTTTCCTTCCATACATTGACGAAGATATTGTTTAAACATGAGTGACCGCCCCCTTTTCTCCAAACATCTTCTCAGCAAGCTGCACAGCTCGTAATAAAGCTTTTGCCTTGTTCTGAGTCTCTTCATATTCCAGTTCTGGAACCGAATCAGCTACAACTCCCGCACCTGCTTGAACATAAGCCGTCTTGTTTTTTATGACCATCGTGCGAATGGCGATGCATGAATCAATATTTCCGTTATAGCTTAAATAACCGATTGCACCTGCATAAAGACCTCGCTTCGTCGGTTCAAGTTCTTGTAAAATCTCAATCGCTCTTATTTTCGGTGCACCTGATACCGTACCAGCGGGAAACGAAGACATGAGAGCATCAACAGGAGTGACACCACTCCGCAATCGTCCTGTTACTTTTGAAATAATATGCATTACGTGAGAGAAACGCCCAATATCAAGCAATGTCGGAGTCTGAACCGATCCATAGTCAGATACTCGACCTACATCGTTCCTAGCAAGATCAACGAGCATATAATGTTCAGCTCGTTCTTTTTCATCAGCTAATAATTCTTCCGCTAGCTTTTGATCTTCTTCAGCCGTTGTTCCTCTTGGTCTAGTTCCCGCTATAGGATGAATCTCAACATGATCTCCTTCTACTTGGACGAGACGTTCAGGCGAACTACCGACGACCTCCATTTCATCTATTTTCAAATAAAACAAATATGGCGATGGGTTTACCATTCGCAACACCCTGTAAATATCAAAGGCATCACTTGTTACAGGTATGGAAAAGCGTTGAGAAAGCACGGCTTGAAAAATATCTCCAGCTAAAATGTACTCTTGGATTTTTTTTACATCTTCAGTAAAGCCTCTCTTCGTATAGGAAGAAGCTACTCCATCAAATGAAACTTCTGCATTTGTTTCTTGAATCGCCGGTACCATCAACCCAGGTGTCGGTTCTTCGAGTTTTGAAAACAATTGATCGATCTCTGCTAAAGCTGTTTGGTAATCACTTTTTGCTTCATCATCATCATCTCGTGAAACAGGAACATACCGGACGACCATTAGCTCTTTTTTCAAGTGATCATAGGCAATCAATGTTTGACAGAAGATGAAATGATATTTCGATTCATCTGATTGATTTGATTGTTTTAGAGTAGGTTCAATCATTTCAATTGCTTCATAGCTCATGTAACCGACGGCTCCACCTCGAAAAGGAATAGGTAGATCAAGGGGCTGTACGTTTATATGAACCAATGTCTGATCTAGCGCCTCCTGAAATGAATTGGCACGGAGCAGTTCTTCTTTGTCATTCGTGTACGTAGCAAAGCGATTATTTTCTTCAACTAGATGATACATAGGGTTTAATCCAATAAAAGAATACCTAGACCAAGTCGATGCCTCATCCTTGCTCTCTAGAAGGTAGGTTAATTGATTCTTAAGTTGATAGGCTATTTGTATAGGGGTCATTCCATCTGCGAAAAACCGCTTAAAGACGGGCACAGTATCATATGACTGCATGGCTTGATGAAAAGATGTAAAAGATGTGCTATTCATTTCATTCACTCCTTTGTGTAATCGGAATGAATAAGAGGGAATAAAGGAGGATGTAGGACCTTTAGATACAACAAAAACACCCTAAGACCAACGAGTCCTAGGGTGTGCATACACACGTATCCCTATCCTAAACTCGGCTCTGCTCTACTCAACTCATACTCATCTCAGCTAAACTACTATTATTTGTCGCATTCATTTCTTAAAATACTCTACGTACAATCTCTGCTCTTATGCCACAACATACTGTTATGTCGTGCGCATTTTTTATAGTGTAACGCGCGTTCTTGATTTCGTCAAGAACCACAACTTGTTCTTCATCCGAATAAGTATATGCATTAAAATGATAAAATGTGACTACCGATTGGAAGCTGTAAGATCGGGACGTAACTTCTTAGCTTCTCTTAAATAAACATGTTGGATTTCCGCTTGAGAAACGTCAGTATTCACTGTCAGTAATAACCGGACACACATAGGTAAACTATTTGGGACAGGTATTTCGCGCGCACAGACAACGGGAACATACACCCAATCTGAAAACCTTCTTAACGCTTTTGCTGGGAAAGTAGCACTCAGATCTTCTGTGACGGTAATTAGTACTTGAGCAACATCATCAGCGAGTAGGTGATTGCGTGTAATTAGTTCCTTCACTAATTCCTCTGTGGCCTCTAAGATCACACCCTCATCATTAGCTTCAACCGTAGTCGCTCCTCTAATTCCACGGATCATCAAATCCCTCCTTTAATGCCTTATTTAATGCTTCTAACACCATTTCATCGGATACTTCTTGAACAAAGGCTTCTCCGACTTGCTTTAAAAGAACCATCTTAATTAAACCTGATGTTGCTTTTTTATCTTTTTTCATCGACTGGAGTAATGTCGACGAAGTCAATGTTCTTGGAATATCTGTACTATAACCAAGCTTCCTCATCCAGTTGATACACTCAATGACTGGTAGCTGTTGTTCAGTTATTTTTTCTGACAAACGCATCGAAAATAACATTCCGATTGCTACAGCTTCACCGTGAGACAGCTTTCCATACCCGAGCTCAGCTTCAATTGCGTGCCCTAAAGTGTGACCAAAATTCAAGAAAGCTCGTATGCCATGCTCTTTTTCATCTTCTTTGACCACTGCTGCTTTCACTCCGATTGAGCGTACAAGCATGCTTTCGATCAATGAGTCATTGAAGGAGTGAAACGATGTGACATGTTCGGTCAACCAAACTAAAAAGTCCGCATCCCGAATATACGCATGTTTCATTACTTCAGCAAAACCAGAACGCCATTCCACTTCCGGCAAACTTTTTAACATGTCCGTATCATAAATAACGAATTCAGGTTGATAAAAAGCCCCGACAATATTTTTAGCATGAGGTAAATTAATCGCCACTTTTCCTCCGACACTACTATCATGAGCGAGTAATGTCGTCGGCATTTGAATAAATCGAATCCCGCGCATATAGGTAGCAGCAACAAAACCAGCTAAATCACCAATCACTCCACCGCCTAACGCGATAACCAATGATTTACGGTCAAGGCCTAGCTCTAAAGCACGACGCTGGAGGCGTTGATACACATCCATCGATTTAGATCCTTCCCCCGGTGTAACAACATCTGTATAAACAATATGTTCACTCGATAAACTGGTTAGAACATCCATAGAATATCGTGCATGGACATTGTCGTCTGTAATGATCCAAATGGATGAAATGTAATGTATCTGTTGTTCTTTCAGTAAATCGATCATATGATGTCTAATGTCTCGACCAATCCTGACATCATAGGAAGAGGATTTGGTCTCTACATGAACAACGGCCATGTTAGAAATCCCTCGCATGTTCGTTATGACGATTGAGGTTGTCTTCAATCATTTCGATTCGATCATGACCAAATGTTTCAAGTAAGGCATTCGCAACTTCCCATGCAATCACAGACTCTGCTACAACTGATGCTGCAGGAACCGCACAACTATCTGAGCGTTCGATGCTTGCAGCAAAAGGCTCCTTTGTATCGATGTCTACACTTTGCAGTGGTTTGTACAACGTAGGAATCGGCTTCATCACTCCACGCACAACTATCGGCATACCATTCGTCATTCCACCTTCAAACCCACCTAAATTGTTTGATTTTCTGTAATATCCTTTTTCCTCATCCCAAAGAATTTCATCATGAACTTCACTTCCAGGCTTTCTAGCTGCCTCAAAACCTATACCAATTTCCACACCTTTGAATGCATTGATACTCATCATTGCCGCTGCAAGTTTTGCATCAAGCTTTCGATCATAGTGGACATGGCTACCAAGTCCGATCGGGACCCCTTCGACAACGACTTCGACAACGCCGCCAATTGAATCTCCTTCTTGCTTAGCTGAATCAATAGCTTCGATCATTTTCTGTTCAGCCACTTTGTCTAAACAGCGCACAGCAGAAGCTTCGGACCGTTCTTGTAGATCATCCATCGTCTTGTAGTGAGTCTCTTCTGCACGAACACCACCAATCTCCAAAACATGTCCACCTACTCGAATCCCAAACGTATGTAATATTTTCTTTGCTACCGCACCCGTGGCAACTCGAACAGTTGTTTCACGTGCAGATGAGCGTTCCAACACATTCCTCATATCTCGATGACCGTACTTGATTGCACCGTTCAAGTCAGCGTGCCCAGGACGTGGACGAGTTACTTGTCTTTTAACTTCCTTCGCTTCATCCTCTGAGATGGGTTCTGCTCCCATAACCTTTGTCCAATGGGTCCAATCTTTATTTTCAACCACAAGCGTAATGGGTGCTCCTGTCGTTTTCCCGTGACGAACACCACTTAAAATTTGAACTTGGTCTTTCTCGATCTGCATTCTTCTTCCTCGACCATAACCACCTTGACGTCTTTTCAAATCGACATTAATATCCTCTGCTAATAAATCAAGTTGAGCAGGGACCCCTTCAATGATCGTTGTGAGTTGTGGGCCATGTGATTCTCCAGCTGTTAAATACCTCATCTCGTCTCCTCCTCCAAGTCAAACACTCTTTATCGCTTTTATGCGCTAAATTATAACATGATTTTTCGTTTCTGTCTCGATAAAATCGGAACATTTCGTTATTAATTAGTCATTGTATCAAAATCCCCTGCTATAGTCTAAACAATTTCATTAAATCTTCACGTCCGCAAAAAAATTCTAAAAGCAATTGTATTAGCTAAGTTTTGGGTATACTACCACTTAGAAACCTAACGAAAAGGAGGTAAACCTGTGAAGAACAAAACGAAAAGCGGAACAACTATTGAAGAAGTGAAAAGATTGAACAAGCAATCTGGATTATCGTACAACCAAGTGAAACAAAAGGTGCTTAATGCATATTTACAAAAACAAAGAGACTCTAACGATCTTAATTGATAAAAAACCAGCTCTTAAAATAGAGCTGGTTACGCTTTTTTCTTATAGAAAAACGTGTCTTCTGTTTCAAAATTATACTTCTCGGCATGGAAAATTTGTTCGGTACTACCTACAAACAAGACACCACCAGGTCTTAGTGCTTTACTAAATTTAGTGTACAACTCATGTTTTGCTTCCTCTGTAAAATAAATCATGACATTGCGACAGATGATTAAATCAAACATCGAGTCGAATGGATCTGACAGAAGGTTTTGCTGTTTAAATGTGACCGTACGTTTAATTTCATCTTTTACTTTGTAACCCATATCTTCTTTGATGAAATAGTTGTTAAGAGTTTTCGTCGGAACTTCTTTTAATGAACGATCCGTATAAAACCCAACCTTGGCTCTCTCTATAATTGCCCGATCCAAATCCGTTGCTAAGATGGAAACGCTAGGTAATGATAAGTAGGACGCCATAATCATTGCCAGCGTGTACGGTTCCTCACCTGTTGAACACGCTGCACTCCAAACTTTCGGCTTTGAATTTTCCTTTAACAAACGGGGCAAGATTCTTTTTTCGAGCACTTCCCATCTCTTACTGTTTCTGTAGAATTCTGAAACATTAATGGTCATGCGCTCTAGAAACTCATTGAATAATGTTTGGTCTTTTACTAACGCTTCATAGTATGTATCAAAACTAGTAAATCCTCTTTTATCTCGTAATGATTCAAGTCTTCGCTTCATTTGTGCTTCTTTGTACAAAGATAAATCAATGCCTGTCTTCTTTTTCACCTGCGCGATAAAGTGTTGGTAATCATCAGTCATAGTATGTATTCTCCTCAATTTGTATCGGTTCTATTATACTATGATATCGGCATGATCACATCAACTATTTATAATAAGAAAAAGCACCTGCTCATAATGAACAGGCACCTTTATGTTAGCGCTTTCTTAAACCCATTTACTTACTGCTTTTTCATAGTTATTAAGCTCTGCTTCTTCAAAGAAAATACCAATCTCACGTTTCGCACTTTCTGGTGAATCCGAACCGTGAATCACATTCATTGCGACTTGAACACCATAATCGCCTCTGATTGTTCCAGGAGCTGCATCTACAGGGTTCGTTGCACCCATCATTGTACGAGCCGTACTAATGACATTGTCACCTTCCCAAACCATGGCAAAGACAGGACCAGAAGTAATAAAGTCGACCAATTCTCCAAAGAAAGGACGTTCTTTATGTTCAGCATAATGAGTTTCTGCCGTATCTTTTGAAACCGTCATCAATTTTCCAGCCACTAATGTAAACCCTTTCTTTTCAAAACGTGAAACAACTTCTCCAATTAAATTGCGTTGAACTCCATCAGGTTTAATCATCAAATATGTACGTTCCATGTTAAATACCCTCACTCTCATAAACTATGTATGGTCAAGCCTCTGTTATTATAGCAAAGATTCTAAACAGTCTCAATCATTTTTTTACAGATATACTCAATAAAACGTATTCATTTCCATTTATGAAGAAAAAAAGAGAGTCCATTGACTCCCCACACATTAAAACTTACGCGTGCCTATGTATCGTGCGATTTCTATTAATTGCGATTTTGCAACGCATTCAGGAAGAGATTCTAATGCCTGATAGGCACGCTCTAAATATCGATCACTCATTTTAAGTGAATATTCAATTCCACCAGATTGTTTAATCGCCTCAATAATGAGAGAAACATCAGCATGTTCAGGGAACTCGCCTTTTAAATGTTCTTTAATCATCTTATAGATGTTCTCGTTGTGATGCATGGCATATAGAGCTGGCAACGTCACGTTCCCTTGACTCAAATCCCCACCTGCTGGCTTTCCTATCTGTTCTTCTGTTCCGACAAAATCAAGAATATCATCAGTAATTTGAAAAGACATTCCTACATTGTAACCAAAATTATACAAGTGCTTTTGGATCTCTGTATCTGCTTTGGCTGCTAAGGCGCCAAGCTTACAGCTAACAGCAATTAACAACGCTGTTTTACGTTTAATTCGTCTCAAATAAACACGTAAATCCTGGCCCCAATTATACTGATCTCGGATTTGTTCTACTTCACCAATACACATCTCTACTAATGTATCAGACAATATTTGATGAATTTTCGGCTCATCAAAAAAGCTCGCACTTTCGACAGCTTTAGCAAAAATAAAATCTCCTGTGTACATGGCTACTCGATTATCCCATTCTGATTTTACGGTTTTTTTACCTCGCCGCAACTCAGCATCATCAATTACATCATCATGAACCAGTGAAGCCATATGAACGAGCTCCAGTGGGACAGCAATGTTTTTTTGAACATGGATATCATATTGACCAAATTTAGCCGCTAATAACACAAAAACAGGTCGTATTCGCTTGCCTCCAGCTCTAAGTAAATGAGTAGAAGCTTCTCTTAACACATCATGCTTTGCTTGAAGAGTTGCTTCAAGCTCTTTTTCGATGATTGAAATATCTGATTGGAATTGTAAATAAATATCGGCTAGTTTCATCTCTTCCACCTTACTACACAGAGTTAGCTTTCAACTGCTTTCCATATCTGAATTGCATCTACAGGTTTTTGTAAGTATCCTAATTCATAAGCCAATTGATAATATAACGTTAATCCTCTTTGTTCATTTTCACTAAATTCATAACACAACTCTTGGAAGTATTCATCCCAGAATGACTTTCTTCCACCATATGTTTGTAAAATATCTTTAATCATTGGTTGGAATTGCTTCTGTCTACTCAGTTGTTTACTTTGAATAAGAGATCGATATAATAGCCCCACTAAGTGACTACTACGATCAATCACTTCATTTCTTACGGCAACAACTGCGAATGTCATTGGGAGACCCGTGTGCTTGTACCATAATGAAGCTAAATCATACTGATACAGTTTTTCAGCTTTACGCCACGAAGCTAATATGGCATCATCTCCAATTAAGAGGCAGGCATCATTTTGATCTAACATTCGGTCCATCGAAGGTTTCATCGTTTCATATTGAACTTCATGTTGATAAAAACGTTCTAAAATCACTTTAAGTAGATGAACTGAAGTCGCTGAGCTTGATGTTAACGCAATCGATTTTCCTGAAAGTTGCTCAATTGGAACTTTTGAAAAAAGAAAAATCGAGCCCACTTTCTCATAGGCAGAAACCGATAAATCAGGTAATAAAGTAAATTGACTTGTATTCTCAGCATATGCAAAAGATGAAATACCACCTACATCTACCCGTCCAGCAGACATAGAGGCATTTAATTCAGATGGCACTTGAGGAGTGAATGAACACCCGTGACTCTTTAATAGCTCACGATCTAAATAATAATATAATGGCAAAATATTTGTATAAGAGATCTCACCAATTACTAATGACATTTTTATTCCCCCCAACGGGTAAATAGCTCGTGCTCTACGCCAAGACTATCTAATGCCTTTCCAACAAGGAAATTAATTAGATCATCAATGGTCTTTGGCAAATGATAATAGCCTGGCATTGCTGGTAAAATGGTCGCTCCCATTTTTGAAAGGGTTAGCATGTTTTCTAAATGTATTTGATGTAGAGGGGTTTCTCTCGGGCAGATGACTAACTTACGTCGTTCTTTTAACATCACGTCTGCAGTACGCTCAAGTAAATTACCAGAAGCTCCATGTGCAATACCAGATAGAGTTCCCATTGAGCAAGGAATAATAATCATTCCCGCGCTCCGATACGATCCACTAGCAATTGGTGCTGCATAGTCATGTAAATCATGAGTGTGAAGTTCGCCTGGTCTATCACCAAATAAATCTGTAATCACTTGCTCGCGATTACTTGTATCTAACTGTAACTCTTCTCTGAATACTTGCCAAGCAGCTTCCGTTAATACGAGATGGACTTTATAGGATTGTCGAAGTAATTCTTGCGTTAAACGAACTCCATACAATCCACCACTTGCGCCTGTAATACCTACAGTCATAATTTTCTTTGGAGATTCATTCATATGATCACATCCATCACGGTGAAAATAAACATTACTAAACTTAAGATACCGTTCATAGTAAAGAACGCTACTCCCACTTTTGAAAGGTCGTCTGCGGTTACAAGGGAGTGCTCATAGACCATAATCGCTCCTGCAATAACTACACCAATTAGGTATAACCAACTTAAAGGTGTTAAAACATAAAGAAGCACAAAAGCAACGAAACTAATGATATGAAGTCCTTTTGCAATGATGAGCGCACGTTTAATTCCAAATCGGCTTGGAATGGAATACAATCCACGTTCACGGTCATAGTCAGCATCTTGTGTTGCATATATAACATCAAACCCTGCTGTCCATAATGCAACAGCAATAAATAAGATGATTGCTTCAAGTGACAACATTCCTGTTACTGCTACCCAACCACCTAAGGGCGCTAATCCTATTGTAACCCCAAGAATGAGATGACATGTCCAAGTGAAACGTTTTGTATAAGAATAAAACACAAGGAAAAAAACCGCCAACGGCAATAAGTAAACAGCTAACTGGCTTAACTGAAAAGCTGCAAATATAAGCATCCCCATTGAAATCACAATAAAGGTCAAGACCTCAATTTTTGATATTAACCCTGCAGGGATCGCTCGATCAGCCGTACGAGGGTTATGCTTATCAATCTTTTCATCAATCACTCGGTTTAATGACATAGCAGCACTTCTAGCACCAATCATTGCAACCGTTATCCAAATCCATTGAGACAAGGTAGGCATCGTATCGTTCATAATAAATGCACCTAAAATGGCTCCAAAATATGCAAAGGGTAAAGCAAAAACAGTATGTTCAAATTTGATCATTTCTAAGATGATTTTTATCTTTCTAATCACGATATCTTCCCCAATTCTACTTGACTATTTTTCAGACTTCACTCCGAGGTGCATCGCACAAACCCCTCCAGAATAAGCCTGCACGTCAACACGTTCGAATCCAGCTTCATAGAACATTTTAGCTAGCTTCTCTCGATTTGGAAACGCCATCGTTGACTCTTGTAACCATGAATACTCGTCATAACTTTTTGCGAACACTTTACCAAAGACAGGCATAACCCGACGGAAGTAAAAGAAGTATAATTGTTTAAAAACTGGAATGGTTGGTTGACTTGTTTCTAAACAGACAACTTTCCCACCTTTTTTAACAACTCTGTGCATTTCTTTTAACACCTGCATATAGTCTGGTACATTTCTTAAACCAAAACCAATCGTAACAAAATCAAACGATTCATCGTCATATGGCAGCTCCATCGCATTCCCATGCCGTAAGGAGACATGTTTCATCTTACTCTCTTTGACTTTCTCTTCACCAATGAGTAACATATTTTTACTAAAATCTAAGCCTTCTACTCGGCCAGTAGTACCTACAGCTTCCCCTAATGCAATCGTCCAATCTGCCGTTCCACAGCAAACATCCAGCGCATGATCACCCGGTTGAACATTCATTTGTTTCATTGTTGCTTTGCGCCATGCTTTATGTCGTTGGAACGAGATGACTGAATTCATCAGATCATAGCGCTTATAAATGGTTTCAAACACTTGGTGAACCCGTTCTTCTTTCGTTTGACTCATATATTATTCACCCTTCTTCTGCTACTGTCTCTTCGTAGTCCGTTGTTGTAGAAATCAATTGATCGACATGTTCAATAATGAACCCTTCAAACTTCTCTAATTTCTTACCAGCCTTCAATAACCGATCTTTGACATCTTCAATTTTCTGCTCACACAGTTGAAGTAATACATCTGGATGCTTTGCCTCTTCATACATAGACTGAACCAAATATGAATGGTTTCCATTTTTAAATTCATTCCGTTCAAAAACGAGTCGTTTTAAGAAGAAGAAATCATTATATACTTGCTTCCAAATTGACTGATTAAAATGTTCAGCAATGTTTTGAAGCAACATAGATTCAACTTTCTCTACATTTTCTTTATACTCTTCAAAAGAACTTGTCTGTGTATGATACAAATTCATCTTATGTTCATTGATTTCTTGAATGGAGTGGCTAAAGACTTGTATCGCCGAAATATGTTTTCCTTCAGCTAATAAGAAGTAATAAAGGCTACAATAATAATCGCCTGCTAGCACAGTTAATTGACGATGTTTCCTCAACGATTCTGATTGGATTTTGTGGAGAGAGACAGCTTCATGTACATCAAGAGCTGCATGTACAAGTAATGCTGACAAAGTGAAAATTTTCGCATCTTTTTTGCTTGTGTGTTCACTTAACATCGTATAAAGAAGACGAATTTTGTCCTCGTCAATAACTGGTACTTGTATGTACTTATCCAAATACGTATGCTTTGTTAAGTTAATGAAGCTCTTTTTTATTTCTTTGACTCTGTCATTAAGTTGGTTTATTCTCACCATAACCACGTCCTCCAAATCGCATCCATCAAAATGATCTACTATATTTGAGCTTTAAGTTCAAGACGGATTCTATTATAGCATAATTTGTGCATTCCTTCGAATAAAAACGTCACAATTTCCCTATTTGTAAGGTGTTATCGGTTCTTATGATATTTTTTCCACTAATGTAAAATAAAAAGCAGGAAGTCCCTGCTTTTACTCTTCTGTATCCATTGTACCATGACTCGTTTGAATAATTGCTTTCCCTCGGACTTTAACTGCAGAAGTATGCTCAGTGAATTGAGCAATCATTACTTCCCCTTTATCAAGCTTTTCGGAATGATGAAAACGTGTATCCGTTCCTCTTGTTAAACCGATTACATTTACACCGTTCTCTTTCGCCTTAATTACAAAAAATTGATTTTCATTACTCATGTCGATCTCTCCTTATATCTATAGACAATCTATTATATGAGAATATGTGATATATTTCATTCCATTTATATTAGTAAACTTAATAGAACTGCTACGATAACTATATAGAGCTTAGCATAGAAGGAAATAAAAAAGCAAAAGGAACCTTTTTACTGAAAGGCCCTTTTGCTCTTTTCTAGTTTACTTATAAAATAATCGCGATTAAACCACCAGAACCTTCATTAATAATACGTTCAAGTGTCTCTTTCAACTTATAGCGTGCATTTTCAGGCATTAATGAAAGCTTCGCCGAGATTCCTTCTCGTACGATCGAGTTTAAAGATCGTCCAAAGATATCCGAATTCCAAATAGACAATGGATTCTCCTCAAAATCTTGCATTAAGTAACGAACAAGTTCCTCACTTTGCTTTTCTGTGCCTATAATTGGGGCAAATTCGGACTCTACATCTACTTTGATCATATGAATAGATGGGGCCACCGCTTTAAGCCTTACACCAAACCTAGATCCTTGGCGAATGATTTCTGGTTCATCCAAGCTCATGTCTGATAGTGCTGGTGCAGCAATGCCATATCCTGTTTGCTTAACCATACGAAGCGCCTCTGCGACTTGATCATATTCCGATTTTGCATGTGCAAATTCTTGCATGAGCTGTAAAAGATGGTCTTTACCTCTAATTTCAACACCGACCACTTCTTTTAACACTTGATCATAGAGATCATCAGGTGCATAAAGGTCAATCTCTGCGATGCCTTGCCCCATCTCTATCCCTGCAAGCCTTGAATCATCAATAAATTCATATTCTGAAAATTGTCCAACGACCCGATCAACGTCTCGCAAACGCCTAATGTCTTTTACCGTATCACGGACAGACTCTTCATAACTTTGTCTTAACCAGTGATCATCTTTTAACACCATTACCCAGCTCGGTAAGTTCACGTTAACCTCATGGACTGGGAATTCAAATAGTACTTCACGCAGAACATTATTAATGTCGTGATCTGTCATGCTTTCAATGCTCATCGCTAGAACTGGAATATCATGTTCATCTGCAAGTTGACGACGAAGATTATCAGTGTCTGGATGATGAGGCCTAACACTATTAATAATCATGATGAACGGCTTCCCGACTTCTTTTAACTCTTCAATAACTCGAGTCTCTGATTCAACATAATCATAACGAGGTATCTCGCCGATTGAACCATCTGTTGTAATGACTACCCCGAGTGTTGAGTGTTCTTGGATTACTTTACGTGTTCCAATCTCAGCCGCTTCTTGGAACGGAATTGGCTCCTCATACCAAGGTGTGTTGATCATTCTCGGACCGTTTTCATCTTCATACCCTTTTGCTCCCGGAACAGCATACCCAACGCAATCCACAAGACGTATGTTTACATCTAAACCTTCGTCTACATGAATCGAAATGGCTTGATTCGGAACAAACTTAGGTTCCGTTGTCATAATTGTTTTACCTGCTGCACTTTGTGGTAACTCATCTTGAGCACGAGCTTTTTCCGATTCGTTTTCAATGTTCGGGAGTACGACAAGCTCCATAAATTTCTTAATGAATGTCGATTTCCCTGTCCGCACAGCCCCTACGACTCCTAAATAGATATCACCACCCGTTCGTTCAGCAATATCTTTAAAAATATCAACCTTTTCCACGTGATCCCCTCCCGATCGAGTAAAGATATGAGATGCGTCATGAATTTCCATAAAGCTAGGACACTATCATCATATGATGTTGTCCTATAAATATGACACCTACCAGGGAAAGAAGCATTTCATTTTTTATAAAGCCTAGATGAATGTTGCAAAATAGGAATAAATGATTTCAGTGGTAGTGCCATACTTGGTTAATCAATTCATGAATCATCTCTAAATAGATACCGAGAAGGGGAAACACAAAATGCCCCTTCCTTTGATATGTATATCAACAAAGAAGGGGCTTTAGACCAACTATTTCATCTTAATCATTCAGACGAACATTATAAATCGGTTCGTTATTTTGATCTAAAGTATAAGGGACAGAACGCACAGGTACGAATGGAAACTGTTCAACTAGTAGCGAACGAATATCTTCATCTTCGCCGAATTGATGGTCAAACTCGTTCAATGCAATATTAAGGTCAATTCGGTAATCAATCACAATTTCTCCATCGTTCGTATAAAGTAAAGGCAACATTGTATCATAGTATGGGCTTTTCACTTGAGGTGCTTCTTTATAGTTGAGCGCCTCATGATCAAGTTTGAATAATCCCACGTCCAGCATTTCATCAACTGGAACATACGTATGTTGTCGACGATATTCATTTATTCGTTGTTGAAATTGTTGGATCTCACGCTGGGAAGTTAGATCAATTACCTTTGCTTTCGGTTGATCTTCTACATCCACTAGAACGTATTGAAACACTCCTCCATTTTCAAACGCTGTACCCGGAGGTTGTTGTAGATATCTTGGGATCAATTGATTAAAATCAACGACATACCTTTGATAATAAGAGGTCGTCTCATCAAAGGTACGAATTGGTAACACGCCCGTATCTGCTTGAAACCGAATCGCTGCATCCTCAACAGATTGCAACTGATCAGGATAAGCAATCTGATTCTCTGCTCTTTCACCACTTGGCAATAAACAACCTGTAAGCACCAAGCATGAGAATATAATCGCTAGTGAGGTCATCCACTTCATCAAATCAAACTCCTACTCTATGAATAGAATACTTTCTTTTCATGCTATCGAACTTGTACCAACTCGCTACATTGTTGCCGTAGGCCCACCGATTACAATTAAAAATACAATTAAACCTGAAACAATCAAACAAACAAATGAAAAAGCCAAAACGATCTTTTGTACGATTCCTTTTAACTTTTCGCGACTAAAAATGGCAGCTCCTGCAGAAACAAACATTAGCGCAAGGGCGAAAAAAGAAATCCACATATTTAACATTGCATCAGACATGTTCATCATCCTTTTTTTAAAATAAATCATAGTTAGTATATCACATAGACAGAAAGTCGGACATGCGTAACTTGTCCATCTCGTTACAAAAATTAGCGAATGACAATAAAAAAGTTAGAGAAGCGGGGCACACTCCTCTAACTCAACTAAAGCCTTCGTCTTGCACAGCCCTATTTTAATGTTCGTTCCATAAAGTATATGCGAGTCAGGAGCATTTGCGTTTGGCATCTGCCTAAACTAGCACCTATTTTTTATTGAACATTTTAGCAAGAGAAGCAAAATCAGTCGGCATATTGTTTTTCACAATCGCCTGAACAATCTGGTCTTCCTTTTCTTTAGAGACAGGTGTTTTCGCCAGTTTAGAAACTTGAGAGATAAGCGCCCGAACAGTCGCTTCATCTTGCAGGTTCGCCTGACTGACTGAGTTTGCAAGCTTCATTAATTCATCTGGTCTTACACTCGTTTTCTTTTGAACTTGGTCCATAAATGAAGGGTCATTTTTTTGAAACATCATACGTCCTCCTTCGTTCTTGATATAGAAATATCTTATGCATGAACGAAGAGATGGTGCATGACATTCGCCTAGTTACATGATTGGGCTATACCTTAGTATGAAAGCTATTGATTTAAGAAATCGGATATTTGCTCGACTTCATGCTTTTTAATCCGACCCATTAATTTTTCAGTAGCTTCGCTAGGATGTAGTTCTTCAAACAACACTTCATATAATGTAGAAGTAATCGGCATATCAACATCTAACTTGTTAGCTAATTCATTAGCTGCTTGCGTCGTGCGAATCCCTTCAACGACCATCCCCATATTTTTAAGGACATCTTCTAACGAGTGACCCTTTCCGATCATTTGCCCTGCTCGCCAGTTTCTTGAATGGACACTTGTACACGTAACAATTAAATCACCAAGTCCCGAAAGACCAGCAAACGTCAAGGGATTAGCACCTAGTTTTACACCGAGCCTAGTAATTTCAGCAAGACCCCTAGTCATAAGCGCGGCTTTCGTGTTATCTCCCATGCCAAGTCCACTCGTTAAACCACACACTAGAGCAATTATGTTTTTTAGTGCCCCACCAATTTCAACCCCAATTAAATCAGGGTTTGTATACACTCTAAAATGTTGATTCATAAATAAATCTTGTGCTAAAAGAGATGCATCATTTTCTAAAGATGAAACAGTGACGGTCGTTGGTTGTCTTAAGCTTACTTCTTCAGCATGACTTGGTCCTGACAAAACGACGACATCTTTCAGTAATGTTGTATCGTCAAACTCTTCTTCAATCATTTCTGAAATACGTTTGTGCGAAGTCGGTTCAATACCTTTACTAGCATGAATAATAGTAATTGGCCTCGTCACAACTTGCTTTAGAGAACGCACAGATTCTCGAACTGCTGTTGTTGGAACAACCATAAGTACAATCTCTGATTGTTCAACAGTTTTAGAAAGATCGGTATATCCACGGATCTTCTCAGACAGTGACACACCTGGTAAATATCCTTCATTTGAATGTGATTCATTGATTTCTTTGATCTGTTCTTCTCTTCTAGCCCATAGTCGAACGTCATGATCGTTATCAGCTAGGACCATAGCAAGAGCTGTTCCCCAACTCCCCGCTCCCATTACTGCTACATTTGACACGATATCAACTCCTTAGAACTTACTTTGATCTTTATGAAGCTTCTTTTTTCTGACCGATTTTACTTTCCGTACCGTTTAGTAATCGTTGAATATTCTCACGATGACGCCAGAACGAAAGGACCGCTACGAATATTGTCAAAATAATATACATCGCAGGAATTTGATACGTCTCAAGTAGGAGGAACGCAAATATTGGTGTACAAAGTGCAAATAACAACGAACCGAGTGATACATACCGTGTAAGTAATATACTAATAATGGCTATGATTCCCGCGTACAAAGCAGGAAAGAATACGAGCGTTGCAATCACACCAATCGTTGTTGCTACACCCTTACCTCCACGAAATCCGAAATAGACTGGCCAATTATGTCCTAAAATAGCTGCTAATCCGGCAAATGCAGGGAAAATGCCCGATGCATCAGGCGCTAAAAAGATCCCAATCCAAACGGCAGCAATTCCCTTTACAATGTCTAAAGATAAGACAGTAATTGCAGGACCCACTCCTAACACACGTAATGTATTCGTTGCACCTGCATTTCCGCTTCCATGATGACGAATATCAACTTTTTTAATTTTTTTTGCAATTAAATAACTGAAGCTAATCGATCCAAGCAAATAACCAATTAAAATAACAATGAATAGTAAAAAAATATTCATAGTCTCCCCCAGTTCTAACTATGATCAGTCATTTTTCTTTCTTGCAATAATCTTAATTGGAGTTCCTTCAAATTCAAATGTCGCACGTAAGCGATTTTCTAAGAAACGTTCGTATGAGAAATGTAGTAACTCTGGCTCATTCACAAAGAATACAAATGCAGGTGGCTCAACCGCAACTTGAGTAACGTAATTAATACGTAGACGTTTTCCTTTGTCAGTAGGAGTTGGGTTCATCGCTACAGCGTCCATAATTAAATCATTCAAGACATTTGTCGGAACTCTTAAATTATGGTTTTGTGATACGCGCTTCACTGTTGGTAATACATGCTGTAAGCGTTGTTTAGTAATCGCTGATGTGAAAAGAATCGGTGCATAAGATAAGAATAAAAATTCATCACGGATCTTTCTCTCAAAGTTTATCATCGTCTTATCATCACGCTCAATAGCATCCCATTTATTCACAACGAGAATAATTCCTCGCCCTGCTTCATGAGCATAGCCTGCAATTTTCTTATCTTGCTCGATGATACCCTCTTCTGCATTGATGACAACAAGTACAACATTTGAACGCTCAATCGCTTTTAGGGCACGTAAGACACTGTATTTTTCTGTGGTCTCGTACACCTTTCCACGCTTACGCATACCCGCTGTATCAATTAAAACATAATCTTGTTCATCACGTGTAAATGGCGTATCAATTGCGTCACGAGTTGTTCCTGGAATATCACTTACAATCACTCGCTCTTCACCAAGCATGGCGTTGACTAATGAAGATTTACCTACGTTTGGTCGACCAATTAATGAAATACGAATCGTATCAGCATCATAATCGTCTTCTGATTTATCAGGGAAATGCTTAATAACCTCGTCCAATAAATCTCCTAATCCAAGACCGTGAGAACCTGAGATAGGAAACGGGCTCCCTATTCCAAGTGAATAAAATTCATAAAGAAGGTCGTGCATATCCGGATTATCCACTTTATTCACACCAAGAACAATTGGTTTTTTTGAACGGAACAAGATTTTAGCAACTTCTTGGTCTGCATTTGTAATGCCTTCACGTCCATTCACCATAAAGACAATGACATCCGCTTCTTCAATCGCAAGTTCTGCTTGTTGACGCATTTGGTTTAACAATGGTTCGTCAACAATCTCAATTCCGCCTGTATCAATTAAATTAAAATCGCGATCTAACCATTCTCCGTGTGAATAGATACGATCTCTAGTTATTCCTGGAATATCTTCGACAATCGCAACGCGTTCTCCTACTATTCTGTTAAAAATTGTGGACTTCCCAACATTCGGACGCCCCACAATGGCTACAACTGGTTTTGTCATATTTCTTCAACAACCTCTCTATGTATAATCAATCGTTCACTACTAAACGTCTCTTAAACATCTTTACGTTATAATTTTTTGTCTAAAACAGCGGTAATTAAACTCCACAACCTATTTATTTTACTAGATGTAGCGAATCTTGTCGACCCCATATGTAGAATCACTCTTTTGTAGCAGACAATTGTTCAGATATTTGCCTTTCATTTTTCTCCTGCAGCCAACGTTTTGTCGTCTTTGACATGTCATGAATGAACCAGCCCCCTGAAAGAATCACAGAAGAAAGAGCGATCACATCAAATAAATATAGGTGGCCGAAAGCATGCATCATAAATGTATCCCTTACTGTTAATCCATATAACAATTCTCCATGTAATAGTCCAGAAAGACTAATGATTACCCTCTTACTCCAATCCATTGATACTACTGAAGCCAAGACCACGACAATAGCCATAGACATCACTCTACCATCAATTAAGTGCACGACAGGATCATAAATTGATACAAGCTGAAACGTCGCGTATCCTGCAGCTACTAGTATGCTCGTACACAAAGTGAAAAGAAGAGTTTTCATGTTCATTTGGCAGAGAAATCCGTATAACACACTTAAAAAAAATAAATATCCAACACTTATTTCAATACTAAAGATTGAAATGTTGTGAGGCACTAAAATTAATAACAAAAGTATAAAAATAGCAACAACCGTTCTTTGTTTTGTTTTAGGCATAAAAAATGTAATGATACAAATAAAGATCCATCCGAACCAATAAAAATATACACCTTCCAACTCTCACACACCTCCCATACTTTCCTTCTAGTATCGACGCATCTAGTAAAAGTAAACCTCCCTCTACATAATTTTACGGATAATGGACACACTACAGTATCGTCAATAAAAGGAGGATTGAATATGGGTAAAGACCGTCAAGAACGTAAATTAAAACAAACACATCAGGTAGAATCCGACCGCGACCAAAGCTTATCAAACAAAGGAGCATCCAAACTCCAAAGCCCCCAACAAGCAAAAGAAAACCAAAGACCATAGGGACAGAAAAGCGGAGGCGACTGTTCTGGGATGCGGGAAAACTAGGAGAGCGATACGAAGTCGCTCTTTGACTTCGTTGGATTCACCGGTTTTCCCCGCAGCTCAAGGAGCCAAAGCTAGACAAGAAAAGCGGAGGCGACTGTTCTGGGATGCGGGAAAACTAGGAGAAGCCAAAATAAGTCGCTTTTTGACTTCTTTGGATTCACCGGTTTTCCCCGCAGCTCAAGGAGCCAAAGCTAGACAAGAAAAGCGGAGGGTGCCTTTCTAGAGGCGGGATGCAAATGTTCTGGCAGATGAAAAGCGCTCTTTGCTTTTCTGTCTGCCAGGTTATTTGTCCACGAGCCTCTGGCAACCAAAGCTAGACAGAAAAGCGGAGGCGACTGGTCTGGGTAGCGGGAAAACTAGGAGAGCGATACGAAGTCGCTCTTTGACTTCATTCGATTCACCGGTTTTCCCGCAACCCAAGGAGCCAAAGCTAGATAAGAAAAGCGGAAGCGACTCCTTTTTCCATTTTCTTGCTGCATTTGCGCGAAAACTCTCTTGTTTTGCGCGGTAACGATGAGATTTTGCTCGCAACAGTCGTAAGTTTGCGCAGAAACTACCGTTATTCGCGCGAAACCTCTTGAGTGGGCTAGACAAAACAAAAAAAGCTGGACCAGAGTCTTCCTCTGATTCAGCTTTTTAACGTTGAGCGTATTGATTTAAGTTGATTCCTCTTTGTGTACACCAATTCTGCGTGCGTCCACTTATAACAATCGGTACTTTTTGTAAATCAGCAATCGAGGGTGCGTTTAATGCCGTCATTAACATGATTAGATCTTCATGTATTTGCTTGATTTCATCAATCAATTGCTCTTGGCCAAAATCGGTTAAAATACGTAAAAAATGTCCCGCAAATCCAGTCGCACTTGCTCCAAGTGCAATAGATTTAGCAATGTCCAATGCTGATTGTAAGCCACCTGAGGAAATGATCGACATGGTTTTTGCACCATTTTTTGCTTCTAAAATTGAACTGGTTGTTTCAATTCCCCATTCATCAAAAAAGCTTAATTTGCGCGCACGTCGTTCGTTCTCAATTTTTGAAAAGTTCGTACCACCGTAGCCCCCGACATCAACGATTTCAATCCCGATATCAGCTAACTGTTTAGTCGTTTTCATGTTCATCCCATAGCCAACTTCTTTTACAATTAGAGGAACATCAACAGCTTCTCGAATAGACTCTATTCGTTTTAACGTATCGGTGAAATCTCGATCTCCTTCAGGCATAACGAGCTCTTGGATTACATTGACGTGAATCTGCATCGCAGAAGCTTCTAACATATCAATAGCATGTTTCGCTTGTTCAACGGTTGCTTCACTTCCTAAGTTAGCAAATACCACACCATCTTTATGAGTTTCTCTTACAATTTCATAACTCTTTCGTTCTTCTGGGTTTTTAATGGCTGCCATCTGAGAACCAACGGCCATACCAATTCCACATTCAGCGGCCACTTCCGCTAGTTGTTGATTAATTCGTTTCGTGCGATCTCCACCGCCACCAGTCATGGCATTGATAAAAATCGGCGAACTTAAAGAAAGTTCGCCGATTTTTGAAGATACATCCACCTCATTAATAGCTAGCTCAGGAATACTATTATGAACAAATTGGATGTCCTCAAAGCCATGAGTCCGTGATTGCCCGGTTGATAACGCATGATGAATATGATCTAGTTTTCTAGCTGCACGACTCATGATTATCACCTTAACTCATTATTTATATTTTTTTAGTTGATCACCGATCATGTCGCCTAATGAAAAGCCTCTAGGCTCTTCTTCTTTTTGCGCTGAATACGCAGCGTATTCAGCTTCATTGGTTTCTTCCTTTAGTAGTTCACGAATGCTTAAAGAAATACGTTTTTCATTTGCATTAACATCTAAAACCTTCGCTTCTACTGTCTCGCCTTCTGTCAACACTTCAGATGGGGTTCCGATATGACGGTTAGCGATCTGAGAGATGTGGACAAGACCCTCGACACCAGGTGCTACTTCAACAAAGGCTCCAAATGAAACTAAGCGTCTAACCGTCCCTTCGACAACATCTCCTGTTTTGATCTTACCAGCAACTTCTTCCCAAGGACCAGGTAATGTCTCCTTAATAGATAATGAAATTCGCTCACTATCTGCATCAACAGAAAGGATTTTCACCTTCACTTGATCACCTTCTGTTACAACGTCTGAAGGTGTTTCTACACGATGATGCGCTAGTTGTGAAATGTGAACCAACCCGTCAACGCCACCGACATCTACAAAAGCTCCGAACGTTGTTATTCGTTGAACTGTCCCTTCAACAATATCGCCTTGATGCAGCGATTCAAGAATTGATTTCTTTTTTGTTTGCACTTCTTTATCTAGAACCGCTCGCTGAGATAAAATTAATTTATTGTTTTCTTCGTCTATTTCTTCTACTTTCAAGCGAAGTTCACGACCTTTATAATCAGAGAAGTCCTCTACAAAGTGACGCTCCACTAAAGAGGCTGGAATAAATCCTCTCACCCCAAGGTCTACCACTAACCCGCCTTTCACTACTTCAGCGACTTTCGCGGTGATGACTTCGCCAGCTTCTTGATACTGACGTAATTCACTCCAAGCCTTTTCCGCTTGTACAGCACGTTTTGAAAGAATAAGCTCATCGTCTTCTAGTTTAAGAATTTTCATTTCCAATTCATCATCGACAGAAACCACATCACTAACTTTTTCTACATGCAGGCTAGAGAGTTCACTAATAGGAATGATACCGTCTATCTTGTATCCAATATCGACCATCGCTTGCTTATCTTCTACTTTTGTCACCTTACCTTTAATGACATCTCCTACAGCTAATGATTTCATTTCTGCTAATTCATTGTTCATTTCTTCTCCCATTGACATTTGCCTCCTTCAGTCTCCGCAAAATTGCGGTATGTAAACGTAATGTATAAAATGATCTTCCGCGAAAAGCAGATGAAACTAACAATTATTAAATCGTTTTGTGTGCTTCAATCAATTTTCCAATTTCGTCCATAATGACTTGAGTTGCCACATCTGCCGACACTCTCTCAGTTCTATGGTCTTCAAAATGAATCGGCTTTCCGTAAACGAGTTTAAGAGTATCTCCTCGTTTATACGTACCAATAATAGCGCATGGTATAACCGTTGCGTCAGAACGAAGTGCGAAGAAACCCGCACCCGCAAGTCCTTTACCTAGTTTGCCATCACGACTTCTTGTCCCTTCAGGAAAGAGCCCTAGCATCTGACCATCCTTAAGGTAGTTTATTCCTTTGCGCAATGCTTGTTTATCCCCCATCCCTCTTTTAACAGGGAATGCCCCAAGTCTAGGCAATAATTTTTTTAGAACAGGCTTTTCAAACAGTTCTTGTTTTGCCATATAATGAATAGGGCGCGTGATGTATGCTCCTAAAAGGGGTGGGTCAAAATTACTAATATGATTAGAACATAAAAGAACCCCACCTTCTTTAGGGATATTTTCTTCGCCAATAATCTCAACTTTAAATTTTGTTGAAAGATACATTCTAGAAATTTTCTGACCTATTTGATACAAGCCCATCTTAAGACGCACGCTCCTTCACTAAGTCAATAATCACCTGAACAACTTCCGGAATTGACTTAGAAGTTGAGTCAATCTCAACCGCGTCATCTGCTTGCTTCAATGGAGCAAAGTCACGCGTCGAATCTAATTGATCTCGACGAGCTATATCCTTCTTTAACTCTTCAAGGTTTGATGGGTATCCTTTGTTTACTTGTTCATCATGTCTTCTTTTCGCGCGTTCTTCGACAGAAGCTGTTAAGAACACTTTCACCTTCGCTTCAGGTAAAACATACGTGCCAATATCACGTCCATCTAGCACTGCATTTGTTCCCTTAGCGAGATTTCTCTGACGCTCAACCATTTCAATTCGGATGGATGGATGACTTGAAACAAGTGATACATGTTTATTTACTTCGTCCGTGCGAATTTCTTCTGTCACATCAGCCTGATTCACAAATACTTGCGCATGATGCTCAGTAGACTTTAAATCAATTCGAATATCAGTAAGAAGCGCAAACAAAGGGTTCTCATCTTCAAGGTTGATTTTCTTTTGTAACGCATAATAAGTCAGTGCACGATACATAGCTCCTGTGTCAATGTAAAGGAAATCTAATTGCTCTGCTACTAATTTTGCAACCGTACTTTTTCCTGCTCCAGCTGGACCATCGATAGCAATATTGATTACGTTATTCATTTTTCTACACCTCGACTGATCTTCCAAACAACTTTAACGCACTAAACAATAAAATTGCTTAAAAACTATCTTTTTTATATACATTTATCATATCATATTCAAGAATACTGGTCTAATACTAGCTGCCATGAAATTAGCCTCTATTTTTTCGTCTTAACACGAGTTGTCGTTCAAAACAAAAACGCACGATTTTATCTTGATCTTTCTGTTCTAGACCAATAAACTGAAGGGATGCTCTCATTTTGGCTTCTGGTCTAGGTTGATATGTCCTAACGATTTTACAGCGGGCTTTCACATACTGTTGCTCTCCTTTTTGCCTAGGTAAAACCATCGTTACGTCCACTTCCCCATTGTCAGGAATGGCTTTTTCTTTAGGAAGAAGGATCGCACATCCCCCACCACTTATATCAATTGATACCGTATTAAATGGTTCGTATTCTTCATCAACTGGGTGGACAGCAACATCGTTGGTTGCTTCTACTCGAACATAATTACGCCTTTGAATTCTATAATAGTTTTCTTTACCTGGGTCTTGAATAAGCAGAACTGGAATGGTATGCTTCTGTCTTCCCAACACCTCGGTATTAAATTCATAGACAACATCTTGACTGGAAATAAAAGACGCTTTCATTTTTGTTCCATCTAAAAGAAAGCTTGGCTTCCGTGTTTCTAAGTTGATTGGATAGTCAATAATATACGTATCGTTCACTATATCAACTAAACGACAGCGTAACTTGGTTGTTTTTTCTTTATTGCTCTCATCTTCTAGTTCCAATTGAATCGTTGTGCCTATTTCGATCATATAAAACCCTCCTGCACGTACTTCACTCTAGCATTCGCACTTTTATCATTAATTATCTCATGGAACGAAAAAAAGAAGAAGCAATATCTTGCTTCTTCTTAGAAAATTATGAGAAATCATACACGCGTTCCGCTTTTTCTAAACGGTCAACTTTTTCTTCCTCACCATCACTTGCATTTATGAAAATTCTAAAGGTGTCTTCGTTGATCGTTCCGAAAAATTCGTAACACAAAACCTCGTCACCTAATTCATTTTCAATAAGACCTAAATGATCTTCCATCACTTCCACTTTTGGATGAACACGTTCTAAAGCCTCATCTATCGTAATTTTCGGCTGATCGATATCACGTTCTTTATGGTGGATCAGATAATCTTTAGCTTCATAACTAATTACACTACCATCATCTAGTGCTACCTCAACCATCACAGAATCAGTGTATACACGCACATTGTCTTGCAGATAAACAAATTGGAACATCCCGATTGAATCATATTGCTTACTATCGACTAGTTGCATGTTGTCTATCCCATTTTCATTGAGAAACTTTTCAGCAATGTCTGATGCGTCATTTAAGCTGATGTTCTGTTCATTAATTTGGCGTTCTTGAAGGAACCAAATCGGATGCCCACCCTCTACGCTCATGTCCATATAATAGTGAGTTTCGTGGTCTGGGTCATCGACGACTATAGTATAAGCAGGATATACTAATCCTTTTCCTGTATCAGCCACATGTACCGCTGCTTGATCATTTAAATCTAAGTATTGACGGGCCACTTCTTCTGCTTCTTCTTTAGAGATTTTCTTTTGCCCGGATAGCGCTTTTTTTAATTCTCCGTTTAAATCTTCAATTGAAGTAAGACCTGCCCCCCACTCTACTTCACTGTAGCCTTCAATATTTTTGTTCATCACTTCTAAATTGTTCACAACAAGATTATCAGGTGGTTCTTCGCTTGTAGCTGCTTGCATTTCTTTATCAAGATCTAACCACTTCTGATCGTTTTTTAAAATATACGCTTGCGCCTCACGTAATTCTTCGCGAATATTATGAGAACGTTCATACAATGTTTCTAGAATCCCATATTCTTTCTCTGTTAGAGGTTGACTATCGAGATCTCGAATCGATGTTTGATACGAAAACTTGCCAATCTTATAAAGAAATTCTTCTGTTTCTCCTAACTGAAGTGAACTAAGTGGTAGTTGCGCTATTTCAGATTGAGCAAGACTCGTAATCCTCCATACTTCAGCTAGTGCTGGTGTTAACTGACGTTGCGTATTCATAGCAAGAGTTGTTCCAATCTCATCCTCAATTTGATCAATATGAAAGACTAAGTCATGGAAGGCTCTTTGATAGTTATTCTCAGCATTTAAAGCTAATATTTGTTTTTCATCCTTTTCCTGAAATCCCCAAAAACCTAAGGCGATGACAGCTACTCCTAATAAACCAATAATAATATTACGCACCATGTTTTCACCTCCAATAATTAGTGACAGAAAATATGTTTACCGATTTTTTTAATTTGAGGTCGAGACCAAATCCATCCTGATGTTGCGGTATCGGGATTAAAATAATACGTGGCATTACCTGATGGGTCTTGTCCATTTAATGCATCTAAAACCGCGCGTCTTGAGGTCTCATCTGGCTCCATCCAGATCTGTCCATCTGCTACAGCTGTAAATGCTCTCGGTTCGAAAATGACATCTGAGGCTGTGTTAGGGAATGTCGGACTATTGATCCGATTAATAATCACAGCTGCTACAGCTACTTGACCGACAAAAGGCTCTCCACGAGCTTCTCCATATACGGCTTGCGCCATTAATTGTAAGTCATTATCTGAATATCCTGGTGGTACATTATTTGCTTTTTCAATATTTGCATCATTATCTTGGTCTTCTGGTACTTCTTCATAAGGTACAGGCTCTTCTTCAGGGGCTTCTTCTGGTAATGGTGCTCCCTCTGGTGTTGGTACAGGTTGTTGGTCTACACCACCACCTTCTGCAGGTGGCTCGGTACCCTCTGTTGGTGCTTGCGGCTCTGCTGCAGGCGCTTGTGGGTCTGATGCCTTTTTACCTTCTGCCGCTGGGGGTACCTGATGCCCTTTACCTGACTTGCCACTTTTACTACCTTTCGGGCCTTTTTGAATCGTTTTTGGTGTCCCGCCGTAATGAGTAAATTTCCGTCCCTCATTCAAGGCTTTTTGTACAAATTCCTCATTGTAATCTGTTGATTTAGCTAACTTGTCCTTCATCTCAGGACCAACTAGACCATCAATATCTATCCCAAATTCATATTGATAGTTTCGGACAGCCCAGTACGTGCTCCATCCATATACCCCATCAATCTTCCCATTATAAAACCCGATATACTGCAAACGGGATTGGAGTTCAACAACATCATCTCCTGTAGCTCCTTGCTGAATGATTTGATCAGTGAAGGCTTGAGCTGGTGTGGAAATAAGTGTTGTCGCCATGATACACGCGATGACAAGTGTTAGCGTCATTTTACATATGAACAGATGACTCTTCATGCTGTGAATACCCTCCTTATGTTCTTTTGCTATCTGTTTTGCAAAAAAAGTAACTTACCTCACTACTTCTACAAGTATTGTTTGTACGCATCCAATTTTTATGCAAACTTGATTAGATTTCTTCTTATGAGTAAAAAGAGTGAATCGTGGAATTTCGTGGGCTAATGCTGAAGTCACTGGGCACAAAAAAAGAAACCAACTACGCAATAGAGCATAGTTGGTCTCTCGTAATAAAATATTTAAGCTAATACATTAAAATAACGTCCTTCAGGATGAGCAAAAACCATTGCTGTTACAGAAGCTTCTGGTTCCATCATGAAACCGTCTGTCAATTCAATTCCTATCTTTCTAGGAGACAGTAACTGAAATAGCTTCTCCTGGTCTTCAAGATTTGGGCAAGCAGGGTAACCAAACGAGACACGTACCCCCTGATATTTAGCTGAAAAACGATCAGCCATTGTAAAATCTGTCGGATCAGGGTACCCGCATTTATCTCTCATCTGCTGATGAACTCTTTCAGCAAACCCTTCTGCAATCTCTAAAGCTGTTGCTTGAATGATATGACTAAACAAATAATCGCCGTTATTTTTCGCTTCTTCGGCCAGTTGACGCACACCACTACCTGCTGTTACAGCTAAGAATCCTACATAGTCCATTTCCCCACTTTCTACAGGGCGGATATAGTCTGCTAAACATAAAAATGGCTCGTGCTTTTGCCTCGGAAAGTGGAAACGATTTATTTCTTGTTCTTGATTTGTTGGATCATAAATAATAATCTCGTCCCCATCTGATTGAGCAGGAAAGAATCGATACATCCCATTCGCTTGAATAATCCCTTCTTTTTTTACACGCTCTAACACTTCATCAACTTTTGCTTTCACGTTTAGAGTCCGTTCATCTTTCTCCTCTAGTAAACGACTCACTTTCCCTTGGATGCCCAAATGTCTCCCAAGCAGCATCTGCATATTAACATAAGGCTCAAGGTGTGACACCGCATAATCACGTAATACATGCTCCTTTAAATCTTCTGGTACAAAGATCTGACTGTTTGTAGCTACCTTCGAACGTGCAGGTTTTTCTAGTACTTGGACAGCTGTTTTCTGCTTTGTTTTCGGATCACTCTTCAGCGCTCGTTTTTCTGCTAATTCACGCTTCATTACTTCAATTTCATTCGGTTTAATAAGGCGATTTGCGAGATCAAGCCCATTCATCGCATCCTTTGCGTAAAGAACGACACCATCATATTCTGCTGCAATTTTCGTATCGGTGAATTTTCTTGTCAACGCTGCCCCACCTACTAATATTGGGATCGAAATATTTTGTTGACGCAGGTCTTGCGCGGTTAAAACCATTTGTTGAGCCGATTTCACAAGTAATCCAGATAAGCCAATCGCTTTAGGATTTTCTCTTTTAACCGCTTCTATTAATTCATTCGATGTGACTTTGATTCCTAAATTCACGATCTTAAATCCGTTATTTCCTAGAATGATCTCAACTAGATTCTTCCCTATATCGTGAACATCACCCTTGACAGTAGCTAAAAGAATTTTACCTTTACCATCTTCGTCTGCTTTTTTCTCCATGTATGGTTCAAGATAGGCAACTGACGCTTTCATTACTTCAGCACTTTGAAGCACTTCTGCGACAATAAGTTCATTGTTATTAAATAACCGCCCAACTTCGTCCATTCCATTCATAAGTGGACCGTTAATAATATTCAGAGGATCACTGTATGATTGTAACGCTTGTTCTAGATCCTTATTAAGTCCTTCTTTTGTTCCTTCAACGACATAAAAAGCTAACCGTTCCTCTAAGGTGAGTGATGATGTCTCAACTTTGCTTTCTTGTTTTTTTCCGCGATAGAGCGCTGTAAACTCGGCAAGATTTTCATCCGTTGTTTGAAACAAGAGTCGTTTGGCCAACTCTTTTTCCGAATCTGGGATCGACGCATAACGTTCTAGTTTTTCTGTGTTCACGATCGCATAATCGAGTCCGGCTTGTGTACAGTGATATAAATAGACAGCATTTAACACTTCTCGACCGACTGGTGGAAGTCCAAAAGAAACATTACTGACCCCTAAGATCGTCAAGCATTCAGGAAGCTCTTTCTTGATAAGCTTAATCCCTTCCACCGTTGCTTCTGCTGAACCGATGTATTGCGCATCTCCCGTTCCGACAGGGAAGACAAGGGGATCAAAAATAATATCACTCGGTTTTAGTCCGTATTTTCCAACGAGTAAATCATATGAGCGTTTCGCCACCTCTACTTTGCGAGCTGCAGTCACTGCCATTCCCTCTTCATCAATGGTGCCGACAACAACCGCCGCGCCGTAACGCTTAATTAGTGGAATAATACTTTCAAATCGCTCTTCCCCATCTTCTAAATTAATCGAATTAATGATCGCCTTACCTTGTGAATAGGTGAGGGCCTTTTCGATGACAGCTTCGTCAGTTGAATCAATCATCAACGGAACCTTGACCTTATTGACCACATGCAATAGAAACTGTTCCATGTCCTCAATTTCTTCTCGGTCAGGGTCAGCTAAGCAAATGTCAACTACATGAGCTCCTCGCTTTACTTGTGCTCGAGCAATTTCAGATGCTTTTTCGTACTTACCTTCTGATATTAACCGTTTAAATTTCCGAGATCCAATGACATTTGTTCGTTCCCCAACAAACAATGGGCGCATACTCTCATCATAAATGAGTGGTTCAATCCCAGAAACAGCATGAGCCTTGACCTCGGCTATTTGCCTAGGCTCATATCCTTGTACCGCTTCAACCATGGCTCGGATATGGTCTGGCGTCGTCCCGCAGCATCCGCCGACAATGTTTAACCAGCCTTTTTCTGCAAAACCCATCAATTTTTTTGTGAGCGAAGTAGGAGATTCATGATAATGCCCTTCTTCGTCTGGTAAACCAGCATTAGGATAACAGCTAACGTATGTAGAAGAAAGTTCAGATAAAGATCGAATGTGATCTCTCATAAATTCAGGTCCCGTCGCACAGTTTAGCCCCACCACTGTCGGTTTCATATGTTCAAGTGAAAGATAGAAAGCCTCAATGGTTTGCCCTGCAAGTGTCGTTCCCATAGGCTCAATCGTACCTGATACAAATAAAGGTACTTGGACATTCAACTCATCAAACGCTCTTTCGATTCCAACATATGCAGCTTTTACATTTCTCATATCTTGACTAGTCTCAAGAAGCAATAAGTCTGCGCCACCAACAAGAAGACCTCTTGCTTGTTCATGATAGGATTGAATTAATGTATCAAAAGTTGTTCCCCCCGTCACAGAAAGGGATTTCGTCGTTGGACCCATTGCACCTGCGACAAATCTAGGTTTGTTTGATGTTGTGAACTCTATGGCGACTTTTTTGGCAATTTCAACAGCAACACGGTTTAACTCTTCGGCTCGCTCTGAGAGGTCATAATCATCCAAGACAAGATCTGTCGCTCCGAAAGTATTTGTTTCAATAATATCTGCACCCGCTTCTAAATATGCACGGTGTATCGTTTCCACCACATGCGGTGCCGTGACGTTTAAATACTCATTACAGCCCTCATACTCTTCTCCACCAAAATCGTCCGCTGTGAGATTTGCTTGCTGAAGCATCGTGCCCATTGCACCATCTAGTACAAGGATTCTTCGCTCTAGTTGTTGTTCAAGTAATGATTTTGGCATGGTTCTGACTCTCCTTTTTCCTTCGGTTCGAGCGTGATTAGTTCATCCCAACTGAAGCTGTTGTTTTTTTATTAATGTATGTCGTCAATTCCCCAGTCATTTGATAACGTAAGAACGGGGTAATTAAATAAATTCCATTAAAATATTCACTCGCAGTATCAATTAATGATCTTGCAATGGCCAACCCTTCTTTTTCTGCGGCTTCTGGATCGACACAATTTGCCATAGCTTGACGAACAGAATCCGTTAATTTAATGCCCGGTACCTCATTATGAAGAAATTCTGCGTTTCTAGAACTAGTTAATGGCATAATTCCAACATAAATGGGCGTGTCTAAGTGTTTTGTTTCATGATAAAATGCTTCGATCTGTTCGGTACTGTACATAGGCTGAGTCATAAAGTAATCTGCACCACTTGTGATTTTTTTCTCCATCCGTTTAACTACCTTATCAAGATGACGAACATTCGGATTACAAGCAGCACCGACTGAAAAATTGGCTTTTTGACCTAAGTCTTGACCAGAGAATGAGATCCCTTCGTTAAATTGCTTGATTAATGAAATCAATTGAAAAGACGTCACATCATAAACTGAGGTTGCACCAGGAAAGTCTCCTACTTTTGTCGGGTCCCCCGTAACAGCGAGTACATCATTGATGCCAAGAGTGTGTAACCCCATCAAATGTGATTGCAACCCGATTAAGTTTCGATCACGGCATGTAACATGAACAAGCGGTCGAACATTCTCTTTTATTCGCGCTGCAAGAGCCATATTATCTACCCTTGGTGAAGCTAATGAATTATCCGCTAGTGTAACAGCATCGACCCCTGCTTCTTTTAATGCTTTAGCCCCTTTAATAAAACGTTCAGTATTTAATTTTTTTGGGGGGTCAAGTTCTACAATTACAGACCGCCTATGTTTAACCATCTCAGGTAAAGTGAGATCATAGCGGGGAAACTCCCTTACAGATGTTGATGTTTTGATTCTTTTTCTCACAAGCTTTTCAACTACAGGTTGACTTCGTTTCGCTACGTTTGCGAAAGCTTTTATATGCTCTGGTGTTGTTCCGCAACAGCCTCCAAGCAGTCTCACACCTTGGAGAATAAATTGCTCACCCATCGTTTCAAAATAATCTGGGTTGGTCTGGTAGACGAGCCTTCCATCCTCGTAATCTGGTAAACTAGCATTCGGGTAAGCAGACAAGTACGCTTTTTCTTGAAGTGGCACATTTTCAAGAGATCGTAACATATGAGATGGACCCATACGACAATTCGTTCCAACCACATTAGCTCCAGCAGCCACCATTTGCGCGAACGCGTCCTGTAATAAAATACCGCCATGCATAACCCCAATTTCATCCAAGGATACATTTGCAATAATCGGTAAATTCGATTTTTCTCTCGTTAACTTAATAACATCAATAATCTCCTCTAGATCAAAAAATGTTTCTAAAAGAACGCCGTCGATTTCTTCTGATAATAGTATTTCAACTTGTTCGTTTAGTGCTTGCCTCGCCTCTTCTTTTGACCAATCGACCTGACCAAACTTTCTCAACCCTCCGATTGTTCCGACAATAAAAGCTGCACTTCCACTTGCTTTTTTTGCTAATTGTACAGCGCTTCGGTTGATTTCATCCACCCGATCTGCTAACCCATGTTTTTCGAGCTTTAATCGATTGGCCGCATACGTATTTGTTTGTATAATCGTAGCCCCAGCACGAACGTACTGTTCATGAGCATCTATAATTCGAGCTGGATCGGAAAGGTTCAACTCTTCAAAACACTGATTGATTCCTTGATCGTATAATAGCGTTCCCATCGCACCGTCTCCGACTAAAATCTCTGTCTGTAGTCGTTTGAGTAGTGACATACTACCATCCCCTCTGTTAATAATTCACCTGTTTAGTTACAACTGCTGAAAAGGCTTGATCTAGATCCGTTATAAGATCTTCCACTCGTTCAATTCCTACTGAAAAACGTAACAACCGATTACACACTCCATTTTCAAGTCTTACCTTTTCTGGGATATCAGCATGTGTCTGAGTCGCTGGATATGTCATTAAGCTCTCCACCCCACCTAGACTCTCAGCAAATGAGATCAATTTCAACTGTTGTAAGAAAGGATTGACCCACGCTTCATCTTTAATACGAAAAGAAACCATGCCCCCTTTACCTGGATAAAGCACCTCCGTTACCTCATTGAGTTTCTCTAAGTAGCTCACGACTTCTTTCGCATTTTGCTCATGTCGTTCCATTCTTAAAGACAGAGTTTTCATCCCACGAATTAATAACCATGAATCAAATGATCCAAGTGTGGCTCCAATACCATTATGATAGTACGAGATCCGCTCAGATAATTGTTCACCTTTTGCCACGATTAATCCAGCAATCACATCATTATGTCCTCCAAGGTATTTAGAGGCGCTATGAACGACAATATCTGCTCCTTCAACAAGAGGTTGCTGCAACAATGGTGTGTAAAAGGTATTGTCTACAATTAGCAGCACCTGATGTTTCTTACAGATAGTAGAAAGAGAACGTATACAGGCCTCTTGCATAAGAGGGTTAGTTGGTGTTTCGATAAAAACAGCTTTTGTTTTTTCATTAATCGCTGCCTCAACTTCCTCCAAATTCCTCGGATCCACATATGTAAATCGTAATCCCCAGCGTTTCCATCCTTGTTCAAACAGACGATACGTTCCACCATATAAATCAAGGGAAGCTATGATCTCATCGCCTTCTTCAAACAATGAAAATACCGTTTGAATCGCCGCCATACCTGAACTACAAGCAAATCCACGATCTCCTTCTTCAAGAGAGGCAATGGCCTCTTCTAGCACTTCTCTCGTCGGGTTACCAGTTCTGGCATAATCATACCCCGTCGATTCTCCAATCCCTGTATGTCGATATGCAGTCGAGAGATAAATCGGTGTATTAACAGCACCTGTATGTTCTTTTCCTCTATTCCCTATTTGCACTACTTCTGTTGCCTTATGATCTCTTGTCACACTAAATCCCCCTTCACTTCACCATTTATCATCAAAAAAGACACCTCATCTTAAAAGTAAGAAGAAGGTGTCTTTTGTTTGTTCACTTCTTCTTATCTTCCAAGCAATCGCTTGATGGATTTAGCACCTGACCTATTCGGCTGGTTGCTGAGACTTCACCGGGCCATTCCCTCCGTCTCTCTTGATAAGAAATCATTCGTCCTATTCATTTGTCAGTTAATTTTAATGTTTCACTAAAGTTACAACAATTCAAAATGTTTTGCAAGTGTTTTTTACGACTCTGGTGTGGCATCAATCTTAAGATCGTCATTATTGCCACAAACACATTGCTTAAATCCTGTCTCATATCCACCCTCGTCATTTTGTTTGCCACGAAGAATATATTTCTCCCCGCATTTTGGGCAACGAATGACTACCTGATAACGTTCTCCGACCATCTTTCATTCCCCTTTCTACATCATCTTTTAATGATCTAATTTGTTAGCCCATTTTACTTTATTTAGAGCTAATAACCAAAGTCCGACCATAAATGGTACGAGACCTATTAAGACATATACCCCAAAAGAAAGTAAAATAAAATCATATATTCCATGCAACAAAACTGGAATGATGAGTGCAAGGGTTAATAAGACTTTCCTTTTATCATCTTCCAATTTCGCCCGACCAATGTAATAGCCCATAATAACGCCGTATAGCGCATGACTAGACACAGGAAGTAATGCTCTTGTTACGGCTGCTTCTAAACCGTACGCTAGCAAATAAAAAATATTTTCCATAGAGGCAAAACCAAGCGATAATGATGCCCCATATACAATCCCATCATATCTTTTCGTCATTTTTCCATATTGGTACACAAAGAAAAATAGCATAAACCACTTAAAAAACTCTTCAAAAAATCCATATAAAACAAACGCTTGCAATACATTTGTTTGAAGAAGTCCTTCTGTAGTAAATGCGTATTGCAATACCATAACAGGAAAAACAAGAATAATTCCGATAATAAATGTACGCAGAACATGTGATGCCGTTGTCGTTTCATAATCATTGCGCAAATAAAAATAAGACAATAATGCCATACCTGGTGCAATAGCAGCTGTTAATAGGGCAAACAATGAGAGGCCTACCTTTCTTATACTGTGCATTTTAATGATCTTTCATCCAACATTGCGAGCTTATTTAGACCATTGATATAGGCTTCACCATATAACACCATTTCTCAAAAAGTATTAAATTTGAAAAGTATGTTAAAATACGAACATACCATCACAAAGCCTCTTAGTAAGCAATGTCATTGAGGTAAAAGGAGTTACGATCATGAAAAAAATTCTTGTTTTACATACTGGTGGTACGATTGCCATGCAAGAAGATGAACATGGCGCAGTTTCACCAAATCTAGTAAATCCATTATATTCCACAATTGAATCCCTTTCAACCATCGCCTCTGTTGTTGTCGATGACTACCTTAACCTCCCATCTCCACATATGACACCTTCTTTAATGGTCGAGCTTGCGCTTCATTTAAAAGAGCGCATCACGAACGAAAAATTCAATGGGATTGTCGTTACACATGGGACAGACACTCTTGAAGAAACGGCTTATTTGTTGGATTTGATTCTTGATATTGAGAATCCTGTCATAGTAACAGGAGCAATGCGTTCGAGCAACGAACTTGGCGCAGACGGTCCGCATAATTTAATTTCCGCTGTAAAAACAGCAGCATGTGGTGAAGCTTATGGTAAAGGTGTTTTAGTCGTGTTGAATGACGAAATACATACGGCGAAAAACGTAACAAAAACACATAGCTCAAACATTGCAACCTTTCAAAGTCCTCAATACGGACCGATCGGCATCGTTACAAAGCGCGGTGTGAACTTCCACCATACACCTGCCAAAAGAGACTTCCATCCTGTAACTTCGTTAGATAAAAAAGTCTCACTTTTAAAAACGTATACTGGAATGGAAGAATCGATTGTTGATGCAGTCGCTAATACAAACATTGACGGGTTAATCATCGAAGCTTTTGGCCAAGGAAATGTCCCACCGACAATCATGCCAGCTCTTGACCGATTGATTAAGGAACAAATTCCTGTCGTTCTTGTTTCTCGCTGTTATAGTGGCATTGTGCAAGACATTTACGCCTATGATGGTGGTGGAAGAACGTTAAAGGAACTCGGTGTCATTTTTACGAATGGCTTAAATGGTCAAAAAGCACGTTTGAAGCTGATGGTTGCTCTTGAAATTACAACGGACAACGAGGAATTGCAGCGGCTATTTTTAACTTAAGCTAAACTTGATAACGAACTATAAAAGACCTAAAGGTTAAACCCTAGGTCTTTTTGCTTATTCTATTGATCCTTATTTGCAATATGTTCTGCAATTAGTGGTCCATGAAACCGACCATTTTCGATGAAAATCTCATTCGCATTGTTCCCTGCAGCAATGACACCCGCTATATACACTCCAGCAACGTTCGTTTCCATCGTATCAGGATGAAAACTCGGTCTTCCCGTCTGTTCATCGACATCCACTCCTATGTTCCTTAAGAAGGAATGATCCGGGTGATACCCAGTCATTGCAAAGACTGCATCCGCTTTTGCTTTGTAGACGTTCTCACCCACTTTATAAATCACTTCGTTTTCCGTAATCTCGCTTACTTCCGCTTCGAAAAAGAGCTTGATTTTTTCATTTTTGACTAAAGAATCATACTCTGGTAAGATCCATGGCTTTACACTTGTTGAATACTCCGTTCCACGATACAAAGCCGTCACACGAGCCCCAGCTTTTTCTAACTCAAGAGCTGCATCAATGGCTGAATTTTTCCCACCAATGACGACCACGTCTTGATTAAAATAAGGATGCGCTTCTTTAAAATAATGGTGCACATGAGCCTGTTCTTCCCCAGTAATCGCCATTTTGTTTGGACTATCATAATATCCAGTAGCGATAACTAGATGCTGACATTGATACATTCCTTTTGAACTACGGACAATAAAGGAATGATCTTCTTGCTTTGTCACCTCTAGTACTTCCTCGTACGCATTCATTCGAATTTGTTTTCGTTTCACTACGTCGCGGTAATACACAAGGGCTTGATTCCGTTTTGGCTTTCTTTCCTCTGTCACAAATGCAACATCACCGATCTCTAACTTTTCACTCGTACTAAAGAACGTTTGATGTGTTGGATAGCGATAAATCGCATGAACAACATTTCCTTTTTCGATGACGAGCGGCTTGTATCCTTTTTGTTGACATGCTATAGCAGCAGATAATCCACATGGGCCTGCTCCAATGATTAAAACATCTTCTTTTTTCATGATTTTCACCTCTGTCGTCTTACATTTCAATTAAAAACCCCTGTATCCATTGATACAAGGGTTAAAGATACTCTATAGTATATCAAATTATACCCAACCACGAAAACGAGAAGCTTCCGCCATTTTACGAACACCAATCATATATGCCGCAAGACGCATATCGACTTTTCGACTTTTCGATAAGTTGTAAATGTTCTCAAATGATCCAACCATCACATTTTCCAACTTACCTTCCACTTCTTCTTCTGACCAGTAGTAACCTTGGTTATTCTGCACCCATTCAAAATAAGATACAGTCACACCACCAGCACTTGCAAGAACGTCAGGAACAAGTAAAATATCACGCGCTGACAGGATACGAGTCGCTTCCATCGTTGTAGGACCATTTGCTGCTTCTACAACGATCGATGCTTTGATTAAATGGGCATTTTCTTCAGTGATTTGGTTTTCAATCGCAGCAGGAACGAGAATGTCACAATCGAGTTCAAGCAACTCTTGATTAGAAATTGTTTCTTTAAATAATTTTGTAACCGTACCGAAGCTATCACGACGATCCAATAAATAATCAACATCTAAGCCTTCAGGGTCATGAAGAGCCCCGTACGCATCACTAATGCCAACAACTTTTGCACCTGCATCATGCATAAACTTCGCTAAGAAACTACCCGCATTTCCGAAACCTTGAATAACAACTCGCGCACCTTCAATGTCGATGCCCTTCTTCTTAGCTGCCTCACGAATACAAATCGTTACTCCCTTAGCTGTTGCCGATTCACGTCCATGTGAACCACCTAATACAAGTGGCTTACCTGTAATAAATCCAGGCGAATCAAATTCACGAATTCGACTATATTCATCTAACATCCATGCCATAATTTGTGAATTTGTAAACACATCTGGTGCAGGAATATCTTTTGTCGGTCCAACAATTTGGCTAATTGCTCGAACATAACCGCGACTCAAACGCTCAAGTTCACGGAAGGACATGTCACGAGGATCACAAATAATGCCACCTTTTCCTCCGCCATACGGAAGATCGACAATCCCTGCCTTTAAACTCATCCAAATCGACAGCGCTTTCACTTCATTTTCTGTTACGTCTGGATGAAAGCGAACGCCACCTTTAGTTGGTCCTACAGCATCATTATGCTGAGCTCGAAAACCGGTAAAAATTTTCGTAGAATCATCATCCATCCGAATTGGGATGCGAACGGTAAGCATACGAATTGGTTCCTTCATTAGTTCAAACATTTCATCTGGGTAACCTAGCTTGTCCAATGCTTTTTTAATGACTTTCTGTGTCGAAACAAGAACATCTAAATTTTCAACCTTTTTATCTTTACCTTCCATCTGTTTCACCTCTAGCCACCAGTGTTCGATGTTTTTATTCTAAAGCGCCAAATTCAGCAGTATCATTCATCACTACCTACTATAATGAAAGTGCTATCATATTTCCACCTTTTCTGAAAAAAAAACACCTAGTTTTCATTAACTCTTTATTCCGACTGTTCAGATTACTGTAAAATGCACTAAAAAAGGCAGCCGAGCACATGACAATGCTTCGACTGCCTCTATTTTATTTTTTCGTTGAAAGTTGAACAAGCTCTTCGATCATTTGATCATAAGATAGACCGATTTCACGTGCTGCATCCGGGTAAAGACTCGTCGGTGTCATACCAGGAAGAGTATTAACTTCAAGAATCACAGGATCTTTACCATCTTCTGGAACGATAAAATCAACACGCGAGTAAATGTCACAGCCTAGCGTTTGGTGTGCAAGTACGGCGTGCTTTTGCACGTACTCTGTTTGTGCTGCTGAAAGTCTTGCCGGGACAATATGCTCACTCATTCCAACGGCGTACTTTGCTTCATAATCATAGTATTTGTTTTTTGGAACAATCTCAACTACTGGCAATGCTTTCTCACTACCTCGGTTCCCCATAACAGCAACCGTCACTTCTTTGCCACTAATAAACTCTTCAATAAGTACCGTCTCATCTAATTTAAATGCCGATTCAATTCCATTTAACAACTCTTCTTCATTGTTCGCAAATGTAATACCGATCGTTGATCCTTCTTGATTCGGTTTAACAACAAGTGGGTAAGGTATTTCAACCTTCGTCGCTTCTTTGTTGTAAGAGTGCTTATACAGCACATGTTGCTTTGCTACTCGAGTACCTTCTTGCTCAAAGAAAAGCTTCGATCTCGCTTTATCCATAGCGAGTGCGGAACCTTGTACACCTGAGCCTACATAGTCAATTTTCAACATATCTAATAAAGCTTGAACTTTTCCATCTTCACCGAAACGTCCGTGAAGACCAATGTACACAAGATCTACATCAAGTGAGAGTATCTCTTCTAATCTCTCAGGGTGAAAATCAATGCCCACTACATCATGACCATTGGATTCTAATGCTTTAATGATCCCTTTACCAGATGATAAAGAAACATCTCTTTCAGCTGAAATTCCTCCGTACAATACAGCAATTTTCATATGGCTCAACTCCTACAACACAATATGTAACACTAGTATATTCGCCTACTTAATTTCCGTTACTAGTTCTTGATATTGTACCATAAACCTTGACTATTACGCTTGAGGATATATGTTCATTCACAAGAAAAAACTGATGACCCATCGTCACCAGCATTCAACGTTTGATAAACGTGTGATAAAGTTGAGTAATCGCTACATCCTTCATTAGGCATTTTCCATATTCGTCCGTTCGATGAATAGAGACAGTTGAAGAATGTCCAAATTCCGATAATAAGGCGATAACAACATCCTCATCATGATTTTCTAAATCATTATCTTCAAGTTTTAAGTAATACTGTCCACCAAAAGAATATAAGCTTCCACCTATTACTCCAAATGGATATAAACGCGATGCAAGACCAATAACATCTTCAAAGTCTTTAAATGTGTAAAAGATTTCATCCGATTCATCTAGAGTGACCTGCATCTCAATATAACCTTCTTCAAAACCTTCTAGATCAAAATCTTCATCTGCTACACCTTTTGAAACTATGATGACCATCCCTTGAGCTGGCATTGCATATACCTCCACCGCAATTGGACCGTCGACTTTAAATCCTAATTCGTCATCTGCTTCAAGCATCATGTCCCTAAACAAATCGTGAACTTTAGGGACGTCTTGCCATAGATCTTCTTTCGTTATCCCACGTTCTTGCATATCATCAAACGTTAGGAACACTTTGAATTTATCCACATTCAAACGCTCAAGACGCATTGTTAACCCTCCTTTATCCGAGAACATAAACCACCCATTCTCGCTGTGCAAACACCGTCTTGCTATACGGTATGTGGGTACGTTGCAGAAGGTTCACAAACATCAAGCGTAAATAAACCTAATTTATGATTTAAGATTCCCGTTCAGCCATTTATCCCATTCGGTTTTCGTTTTTCCTACGAGATAAGGTTCTATTTGTTCCCTTTTTTCTGCTTCAAGTTGATCATATGCATATCCACCGGTACCAACAATCAATGTTGGTATGGCTTCCTTTAACCCTTCAATCAAATCTGTTGTTGCTTCAATATTCGATTCAATTGTACAAGAGGTAAAGAACATCGCTGCTTCAACTTCTTTACATACTAACTCTACATCTTTGTTCGGGATGCCACTGCCTAAATATATCACTTCAAAGCCTTTACGACGAAGGTACAGTGTGAAGATCAATAACCCTAGTTCGTGGGTTTCATTCGGTCCACAAACCGCTACCACCTTTGGTAAGAATCCATCAACCGGAAATCCGTGAAAAATATTACCTATTTTCGTTCGTAAAAAGGCTGTTACAAAATGTTCATGAGCAATTGAAATTTCATTATGCTCCCACATATGCCCTACTCTCACTAACAATGTTCCTAATATATCAATGGTTACTTTATCAATACTAAACATACTGAAAGCTTGATTTAATAATTGATGAGCTTTCGTTTCTTCAAAAGAAAGCAATGCTTGTAAAATCTCTTCCGATAATTGCACCGAATAGTCTTCATGCTTTCCTGTTTCTGATTGTTGGAGAGTAACATTCCCTTTTTCAAATAGTCCAACAGCTTGTCCGATTGTAAACCCTTTTTTTACTTTGTCAATTAACCACTTTAAAATGGCTACATGTTCATCTGAATAAAGACGATGACCTGCTGTATTACGAATCGGTTCAATAATCTGATACCGTCGTTCCCATGCTCTAAGCGTCCCTGGTTGGATACCTAGCATGTTGGATATTGCTTTAATATTGTACTTCCCTTCTTTGGAAGTCATATTCTCTCCCCCTATACAAGCTACATTAGCTCCGTGAAAAGATCTAGGCATCACACTAGACCTTAAATAACAGCCTACAAAATTGTCAAATCCTTGCTTATCAAGTGATTCACTCTTGCATAGTATATCGAAAGAAAATAAATGTGTAAACTTTGTATAAGGAATTAATAACCATTAATTTGAATTAGGCTCCCTATTCAATAAAATCAGGTGAGCTTCTGCAGCTGCGCCTAAACGAAGAGGTAAAGAAGTCGTGCCATACCCATTACTAATTATATGCAAAAACTCCCCTTCATCTTTTACCCCCCCACGCTCAGCGATACCGAATCGAAAGAAACGAATCTGTCCACCATGAGTATGGCCACTTAAAGCTAAATTAGGCTTTAGCTCCCTACTGGCCTCGCGTATAACATCGGGGTAATGACTAACAACTATAGTGAATGACGCTTTAGCCGACGCAGATCGTTCGTTAACTCCCTCTGACCAGTCTTCATCTAAACCAATTAACCGAATTGAACTTCCACCAAACTCAATCTCCATCGATGTTTGACTTAACTCCGTAACACCATGGCGTTTAAAGCTTTCCCTCAAAGTCGATACATTCACTTCAGGGTCATTGTTCCCCCAAACAAAGTACGTAGGACCGAGCTGAGATAATACCAGAAGGTTGTGATCAAACTGGCTTTGCGGTACCTTCTTCTCCACTAAATCTCCACCAATGATAACGAGGTCGCATCCTTGGTCTAATTGATCTAATAATCGTTTGGATACTTTCCGTTTATGGATATCAGAAATAAAAAACACTCGAAACGCACGAGACGTCCGAGGTAAAGATTGTCCTTTTAAATGATGGATAGTAAGACGGTTACGAAATGCTTCAATCCCCATGTAGACAAGCAATATTATCGCTAGCACACTAAAGAGTATAGCTATGTTAACAATCATGAAGACTCCTACTTTCTAAACGTTATCATTTGATTTCTACTTCACTTGATCTCCGTCAAATTAACGTCCATTATACCATATAAGAGAGCTAAAATAATAACCGGTAAAGAAAAGATCCAATTGGTGACAACTACTAAATGAATAACCGAAAGTGACGCTAAACAAACAAAAAGGATCCATTCTCGTCTTTTTTTCTCATTAACTCTTGGTAAAAAAAGCAATCTAATCAAATCTTGTACAAATAAAGAGTAGGCTAAAAAACTCGCAATGAATAAAAAAGAAGCGATTAGTATTTGCAAAGGTGAAAAAAGTACTGTTCCAATGAATTCACCAATCCTCCAGACACGGGGCTGAGGGAATACCGAAAAAGCTCCATACGTTCCTCCATAGGCTAGGACCAGGAGGAGAAGCTTCTTATAGTATGTATATGATTCCAATAAGCTCTCCACCTTTTCTCGTTTTAACCTATATGTATGGCTTAGATTCAATATTATGACGCAAAACAAAACCCCCTTAATTTTATCTCAAGGAGGTTGAAATATATTTCATAGGTTAAGATTATTATATGTTCGATCGATTATTTCAGTCGGTCCGTCTCTTGTGCATTTAACACGTCCATACTTGAAGATCCGTCCAAAAAATCGATCGCAGCACTTGTTAATACTTTCGCAGCTACTAGCATCGCCGCTTCATCAAAATCAAATTTAGGATGATGATGAGGGTAAATGATACCTCGCTCACTGTTTCCTGCTCCCGTAAAGAAAAACGTACCAGGTACATGGTTTAAATAGTAAGCAAAATCTTCTCCACCCATAACGGGGGCCATTTCATAAACAAGCTCTTGTCCTAGGACGTCTGTCGCCACACGAACTAAGCGATCCGTTTCAATCGGTTCATTCACTAGAGCAGGATACCCTTTTTTGTAAGCAAATTGATACCCTGCTCCCATCGCCTCGCAAATGCCTTTTGTCACTTGCTCCATACGTTCGATGACCATCTCTTGAACACCTTCTTCAAACGTGCGCACAGTTCCTACAATATTGGCTCGATCAGCAATCACATTAAATGCTCCACCTGCATGAAAAGATCCCACACTTAGGACAGCAGACTTTAATGGATCAACATTACGACTAACAATCTGTTGTAGATTTTGAACGACAGAAGAACCTACAGCGATCGCATCAACCGTCTCATGTGGGGAAGCCCCGTGTCCACCGCGACCAAGTATCTCAATTTCAAATCGATCCGCAGCGGCCATAATCGGTCCCATTCGATACCCAATTTCACCAAGAGGCATCGTCGACCAAAGATGGGTTCCAAAAATAGCATCTACCCCGTCCAGACACCCATCCTTAATCATCGCAATCGCCCCACCAGGAGCCAATTCTTCAGCAAATTGATGGATGAGCACAATCGTTCCCGAAAGTTCTTCTTGATGTTTTACTAGCACTTTAGCTAGAACTAACAACGTAGCTGTGTGACCGTCGTGTCCACAAGCATGCATCACACCTGGAACATTTGAAGCAAATGGAAGTCCTGTTTCCTCTTGAATAGGCAACGCATCAAAGTCTGCTCGAATAGCTACCGTCTTACCAGGCTTCGCCCCACGAATATAGCCGACTACTCCACAACCACCAACATTTCTCTTTACTTCAACCCCTAGTTTCTCCAAATAATCTGCAATCATCTTAGGTGTTTCGACCTCTTCAAATGAAAGCTCAGGTTCTTGATGCAACTCTCTCCTTAAATCAACCATTTCATGAAAGGATTGCTCTAGTTCTTTATGGAGCTGTTCAATCATCTCATCACCCCTTTTTTTCTATTGTACATTTCGGAAAACGAAAAGAAAACCACCTCACTGAATATTCCGACTTTAAATTCCGATCTCACATTAAGATGTATTTATCGGTTGATCCCATCCCAAATCGATAGAAAGAAAGCTGATGCCTAAAATTGGCACCAGCTAGTGAATATATTTATTCAGAGTACTGCGAAAGTTTTAATAACCCGATCGCCATAACAACAGAAAGTAGCATAGCCATCATTCCAAATCCTAAAACTGCGATTAATTGTACAGAAGTCACAATTCAACACTCCCCATTTGCAGATGTTAAATCCAAATTTTATCTTATAAACATAATAACATAAGCTTGTCTTTTAGTCTTTAATCATTTTGTGACAATCTCTCAAACATTCGATAGTTATGTTCAAACGAAAGCTCATCGTTTTTTTTCAATTTTAATCAAAAAAGTTGGAAGAATTTCTCACAATAAAGATTGAATTTTCAGTTTTATTAAGATACAATGAAGACACAGAGATTTAGTAAGCGCTTACATTATTTATTATGGAAAGGTGGGAGAATATGATCTTAACAAAGCTTATAGATAAGTCTCTCGTCACAAATCAGGACCTTGCCTTTAACCAACGAATAGGTCTCCCTGTGGAAGTTTATTGCTCTAAATCACGAATCACTTTAGCATTTGGACGAATAGACATGTACAATGAAGCCTTTATATTTGTTAGTGGGCGTCCGTTCTCTAGAGAGGCGCACTTATTCTTCGGTCACCCTAATATATCAGCTTAACTTTTCAACACATTGAACCACTTCGCCATTCAGCATGCTCCCTGAATGACGAAGTGGTTTTATTTGTAATATAAGTTGACATCATGTGATTTTTTCATATAAGAGAAAACATTCTCTCGAACTTTATAATCACTATCTCTTTCCCATAATTCGGTTTGACGTTCAATACACTCTATACGCAAAGCCTCATACTCATCTTCGGCTTTATTCGTTTTTTTGGATAGGAATTTAATTTGCATTAACCCCAAGCTAAACAACCCAATTAATAAAACGACGATAACATTGCCTACAAGTAGCGATAGAAAATTCCCACTAAAAGACACATGATTGGTTTGCAACGCTTGAGCACCAAAAAAAAGAAAGAAACCGAGACATAAAAGAGTGAAAAGGCTCCAATGATTTTTTGCTTTCTTGTATTGCTCCCATTTTTCTTTTCTTATAATCATCTCTTCAAGCATCACCAGGCTTACTCCTGTAAGTGCCTCTGGGTATAGATTCCACTCTTTTATTTTACTCACTAGTCACTCCCCCCTTTATAACAACGTATGAAAAGAAGGACAAACTAGAACTTACAGTTAATTATTGATTTAACCAATACGGGGAGAATACTAGCAACATAACAATAAGTAAGAAAATCATAAGCAGGAGCCTAACTAGAGGGAACGTCATTTTAAACGTTCCTTTTTTCTTACGGTTTCGATGTGCATTTTTTCTTGATGGAAGACTCTCTACCTCGTTCGCTTCATCTGTTGATCTTCTTGACATATGTTGACGAAGTGGCTCAGCTTGGTCTTCTTTTAGCCGTTTAACACTCATGACGTTTCACCTCTTTATGTATAGTATCGGCTCCTTCTATTTAAAGATCAATGGTTTGAATTCCCTGTTTTTGAACTTTGGATCGAATATATAATCCAAATAAAAAATCAATAAGAAAATGAGCCGTTATTGTGACGATAAGGCTTTCTGTATACTTAAATAACCAACCTAAAGAGAAACTAACCAATAGCACAAAAATAAATAGGAATGGCTTCTTGACGTATCGGACATGTACAAGAGCAAAAAGGGTGCTTGCGATGACTAGGCCAAAAGCAGTTTGTAGCACCGCTCTAAACAACCATTCTTCTGCAATAGCAATCGTCATACACAAGATGACCATATGTGGGATCGAACGATTTGTAAATACACGTTCGTTTATCCCCCCATCATCTAAGAAACGCTTAGGAACAAACCGATCAATCAATACATCTGCTAGAACGACGATTCCAGCAAATCCTCCACCAATGATGATCACATCAAACCATGAAAAAGATAGTAACCTGTAAAAACTCAAAAAATCAGGAAAGACAAAAAATGATAATACCATCGCTAAAAGGATAATCGCGAGCTGTGATAGGTACAAGCTGATCAAAACTTCTCGGTCACTTAGACGGTCAATCGGTCTTGTTTGCTCCTTCATTTCGATGCCTCAAAAGGGATTAAAAAGCGCTTCTTCAGCTCTTGTTCCCAATGAAGAACTAATTCTTGCTTAGCTGATTGCGTGTTTGTTTTTCTATAATCATCAAGTTCAAACCGACAACGATCGCAACACTTATGGTCATTTTTTTGAGGTGATTCATTAAAATACTGTAACATTCCAGAACGCCTACATGTCCGTAATTGCAGCCAATGTTCAAATGCTGTTAATTGTTTCTGTTTGGATATTTTATATTGAGTAAACCCATGCGCAAGCCTCTCTGTGATAGCATCGACAGAAAATCTTTTTATTCTGCCCGATTCAATTACGTCTAGTTCCTCTAATGCAAACAACATATTTCTCCAAACAACTTCACTACAACCTGCTTGTGCACAAATTTCCGAGACCATTTTTTCCGATAATTCGCTCTCTCGTTGCAATCGTTCTAGTATAGTTCTCACTTGGTCAGGGGTGAGTTGTTCTCGGACCGATAGAAGCTTTGCTAGGCCACGGTCTTCCTCACTAAAAAGGACAATCGCCAAACTATCCTCTCCATCACGTCCCGCTCTGCCTATTTCCTGTACATAGGATTCCATCTGAGTAGGATAATGAAAATGAATTACATAGCGGATATTATTTTTATTAATCCCCATTCCAAATGCGCTTGTACAACAAATAATATTTAGTTCCCCTTGCATAAATTGCTGTTGAATCAACAATCGGTCCTCAGTTGTCATACCACCATGATAAAAGTTCACATCAGAAATTCCTTTTTGCATTAACTTTCGAGCCACCGATTCGCTCCACATACGACTTGAAAAATAAACCATACCAGGACCTTCTAATGACTCAATAAGCTCAAGGAGCCGCTCTAACTTTTCATCTGTCGTTACATACGTTTCCACCTGTAAGGCTATGTTGGGCCTATTAACTGAATGAATGTACCGCTTCACATCAACCATGTTTAAATAATGACATATATCTTTTTGTACTGTGGTGGTAGCCGTTGCCGTAATCGCCAAACAAGGAGGATGACCTAGTTGCTTTCGCACACTCGCTAATCTTAAATAATCACTCCGAAATTCATGTCCCCATTGCGAGATGCAATGCGCTTCATCAACAACAAATAACGAGACTTGAAGTGTTTTTAGCTTAGAACGAAAGAATTCAGATTGGAGCATTTCAGGTGATGTATAAATTAATTTATATTCATGTAAGTGATTCACAACAGATTGTCGCTCTTGGTAACTCATAAAGCTATTAACAGCGACGACAGACTTAATACCTTCACTACGAAGTTGTTGAACCTGATCTTCCATCAATGATAATAATGGGGACACAATGATAGTAACACCAGGCAAGATCAATCCAGGCAGCTGATAACAAATGGATTTACCAGTACCTGTAGGAAGAACAGCCAGAACGTCCTCTCCCTTTACTACAGCTTCCACGATCTCTTTTTGGCCTGGTCTAAAACTCGAGTAGCCAAACCACTTCTTTAGTTCGTCTAAAAGTTGCACGGTCATTCCCCCCGTCTTGTAAGTGCTAAACGGATCATAAAGTAACTAGCCGCATCGCCGAGAGCCGCTTTTATGTCACGTAATTTAATGGATTGTTCACGAATCAATAATTGATCAATCTCCATTTGTATGGCTTCTGAGACATACTTATTTATAGGAAATGTAGCATCTTGCAAGGCAATTTCGATGATATGATCTTCAATCGTACTTGTTTTTAACTGTCTCATGGATGCAATCTGTTCTATTGACATCCCTTGTTTTAATAATTGACTGGTTCGCTCAGCAGACTTTGTCCATCCGGCTTCCTTAATTTGTTGATCTATAAACGAAGGAAGTCTATCCAATCCTTCTCGATTTTCAATAAATGCAAACAACTTATGTAACAGAGCCTCGTGAATGATATCAGCGTCGTCTTCACGGATGGAGCACAATCTTGCAGCTTGGCCCCTCGTATAGCCAATCCGCTTATGACTTGTTAATTGCAAAACGAGAAAAAGCGAATGGCCTTCATTGAGACAACGCAAAAAATGATGCAACTCTTCGTATAGTTTGCTTAACTGCTCATCTCTAATGACTTTTGTTCTTGGCATATGTTGCTTGACCCAAAACTGCACTTCACGTTCTTGAACAATTGGTATAAAATCCCTTCGGTTCATGTGAAGTTCTGTAACTGTCTGTATCCATAGCGTCATCCGTAGCCAAAACGTTCGCGTTAGTCTCGAGTATTTCCAACCATTCAACTCTTGAAGTAAAGGCCATTTGTCCGTTTCGCTCTCTAAAAACGCTTCTCCACGGTCCGTTACGATAAATCGATCTTCAGAGACCTGTTGCATGAGTTTCTGTTCTGCAAGAATTTTCACTTTCATTGCTATATCTGCTCGTTTCATCTTCGGAAACATTCCATAATAAGGGAGAATCGAAAATAAATGACCATCTTGAATAGTTTGAGCAGACTTTTTCCCTTGAAGAAGATGATACGCTCCGTAAATGGTACGTTCCCCTTTTAACGCTTTACATACAGATATTATAATGACATCTTTAACAGTCATTGATTCACCTCATCTACGCTTTTCCTATACGTTCCTTCGTTGTAAGTATTGTATCAAATTTCCGTTAAAGTTGAAGGCTAAATGGTCTTACAGAGGGAATAATGAAAAGACCATATTCTTGTTTTGTAACTTTAGGAATGATTTGGTTGAAAAGTTTTCGATTCAGCTTTACAATAGTTAAGTACAAAATCAAATCACACTAGTTAAGGAACTAGAATAGATTATTCTATCCAAACCTAGGGTTGAATTTTGACTATAGAAAAAATTGGAGGGAAAATCATGGCTAAATATACGATTGTCGACAAAGATACTTGTATCGCATGCGGAGCTTGTGGTGCCGCTGCTCCAGATATTTATGATTATGATGATGAAGGAATTGCTTTTGTTATTTTGGACGATAACCAAGGAACAGCTGTCATTCCAGAAGAGTTAGAAGAAGACATGATCGATGCTCAAGAAGGTTGTCCTACTGATTCAATTAAAGTAGCTGACGAATCATTTGACGGAGACTCGTTGAAGTTTGAGTAGAAATAAAGGCAGCCGAAAATTCCGGCTGCCTCTTTTTATTTCACTTTAATCAAGGTCAACCCTTCTAAGGCTAACATACTGGCATTAGACCAGATCTCCGCATATGACTCATTTGGCAAGGGATTCGTTCCTACCCCTACTTCGATCGTAAATCCAGGCCTACCTGTTTCTTGAATGAACCAATCTTTAAAACCACCATCACTATCTGCGGTTTGGACGGGCGTATAGGAGCTTACTAAAGATAATCGTTCAACCATCTCTTCACTAATGGCTGGCTCTAGTCCGCGGTACCCCCAATAAATGACTTGACCTTGTGAATGAAAAGCAAGCACGTATTCAAAAGAGTGCCTTAACGTAAACCTGTGGATTGCTTTTGCTTCCGGTTCTGTTAACGGTGCCTCTCCACTATAATGACGAGACCAAGGTTCTTGCGGGCTTTCCTTTGCTTCTATTTCCCATCCCGCTGGCCATTGATGATTTAAATCGACCCCGCGAATATTGCTCGACCAGTGTTCAAAGCGTCTCATCCCCTTATTTATTTCTAACACTTGCTCCCGATATGGATGATCTTTGTATACTCCTTGTAAAACAAGACCGATGCCATCTGGGTTAACCATTGGAACGATATATAGTTTAATCTCATCAAGTAATGCAGAGGGGTCATACCCGTACAGCTTATATGATTCTTCAGACGCTAATAAGCATGCGCGGGTAAATTCCATTAGAAATTTAGAAGTATGCCATTCATTTGCATGCCATCCACCTGAATAAAAAACAGACTTCTTCCCTCGCCCAATGCTTAACGCATAAATAGGCTTTTTCATAACTGAATAGCCAATCACTTCGACTCTTGCACCTAATGCTTTTAAACGAGGTAACTCATCTTCTAAATCTTCATGCCCATACTCTGTCCAAATTTCATTTAATTCGAGTTCCCCATCTGAATGCTTAGGAATATGTAGGACAGAACCAGGCATCACATAATCATGCTTGTTTTGAATATGCTGATTAAATAAAAGCAAATCAAATGGTCGGATGCCATGTTTTTTGGCTACTTTAGAAACCGTGTCCCCTATCTGCACAGTATATTCCATGTCTATCAACTCCTCTAAAACATCATATGATCTTGTCAATTAAATCAGAATCAACAAAGTAAAGTTCAGCCTCGCATTCAATTTGACAGAAGGATTTAAATATGTTAAATTATCAAACAATTAGAGTATTCACTCTACTATATTTGTAAACGTTGATGAAGAAATGAAAAAGTAGAAGCCATCATCAGAGAGTTAGTGGTTGGTGCGAACTAACGAGGCCTGCTTTGGATAGCCCTTCTGAGTTGATTAATCGAACGCTCCTAGCTAGTAGATTGATCCGGATAATCCGTTACCTTTGGAGAGCATTCTCCCCTAAGATGTGTCATGTGACACATGAATGAGGGTGGCACCGCGGTTAGAACCTTCCGCCCCTCACGATTCCGTCGTGTGGGCAGAAGGTTCTTTTTGTTGTAGCGCTTTCATTTTTGAGCATGTTGTACTTATTTAAAAAGAGAGTTTTAATTTTAAGGGAGTGAAGAGAATGAACAAGCAAGCCTTAGTGGAGAATGAAGTACCAACAGAACGTACAGCAAAGTATCATATTTTAGTATCTGATTCAATGAGCCAAGAAGGTTTGGCGCCTTTATTAAGGAATTCTGACGTAAACTGTGTTGAATCATTTGTTGATGATGTTGATGATTTATCTTCTTTTGATGCGCTACTTGTCCGAAGCGCAACTAAAGTTACCGAAGAACTCCTTCTTCAAATGCCAAACTTAAAAATTGTTGCGCGTGCAGGGGTCGGTGTAGATAACATTGATTTAGACGCTGCCACAAAACATGGCGTGGTGGTTGTTAATGCTCCTGATGGTAATACGATTTCGACTGCTGAACACACATTTGCAATGATTTGTTCATTACTCAGAAAAATTCCTCAAGCTAACGCATCAATAAAAGCTGGAGAATGGAATAGAAAAGCTTTTCAAGGTTCTGAACTACGTGGAAAAACATTAGGTATTGTGGGATTTGGTCGAATTGGTACTCAGATTGCCAAACGAGCACGTGCATTTGAGATGCCACTACTTGTGTTTGATCCATTTTTAACTAAAGCGCGTGCTGAAAAAATTGGTGTGACACCTGCTAGTTTAGATGAAGTGTTATCAGAATCTGATATCATCACTGTTCACACACCTCTAACAAAAGAAACAAAAGGGCTCCTCGGAATGGAGAATATCTCCAAGACGAAAAAAGGCGTCTTTTTAATCAATTGTGCACGTGGTGGAATTATTGACGAAGAGGCATTAAAGCATTATCTTGCGAATGGACATATTGCTGGGGCTGCTTTGGATGTATTTGAAAGTGAGCCTGCACAAGATCAAGAACTATTACAATACGACAATGTGATTGCTACGCCTCATATTGCCGCTTCAACAAAAGAAGCCCAATTAAATGTCGCTGCCCAAGTATCAGAAGAAGTCATTCGCTTCCTTGAAGGACAGCCTGCAACAAATTCAATTAATTTACCGACTTTATCAAAAGAAGTTTATGAAAAGATACAACCCTATTACGATCTCACCAAGCGAATGGGAAATCTTTTGTCCCAGGTAATGAAAACACCGGTGCAAGAAATCGAAGTATTTTATGGAGGAAACGTTACTGAACTTGAAACATCTATTACGACACGTAGTTTAATTGCTGGTTTTCTTCAGCCGCGTGTAGATGCCGCTGTTAATGATGTAAATGCTGCTTTGATTGCTAAAGAGCGAGGAATCATTTATGGTGAGAAACATGTGAGCAATACATTTGGCTACTCCAATTTAATACATGCGATTGTTCATGGTGAAGATCGACGCTTTGAAATTAAAGGAACCTATATAAAAGAATATGGAGCAAGGATTGTAAGCATTAATGGCTTTAATGTTGACTTTATCCCTGAAGGTCATCTGCTCTATATCCAACATAACGATAAACCAGGTGTCATTGGACGAATGGGTCAATTGCTTGCTGAACATAATGTCAATATCGCGACAATGCAAGTAGGAAGAACGGAAGTTGGTGGCGAAGCGATTATGATGATTACTGTTGATAAAACAGTCGATGATGCTGTGCTTCAAGCTTTATGCTCTATTGATGATATTCACTCTGCAAACAGAATCGAAGGATAGCGAACATCAAAAAGCACCCAAGACTGAGTATAACTCACATCTTTGGGTGCTCTTTTTAACGCTTATGCATCAAGGGACACTGCTTTTCTCTCGCCTTTTGAAAAAGTCATTAATGATGTATAGCCCACAGATTTAGCAAGCGCAACAGCTTTGTCAAAATCAGCCCCCACATGGGCAGGCTCATGAGCATCTGAACTTAAGACAATCGGTATATTTTTCTCATAACACATTTTTAGTAATCTTGGATCGGGATATAATTCTCCAACAGGCTTTCTTAGACCCGCTGTGCTGATCTCAACACATGTTTTTGAATTTGCTAATGCGCTCGTCGCACGTTCAAACTGCTCCAACAAAAATGTTTCATCATCAGGTACATACTTAAAAATTTTAACTAGATCTAAATGCCCGATGATATCAAATAAATTGGATTCCGCTAATGTGACAACTTGGTCATAATAGTCGCGATATGTATCATAAATATCTCGCTTGTCCCATTCACTTCTAAATTCAGCAAGGTCAATCCCGAAATCTTCTACCCAATGAATGGAGCCAATGACATAATCAAAATCATATTGGTTAATGAACGTCTTCATTTCATTATGTTTACCTGGCGTATAATCCATCTCAATCGACATCTTCACATCGATATCCTGACTCCATGCTTGATGAAACAGATTCACGTAATCGTTCATATCATAATACCTTCTAGCATCAACCCAAGGATTCCTAAGAATATCTTTCGTTTGATAAAAGTGATAAGCATGTTCAGATATACCAAAATGCTCAATCCCCTTCGCTTGTGCCTGATCAGTAAATTGCTTCAAATAATCAAGTGTCAGTTCGCCTTTTTCTAAATGGTTATGATAATCTGTTCTCATCGTATCCCTCCAATTGAATGATGTATACTCTTAATGTAACGACATTCAGACAAAAAGAGAACACTTCACCAAATATGCTGAAATAGTGTCTCAAGTTGGTCTTCGCGACTCATGCGTAAATAAATCTTGCCTCGTTCCGTTAACATCAACCACTGTCCGTCGCTCATCACAAGCCACTCAGCATAAGCGACATCAACATAGAATTGATAGAGAGATGCCATATCTTTTTTCTTTTTCCCCATTAACCTATACCCGAATGTCTTATCATGTGTTCTCCAAAAGCGTGGATGTAACTCTCGATCTCGAACCATTCGTATCGATTTATGTTTATTAATTTTTTGAAGCATAAAAACAAAACCATCAACGAGGTCAACTTGATTTGTACTTAGATCTGTCTGCTCATTTAACCATTGAAAAAGCTCTGTGCGCACGATTACTTTCTCTTTCATGTATCCAACCTTCTGACTTTTCCAAGTTTCATAAGGTTTATTCTACCATATACGACATCTATTTTATAGATAAACTAAAGAGAATATTGTCACTAAAACGCAAAAAAGGATACTCTAATTACTAGTATCCTAATATTACTTAATCATCTGCTCGAACAACCAATGTTTGACCGATATGGATCACATCGCTGCTTAAATCATTCCACTTCATGAGATGATCAACCGTCACACGATACTTTTCACCAATCGCCCACAAAGTATCTCCGCTCTCAATTTGAATCCATTGCTCGGCTAGTAGAGCCTCCTCTTTTTTCTCTGTGACAAGTTCCGAAACTTCAGTTCGTATGTCAGCCATTACATAAACAGCCTCGCCTTCTTGCCATGCTAGTCCATATGGAGATTCATTCCCCATCGATGCATACATATAAGCTGGTTCATCTGATAACACATACATAGGGTCAATCGCATCCGTTTTTTCAATATTCCAATTCCCTCTATGTACTTCAAAATGGAGATGATTCCCAAAGGAACGTCCTGTGTTCCCTACTGTGCCAATTATAGCTCCCATCTGGACAGCTTGGCCAACTTGAACTGACCGTTCATGCAAATGTGCATAGACGGTTTCAAGTCCATTTTCATGTTCGATAAAAACAACTTCTCCATATGTATCTGATTGATAAGATTTACTGACAACGCCTGCCTCAACCGAAACAACTGTTGTCCCTTCACTGGCGGCGATATCGATCCCAAAATGCATCCCGCCTCTCGTTCCAAACTCATCTGTCACTTCACCTACTGTCGGCCAGATGAGGGATTGTTCTAAAGTGAGTAACGACTGCTCAAATCCTTCTGCCTTTGCTGCAGAAGTACCAATAAACAATACGCCAATAAACGTAGCTAAAGCTAAAGCAATACAAACTCGTCTAATTATGTCTACCATCATTTCCTCCTCAATATTTAGGAAAACCAGTTCTCTGCTTGCTTCATCTCTTTACGTGTTGAATCTAATAGAGAATCATCTTGATGTATGGCCTACACTCCCATATTTTACAAATACTCCACTAGCATATGTTTTCACTTCGGCTTTTATTCATGATTAATGAAAATATTACTCAATCGCACCTGAACTCAGAATCTCAACACTTGCTACTACCTCAAATTCAACAGTTGGATAGATCTCATCAGACCACCTTTTTGAGTCCCAATCTCTTGTAGTACTACGATACTTTTCTCCAATAGCTACAGGGTCAATACCTTCGTCGCGAAATTGCGCTAATAATTCTTCTCCGCGATTTTTGATGACTTCTTCAATCTGACCTTCAATTTTATTAACTAAGTTATCCTCTTCAAGATTCATCGAACCAGTATAATCGATAATCTCTCCTTTCAATTCAATTTCTATCTTATACACTAGATTTGGTCCAGTTTGATCAATTGACCTTTTTCTTTTGCTGAAAATTTTTTCTACGACCGCGATCGCTTCTTCACCACCTGTTGTAATTCGAAATTCCTTCGTTGTTAGTTTTGTTGGACTCGTCATTAATTTAACGATAAAGGAATCATCTAAATTCAATGTTCGCTGATATAATTCGCCTTTAAACAATGCTGTACCTACTACTTTAATTCGGTCGTTTTCAATGGATATAACTGGCAAGTATGGATCTCTGGCATCATTATATAGGCTAAAAAGAAATTCATGCATATTAGTCGCAGGAACCATATTAATGTCCATATTTTGTTGTATTAAATCGGATAAGTAGACGCCAGTTTGCTCCCCCCCACCAAGGTTTGACATCAATACATCCTCTGTACTATCATCCACCACTGCAATTGTAATTCTGTTACCGACTGAGGCATCTCGATAAAGGGAATCAATCATATTCTCAACGCCCTGTGTTGCCAAATCTTTGTCTATAAGTACGACATTTAATTGACCGAATTCAAGCGGTTTTTGAGATTGTTGTTCAAGTTTAATTCGAGCTCCTTTTACCGTGTCTGATGTAGTGGTGATTACATCACGCTCCTGAATATTTTGTTCTCCCTGTTCTAGAAACGTCGGAAAACTAACGGACATCTTAAGCCTGTCTTCGTCTTTATCAAAAGCCACAGTACGAACTACAGAAATTTCATCAATGATCCTTGTTTGAATACATCCACTTAAGATATGCAAGCAAATCAAACTACATAGTAGGAGTTTTTTCATGATTGCCTTTCCCCTTTCTAAGCTTTAAAACGATAGCTTGTAGGATAACGAGAAGTGGAAGATAAACAAAAACAAAATAAAACCCAAATTCACTCACCCATGATGCAAAAAGACTAATTTCTTGCCTCGTTGGGAGCATGATCATAATGATCAATACGAGAATCAAGGCAATAAGAAGCGCAATCCGCTGATTCATCTGAAAGATTCTTTTCGCCCCGCGGCTAGCTGCCCATAATGTAATTGCGATATTTGGCGCAATAAAAAGGACCCACAGGGCAACCCCAATGTATTCAAATCGCTCGACAAAGGGAAGTTTAACAACCTTATAGAGAGTCAATGTCGCCCAGATCGTCTTATTTAACTGTTCTTCTGAATAAAAGGCTAAGCTGATAAGCATGACAACCGTATAAACAAAGGTTGTAGTCGCTGCCCCTAATTGAGCCCATTTCTGTGTCAATTCTTTATGCTTTAAAAACGGATAATACATTAATAAAATCTCAAAGCCTAGAAAGCTTAAGGTTGTTTCCTTAGCTCCAAGCCCAATCTCTGCAATTGTATGCTTCCAGACCGGTACTAAATTAATAAAATGAGCAAATTCTAAAGGCATTAATAGCAAGATAAACAAAGGAATGGGAATAAGTACCCCTAAAAAACTTAATCCAACAACCGACCTAAAACCACCTGACACTAAATAGTAAAACAATACAAACGTTATGATCGCCATTACCCATGTTGGTAAGTCAATGAACATCCATACTTGAATGATCTCAATGTAAGCACGTATGATAATGGCTCCTAATGCGACAAAGTAAAGACAAATGACAAAGCTGATGACATTGCCGAGCCACTTACCGAAGACTTGACGATGAATTGTAATCAAATCACCGTTCGCTCGTTTTAATAAGATGTAAATACAAAAAATAATAAAGTGAATGACGAGACCAGCCACAATCACAGAGATCCACCCATCATACCCCGCTTCTTTGACGACTCCACGTTGAAAGCCTAATATCCCAATACCAATTTGCATGCCGTGTATTAAAAAGAAGACTAAAAAACCAGAAACGAGATACTGTTCTTTTATTGGCTTATCCATCAGTTCACCACCAATTCATTCATCAATATCGTGCTTTTCTTTTGCCCTTAAAAAATTAAATCTCCCTTTGTCCCGTGGTCTTAAGTACACAGGTCTTGAATTCATATAACTAAAAGGCATTCGAATAAAAGCGTCGCGCCAATCTGCTATACGTGGCGGAAAGATTGGTTCTAGATACGGACGTCCAAGTGAGGTTAAGTGTAGCAAGTGAACGATCGTATATAAGCCACAAAAAGCTACACCGACTCCACCTAATAACGCCGCTGATATAATAAACGGAAAACGTATTAGACGAATCGTGTTACCCATTTGATAGACAGGTGTTGTAAATGAGGCGAGAGCTGCGAGCGCCACGATAATTAATAAGACGTTACTCGTAAGTCCAGCCTCCACCGATGCTTGTCCAATAACAATCCCACCTACGATACCGATCGTTTGACCAACCTTAGTCGGTAATCGTGCTCCTGCTTCACGAAGGAGTTCAATCGTTAACTCTAAAAAAATCGCTTCGAGTAGTGGTGGAAAAGGGATATTACTCCTTGATGCCATAATCGTAGACAACAGGTCTCTTGGAATGAGTTCATAGTGGTATGTAAGCACTGCTACATAAATAGGTGTAGCAAGTATAGAGAATGCCACCGAGAAAAATCTTAGCAAACGTACAAACGTTGCAATCTGCCATGGTAAATAGTAATCTTCTAATGATGAAAAGAACTCAACAAGCGTCACTGGTCCAAATACACCCTCAGGAGACCCGTCGGACAAGAATGCTACTTTTCCTTCTGTTAGAACCGCCGACACCCTTTCTGGACGCTCCGTGTTAATCAATTGTGGGAAAATTGACATCGTCTGATCTGTAATCATTTGAGCTAAGCTATTCGAATCAATAATTTGATCAAATTCAATGTCTTGAAGTCGTTGCAACATCGTATCTAGATTCGCTTGATCGACAATTCCATCAATATAAAGAACGGCGACGCGAGTTTTTGTTATCTTACCGAGTGTAAACTCTTTTACTTGAAGTTGTGGAATAGGTATCCGCTTTCGAATCAGATTAATATTTGTATCAATCGACTCAATAAACGCTTCTTGTGGTCCCGCAACACTGAACTCTACTTCTGGGGTCGTAATCTCCCGATCTGAATCAATGCCTATATTAATTAATGCCACTTCATTAGGATGCTGCATATTTCGTATGATTAAAAATCCTTTTATTACTTTCTCTCTAACTTCTTCAGGTTTTGACGTCACTATTTTATCTGGTATGGCAACCCTGTCGATCAATGATGACAACTCAGCTGAGTCACTGTCGTTAAGGTACGGTAAAACATCTTGATTTAAGCGATTTTGATCAACCATCGTCTTAAAATAACTACATTCATATTCCTGATCATAAAATGTCTTTTTAAACGTTGTGTAATCGCTTGACTTATTAAATAAGTCAATTACATTCTCGATGTTTTCATCTGGTTGTTTTTTCATTCGTTGTTTCATCCAACGTACAAGCATCCAACTCCCCATCCCCATGCAGTAATATTCTTTAATATGGTTAGTATGAAATGGAAGCAATAGAATTATGCGGATAGAAAAAAAGGATCTGTTCAATACAAAAAAAGCTAAGTCAATAGACTCAGCTCTGTTGGTTGTATTTATCATTTGTCAACACGCGAACGGTAATCTCTCCACTTTCTAAAGAGACCTCTGAACGAAGAATTATCGGATAAGGATGAGGGTTAATGAATTTAAAATCCGGCCCGCCCCAAGACACCGTTGCATCACGGCCGGAGTCGACGTAGCCTATTTCTCTTGAGTGTGTATAACGTTCAACCATTTCCAGGCCTGCCGCTTCCACTGCATTAAATAATGTAGAAGATGTTTGACAAATACCACCGCCAATCCCCATCACAAATTCTTTATTTACAATTTCTTTTGCTTCCTGATAACCTCGGTCCACCGTTCTTTCTCCAACAACCTGGTTAAACGAAAATTGATCTCCTGTACCGAGTACGAAATCACTAATTGCTTCTGCTGATAATCGAACATTTTCAGACCGCCCTTGAACACCTGCATTAAAATAAGTCGTAAAGCTCCCGATTTCATGCAAATCAATGCCTTTTAATTCTTTTTCACTAACGGTTGGCTCTGTCACATAGATGGGCAAGATGAGTTGTTTATCCATATACGTAGCACTCATTACTTGGTCTACGAACTCACTTTCAGCTAGGATGACTCGAGCCTGCCCTGGAGTGATGTTGCCCTCCTTATCTATAGATGGATTCTTCATTGGTTGATCAATGGATTGTGCGAGTTCACTTGCTAACTGCTCTAGCCTCTCCTCATCGAATTCCAGACCCACACCAGGTATATATCCAAAGTCATTCAGTCGTAACGTATTGATCGATACCTCTTGATCATCAAATAGTTCCATCTCCCAAATAAGAGGTGTCCGTATGTTACGATCTTCCACTTCAAGTAACACACTTTCAACGTGATTCTTTGCAAGAGCTTGAACATCCGCGTTAATTACCTGAGCAGTCATCAAAAAAAAGAAAGAACTAAGCACTATGGTTCGTTTCCTCATCGTATCACTCTCCTTTATCAACTCCATTTCTACTCTATGTGCACCTTAACATTTGTATGAATTTTCCATCCGCATTTCAAAAATAAAAAAGAGGCTAGGACACAGTGTTTACACAGCAAAAATCCAAACAATGCGCTAACTTTGTGCATTGTTCGGATTTCCAGTTATACACTTTCTTATATCCAAGCCTCTTTTTGTTTAATTTTACTTATCTTAATATTTCTTTATTTGTCTTCTTTTCGCTTTCCATCACGAAAAACTAGTGCACTTCTCTCGTACTCTACATCCGCTACATGTAATCGCGCATTTACGACTCTAGCAACTGCAAAGAAATAATCAGACAGTCGATTCAAATACTTTAAAACAATTGGATTTGTTTCAGACTCCGATTGTAGTTTCGTAGCTAGACGCTCTGCCCGTCTTGTTACTGTGCGACAAACATGAAGAGTCGCTGCAGCAGGTGCACCACCTGGTAGAATAAAACGTTCTAAAGCTGGGGCTTCCTTAATGTAGGCATCTATTCTCTCTTCAAGAAAATCAACCATTTCTTGTTTAGCTTTATATGGATGCTTCTCACTCGCTGTTAACATCGCCAAGTCCCCACCGCAATCAAAGAGTTCGTGTTGAATCTTTTCGAGTTCTGCTAAAATATCTGAAAATAATTTCTTATCAAGTTGTGTCACGGCTTGACCAACAAAACTATTTAACTCATCGGTTGTTCCATATGCTTCAACACGAACATCATCTTTAAACAATCTGCCCCCAATAACACTCGTCTTTCCTTCATCACCCGTTCTCGTATATAATTTCATTTTTATTCCTCCTCGTTTTTTAACTCTTGATTTAAGCCGTACCAGACTAATTGAACGACCTTAGCTTGCTTGACAATGTCTTGATAACACCACCCGACTAAATCTCGCCAATTACGATCACTCGCATTCACTGGAACAATCCCCTTACCAATATCGGAACCAATCAAAAGCAATTGAAATCCTTTGTTCTTTGCTTCCCACTCAAGTCCAAAATGAAGCCACTGACGAAACGAATCCCTCGACTCTTCAATCGATCCGTTATTTAGTAACTCTTTGATGAGCTGCTCCATTCCAAAAATAACGACAACTCCATCATCTTTAAATAATTGATCTATTTTTAGCTGGTTTATGTATCCATTATACCACGTTATGTTTGAATATTCGTTCTTCAGCAGATATTCCCTTACCCATTTGTTTTTTCCGTGATAGGCACCACCTGTAATGAATTGAATCGTCCACCCCTCCTTAGTTCGAACATCTCTCCACGTAGATGATACAAGCTACCGATGTTTACTTTCCACTCAAAAAAAGATTTTGATGATGGTGCTAATTTCGTAAGAATCTCTCGAATAACTCCTCCATGTGCTACGATCACAACCATGGAATCGTTTTGTTCTTCAATTGATCTTAAACAATTCCAAAAACCGGCTAATACTCTTGATGAGAAGTGTTCAAAGCCTTCTGCATTTGGCGGTTTATTGGCTATAGGGTCATCAATCCAAGCTCGGTAAAACAACTGATCCATTAAATCTTCATACCGTTTTCCTTCCCAATCACCAAAATCATATTCACGTAGCTTTGACTCTACATGGATGTTTGACGTAGGAAACAATAGCGATGCCGTTTGCAAACATCGTGTTAAGTCACTTGAAAAAACTTGTTCGACCTCAAAGTCTGAACAGGACGATCTCATCTGATTGATTTGCCTTTCCCCTTCAAGAATTAAAGGTAAATCAAGATGACCAAGATACCTTTTTTCTGCATTATAAGCGGTTAAACCATGTCGAATGAGAATAACATCCAAATGACTCCCCATAAAAAGGTTTCACTCCCTTCTGTGCCTGCACCAACCGTATCTCCAGTGATACCTTGGATTTGCTTTTGACAGAATATTAGCCATCCAACAAAAAATAGCAAACTAACAATTATAAGACTTATCATTAATTCTTTACTCCATGCTGTAAGTAGCAATAGTAAAAACATACACCAAGCACCGTACACCCATTTTAATAAATGTGTTTGAGCTGGCTTTAACGCAACGGCCATTCCATCTTCTCTAGCAAAAGTCCCGAGGATAATCTGACCCCCCATTAACAACCTAGATATGAAAGGGATAAAGAAAAGTAGATAAAGATCTTTAGATTGTAGCAACCACTCATACATGAAAAGAAACCTCCACCCTAGGAGAAGAATGAGTGAAAGAACCCCAAATGCTCCTACACGAGAGTCTTTCATGATATCAAGTTTACGTGAAATCGACTGTCTAGAAAATACAGCATCACTAAAGTCTGACCATCCATCCAAATGCAGGCCACCCGAATAAATAATAGAGAATGTGAGTAGCCAAGCGACCAACATAAGTGGAGAGTTTGATGAATACGTCATCCATAAATATGCTTGAAAAAAAAGCAACGCTCCTAGAACCATCCCTGTTAGGGGATAACATGCTACAGAGGCTCTAGCATGTTGATCGTTCCATTGAAGTGAAAGTCGAATGGGGATCGTGGTTAATAACTGAAACGCAAGTAAGCAGCCTGAACCAAGCTCTTTTACCTTTATCCGCATTGTGCCTTCTCCATCAATAACGATAAAGTCATTCTACTGAAAATACTTGGAGAGGGACTCATTATCACATGAAGAGCTGTATCATAATAAGACTCTCGAAATCCACGAACCAATACCGTTCCTTGATTCATAACCCCTCTCACCTTATTCACTCTTCTTCATAACCATAGGAATACCCGATTCAACGAAGATGGCTCTTTTAGCGCATTCGACTGCATGGAGATGCAGTTCACCTAATCTTTTTTTATATGTATGTATCAAGTCATCATTGTTCGCTTCATAGCTTACTTCATTCGAAACAAGGACCGTTGTCCAATTCGCTTCGGCTAACATTTTTAGCAACTCCTTTATCCTCACGATCATTGAAACTTGATAATCTAAGTTGTCCCACTTTTTCATCTCTACCTGAACTCGACCGAACCATTCATTTGACAACAATGTTGTTAAACAATCGATCAAAACCACATCTTGATCGTTAAACTGATGTAGCAACTCTTGAAGATCGTAGGCCTTTTCAATGACGTGCCAATTAGATGACGACAACTCGCGTATTTGTTGATGTCTGTTTATTCGAATTCTCATTTCATCGTCTGCAGCTACGCTTGTTGCAATATAGTAAAGTTTTTGGCTTTGATCGGTTTGCATCGACATTGCTAATGACTCCGCATAACTACTTTTTCCACTTCGTACGCCGCCTGTGACGAAGATCAACATAGTAACCTCCACTTTTTTAACACGTGTATCAACTGTTCATTTTCTTCTCTTCGCTTAATAGATAGTCTAAGGTATTTCCCATCTAACCCAATAAAAGAATACGTATGCCGAGGGATGATGGAATGCTGAATCAAAAATCTTAATAATGGCTGCAAATCTCGTTTATTTTTTTCAGAGAGTAAATAAAAATTTACGACTGAAGGAAAGACACAAAAATCTAGTTGCTCAAGTTCCCTTTTTACCCGAATGCGCTCTTTGGCGACTTTCATCGCTGTATCTTTTACGAATTGCTTCTCATCTAGCAAGGTTAATCCTATTTTCTGAGCAAAGCCATTTACACTCCACGGCGGCTGAAATCGCTTTAATTGCTCAATAGTTGTTTGATCTGCAATAACATAGCCTAACCGTACACCTGCAATTCCGTACATCTTTGTCATAGAACGTATTATAATCACATTGTTTAAATCGACCTCGGCTAAAACAGACTTCTCATCAACCTGAAAATCAAAAAACGCCTCATCAATCACAACTTTTGTCCGTTGTTCTTTCGCCAGCGTCAAGAGATCATTCATTTCGTTTTTTGTATAAGTGACACCGGTTGGGTTATTGGGTGAGCAGATAAATAATAGATCTATTTCTTCTAGTCGCGACTCTAAATGATCTGTTCTCAGTTTCCAAGGTTCATCTAACACTAAACTTTCTATATCACAACCATTTGCCTCACATGCTTGACGATACTCTGAGAATGTTGGTTCTGGTATGAGTACTTTTTTTCCTTGATACAAATGAGCAATATGAAAGAGCAGTTCAGCTGCTCCATTACCTACTAAAACCTCTGTTTTATTTACTCCCAATTCCACAGCCACGGTTTTTGTCAATGTTTCAGCATATGGTTCGGGATAATTGGAAGCGGATTCAATGAATTTTTCACTTAATAACTTAATCCCGGGAGCCATCCCAAATGGGTTCGTATTGACACTAAAATCAAGCGCCTGTTGATCATATGTCAGTCCTAAAGCTGACGTTAAATGTGCTGGGTTGGCGCCATGATTAGGTAACGACAATCCAAACACCTCCGATCATCCATAAAAATAAAGTAAACGAAAAAACGGTTCGTTCCATAATACATATCGCAGCGGCAATATGCGTGTGATGTGGTGTGAAATGAGCATCGCCCATTTTGGCACGGTTTGATACTTGACCGAAATATGTATTTTTTCCACCAAGCTGAACACCAAGCAAAGAAGCTACAGCAGCCTCTCCCCATCCACTATTTGGACTCACATGCTTTTTTGCATCTCGAATTAGAATTCGGACACACTCTCGTTTCGTTCGATTTTTGACTGGCTGGTTTGTAACAACCATTAAAAAGCCCGTCAGTCTACTCGGAATCCAGTTTAAGGCATCATCTAGTTTTGCCGCAGCATAACCGAACGTCTTAAAGCGCTCATTTTTGTACCCAACCATTGAATCACCCGTATTAACAGCACGGTAGACCATCGCAAATGGTGCCCCTCCAATAAAGGCAAAAAACAATGGAGCTGTGATACCGTCACTTGTATTTTCCGCTACTGTTTCAATAGTTGCACGTGTCATTTCTCTTTCATCTAATTGATTTGTATCACGTCCGACTATATATGAAAGAGACGTTCTTGCCACCTCAACCTTACCTTGACCAAGTGGTTCCATCACATCCTGTGCCGCTTGCTTTAACCCTTTTGTTGCTATGGTTGTCGAGATGATCCACGCTTCCGTGACGATGCCAAGAGCAAAATGAACAGAGTAGGCTAGATCAACTATTAGGAAGACCACACCACCACTTATTACAATGAGTATGAGCATCATGGTCCAGCCTTTTAATAATCGATACTTCCCAAGATTCCAATTTGTTTCAAAGCTTGATATGAGCTTTCCCATATATACCACGGGATGCGGAAAGTTTCGTGGGTCTCCTATAATTCGATCCATGATGATTGCTAAAGTGATAGCCATTAAATGATGAAGAACGATCATAGGTGTAATCTCTTTTTATAACGATCGATCGCCCTTCTTGTTGCTTCATAGACAAGTTTGGCAATATTTTTACCTAATGATGAGATTGTTCCTGCATATGGGTATTCCTCTCCGACCTGTGTTGCAGCAATCATGACACTGTCAGTCGAAGTTCCAGTAGCTATCGTATTCGTCTCTTGATCGTAAATCTCCTCATCATGTAACGCTTTACCTTTTGCCTCTGTAACAGTCATCAACGCTTGGACGTAGGCGGACTCTGACAGTTTACCCTCAATAAATACCCACGTGTTAATCGTACCAACTTGCTCTGAATAAATAGGATGTGTGTGAGCTCTTGCTGCATCGACAGCATTTGATGTACCAGCAGTGACCATCACTAACGTCTTAGTCGCTTCTTGCTCCGATCGGAGAATCACGCCATCTTCAAGCATCGCTGCTGTCAGCATACCTAATACATCCGAGCTATTTAATCCTCTACTTTCTAAGAACTGTTTAAATTCAGCTTCTACATCATCACATTGATAGTTTTTATCAACATGACGATTCACAAATGTATTATGCCAACTAAATCCAGCTCCTAAAACGGCAGAGGACAAAACTTTCCATCTAAATGGACTTGAAAATTTAATCGATTCTTCCGTACGGTCGATGCATAGTTGATCGATCAGGGATTGATTTTTGTCGTAGTTAGACTCTGGAATAAAAGTAATTAATGGAGATGGGACAGATGGATGCTCTCCACAAGTCAAGGCAGTTTGATAAACCTCTGTTAAATGATCCTCTTTGATCACATCTCTTGGTGCATTTAATGCCATCGTATGCCCTTCATCTAAAAGCAACAATCGATCGCAATATAAACTCGCCATATTCAAATCATGGAGCACTGCAATGACGGTTAATTCTCTCTCAGACGACCATTGTTTTAATGAGTTTAAAAGACTCATTTGATACGCAACATCTAAATGATTGGTCGGTTCATCAAGCAATAAAATTTCCGGTTCTTGTGCAAGTGCCCTAGCGAGTAATACACGTTGCCTTTCGCCTCCACTTAACGTTTGGAGGGGAAGATCTTTAAAGGTCTCTGTTCCTGTCAGATGAAGAGCTTCCGTGATCACTTCTTTATCTGATGCTTGCAAGCCTTGAAGCCAGCCTTTTTGATACGGATAACGCCCCAGAGCAACAACATCCCATACGGAATAATTGAACGCAGTTTCTGACTGTTGAGGGAGCACCGCCATACGTTTAGCTAACTCTTTAGTAGGATAAGCATGGAGCGGCTGGTCATTTAATGTGATCGTTCCAGACATGTGCTCAAAAGCTCCGCTTATTGCTTTAAGTAAACTTGTCTTACCACTGCCATTAGGTCCTACAATCCCAAGAATTTCTCCTTTTCCCACTTCAAAGGAGACAGAGTCAATCACTTTCTTTGTACCGTAACTAAGCGTCACATTTTCTACCTTTAACATCGTCCATCTCCTTTCTATCGTAATGTTTTTCGTTGCTTTATCAAAATGACGGCAAAAGCGGGCGCGCCAATCATCGCGGTGATCACACCGATTGGCAGTTCTGTCGGCGATAATAGCGTCCTCGCGACTAAATCAGTTAAGGCTAAAAAACCTGCTCCAACAAACATTGAAAGTGGAATTAAATGGCGATGGTCACTTCCCCAAATCAATCTAGTTAAATGGGGAATCACAAGACCTACAAATCCGATAGTACCAGAAACAGCAACTGCCCCACCTGTTAATACGGTTGCTCCAAGTAAAATCATCACTTTACGGACTTTCAAATTCACACCAAGTTGTCTAGCGGTTTCTTCACCAAAGGCGAGTGCATTTAACTCTTGACGATTAAAAAATAAAAGAAAGAAACCGAGCAAGAAGAATGGCATAATCAGTAAAACATGAGACCATCCCCGCATTGCTACACTTCCCATCAGCCAATTGATGATTTGACGTAACTCATCACCCGTTAAGGAAATCATTAGCGAGATAAACGACCCTAAAAAAGAACTAAAGATAATTCCGGCCAAAATGATTGTCTCTGCTGACATAGAACGTTGTACGACTTTAGCAAAAGCAATGACAAGAAATAAAGTTAAAAAACCTGTAATTACACTAACAAAAGGTAATGTAAATGCCCCTACTACTGGTAAGCTAATCCCAAAAAATAATACAATAACGGCCCCAACTGCCGAACCAGATGAAACTCCTAATGTATACGGGTCAGCAAGTGGGTTTTTAAGAAATCCTTGAAAGGCTGCTCCTGCAACCGCTAAACTAGCCCCTACAAACATCGCTAATAATGTTCTAGGTAACCTTATATCCATCACAATATTGATATACAGCGGCTCTAACTCGACATCGATAGGTATATGTAGTCCTTCAGATAGGATAATCAGTAAAACAGTCGAGAAGGGAAGTTCGACACTTCCCTTTCCGATACTGATCATCGCTGCAACAAGCGCAAAAAGAATGACGATGAGATAGGCGATAAAATGGTTATTCGCCAAAAACCTCTGGATAGATGATTGCTGCAAGTTCCTCTACTCCTTTGACAAGACGCGGACCAGATCGCGTCACTTCATCTGAGTTCACATCATACACTCGATCATTTACTACTGCATTCACATCTTGCCATGCAGCTCGATCTTTCACTAACTCACTCGAATTTTCAACATAATATCCGTAAGTTGTAATGATAATATCAGGATTCAGTGAAACAATTTGTTCTTCTGTAAATTGAGGCCAGTCTGATTCTGAGCTTGCAATATTTTCTGCTTGGATCATTTGAAGCATTTCATTAATAAACGTGTTATGACCAGCTGAATATAATTCATCTGATACCTCAATCCATACACTCACTTGTTCTTCTTCAGGTATGTTAGCTGCCTTTTCTTCAATTACGGCAAAGCTTGCTTTCATTTCATCTATAATATCTGCTGCTTCTTGGTCTGCACCAGTTGACTCTCCAATTAATGAAATGGCTTTGTACACATGTTCAATCGAGTTAGCATCATTAATCACGACAACTGGAATGCCCGCAGAACGGATTTGATCAAGTCCTTCAGTAGAGCTATAAGCGGTAGACTCATGTGAAAGCACAAGGTCTGGTGATAAGGAAAGAACACGCTCGACATCAAATGTCATGTCCCCAACACTTTCAATTTCAAGGACTTCCTCAGGATAATTATCCCAATCACTTCGACCAACTACATAGTCTCCTTCACCTAAAGCAAACAGCGTTTCTGTGACACTTGGGATTAATGAAACCACTCTTTCTGGCTTTTGTTCAATCGTGACTTCATCCCCTAAAACATCCGTCACCACTTTTGGAAATTGACCATTCTCTTGCTCATCTGCAGTCGATTCTGATGGAGCCTCTTCAACTTGCTCGTTTTCTTCTGAATCAATTGGTTCAACCGATTCCGAAACCTTCGTCTCGCCACAACCAGCTAGCATACTTGCAATAACGAGGGTGACTAAAAACCATTTCCACTTCTTTAACATTTGACCCACTCCTACTATGTAATTTCACTTATCCCTCTCTCAAGCAGTGATGTAAAACTTCTTTGAACTGGGTTTATATCCAATTAAAATAAGCACCCCTCAAATGAGGAGTGCTTTAGACTATAAAAGTAGTACTAACTAGTTCCATAAAGATAATAGAACAACCTAGACTGCTTCCCCTTTCCTCGAAGGTTTCACGAAAAACAACTAGGCAGGTCTCCTGACTTATGCATGACAATTGTTTCTCCTTCCCATCACATGGAGTGACAGTGGAATCAATGAAACAATCTAGCATTTACAGTGGCGGGACCGTGTTGGAATTGCACCAACTTCCCTATTATCACTCATAAAATATGAGTGACCTAGATGTACGCTATATGAGATTGTAATAAGTACCTTTATTATACATGAATAATCAGGATGTGACAGTACTTATTTTTTCTCATCAGAAAAAGTCCGTTAATTCGATACGGGTATCATATGTTCTTGATCCATCTTTTCTTCTTTTCCTTTGACCAACATCGTATCTCGGTCTTTATAAAGTAAAGCCGATGCTAGAATAAATGACAAAATATCAGCGATTGGAAACGCGATCCACACACCATTCACTCCGAAGAAATGCGGGAGGATTAATACGAGTGGAATGAGGAATAAAATTTGCCTTGATAAAGATAAGATCAAAGCTGGCTTCGGTTTTCCAAGTGCCTGATACAACCCTCCAGCCACCACTTGCACACCGACTACAAAAAAACCTAAGAACATAATCCGTATCGCATTCGAACCTGCTTCAATCACGACTGGATCTGCTGTAAAGATTCTCATAAACACACCTGGGATCGTCATCATCAAAATGAAAACAGCGACCGAACAAATAATTACCATTTTCATCGTTAACCAGATCGTCTCTCGCATCCGGTCAAACTGCTTCGCTCCGTAATTATATCCAACGATTGGCATCATGCCCTGTAGCAAACCAATAATCGGCATGACGGTAAACATAATAATTCGTTGGATAATACCGAAAATCGCCACATACAAGTCACTACCGAACTGAATGAGCATCGAATTAATCGCAATCATCATGATACTGCCAGAAGCTTGTTGGACAAAAGCAGGAATACCAACTGAAACGACTTCTTTCATGATGCTCCACTTAATAGCGAGATTTTTCCACGTGATCGCAATCGTACTTTTTCCTGAGAGGTAATAGTGAAGGAGTACAACTGTCACAGCCGCTTGAGAAATCACGGTTGCGATCGCAGCTCCTTTTACGCCCATGTCTAATCCAAAGATAAAGATCGGATCTAAAATAATATTAATCACTGCCGGAATAATCATGGTCATCATCGCAAATTTTGCATTACCTTCAGATCTGATAATATTATTGATGGCAAAAGCAAAAGCAAAGAAAAATGTACCTATTAGAATTGGAAATGTGTAGTCCACAGCGAATGGCAATATATCTGGGCTTGCTCCAAACAACAAGAGCATTTCTTCTAAAAAGGTGAAAGCTGCAATCACACCTAATAAACTAATAAGAAAAATTAAAGAAATCACTGTCCCAAATACTTGATTGGCTTCTTTTCCTCTATTTTCTCCAAGAAGTCTGGAGATAACTGATGCCCCTCCAATTCCAAGCGCTGCAGAAATCGCCATAATAAGCATCATGACAGGAAATGCGATCGTAACCCCAGCTACAGCGTCAATTCCAACCCCGTATGATATGAAGATCGTATCGACGACATTGTATAGCGCCATGACAAACATTCCAATCATTGCTGGAACCGATAAATCACGCAATAATTTCGGGATAGATTCAGTCCCGAGTCTCGCGCTTTGATTTTTTTGTTTCATTTGTTCTCCCCCTAAGATTGAGCACTCCGCCCCTCACATTCTAAGTTATCTTCAATTTTTCGTAACCACGACAGTAGCAAGGCGGTTTCTTCCTTTGTAAACCGACTCATTAACTCATGTTCGAATACATCCGTTTCTTTCCAAAGAGATTCTTCTACTTGCTTTCCTGCTTGTGTTAGATGAATGACCTTTGCTCGTTTATCTTCTATACTATTAACCTTTTGAATACATTTTTTTTTTAGAAGAGATTCAATGATGCCATTCATAGTCGACCCTTTTATATATAAACGCTTTTGCAAATTTACTTGCGTTTGTGAACCATAATGACTTAGTAAATAAAGAACTCTCGCTTGCGCAGCAGTGAGGTCGAACTCCGCTAGCTTCTGATTGTATCGATTTTGAATTCGGTGCGATAAAAGCGCAATATGATGACCTATTCTATTTTCAACATCACGTTCAAACATTGGTTAGCCTCCTAACAAAAAATACACTCTAATATAGTATCAGCATGCAAGAATTAAATCAATCAATCTGTATCTCCCTCTAAAAATCATTAGGACACTAATAAAAAAAGGTGGCAGTGAATGATTCACTGCCACCTTTTCACTTAAAGATTTTAGGTGTTGTTACTGAAGTTCCTCCGATTCTTTTTCTAGTCTCGCATCAGGAATGAAGAAGGAGAAGGTTGTTCCTTCATCTTTTTTACTATGAACGGAAATTTGACCTTTATGAGCATCAACGATGTTTTTAGCAATCGCTAAACCAAGTCCTGTCCCTCCGCGCCCTCTCGTACGTGCTTTATCGGCCTTATAAAATCGTTCAAACACATAAGGTAAATCTTCTTCAGGAATACCTGAACCTGTATCAATCACATCAAATTTAACCGCACTCTCAAATGGTCTTATTTTTAATATGACTACTCCGTCAGCCTCAGTGTGACGAATGGCGTTGTGAATCAGATTAGTTAACACCTGCTCAATTCGATCCGAATCAAAAGAGAAGGATTTCCCATTTCTTTTTAAATCTAATTTTAGAGTGACACCTTCATCCTTAGCATAACCTTGGAACTTCCTCACAATGCGATCAGAAAAAATGTGAAGATCGATCTCATCGAAATAGAGTTCGATATGCCCTGATTCCATTCGAGCAATATCGAGTAATTCATTTACAAGACGCCCCATACGCAATGACTCATCGTAAATGATTTTTGCTATTTCTTTCTGATCTTCCTCCGTTCCAGCAATATCGTCAATAATCGCTTCACTGTAACCTTGAAGCATTGAAATCGGTGTTCGCAACTCATGAGAAACATTAGCAATAAAATCTTTACGTAGTTTATCATGACGACGTTCTTCTGTCATATCGCGAATGACAGCAACTGCTCCTCGCACATATTCTCGATCATATAACGGGGTCATCAAAATCGCCCAGCTTCTACCTTGCACATCAAGCTCAATCATTTGTTCTTTTTCAACCGATACAACACGTTCAAACAATTGCTGAACCGCTTGTGGTAATGCAGTCTTCTCTTTCTCATCAATGCCTTGTTCGTAAAACCATGACTGCATGAATCGTTCTGCAGGTGGGTTCGTTACAACTAATTTCCCTTTACGATCTAAAGTAATGACACCATCTGCCATACTTACTAAGATCCGAGACAGTTGTTCTTTCTCCTGATTTAAAGCATGAATGTTACGATTTAACTCTCGACCCATTCGGTTAAAAGCAATCGCAAGTTGTCCAATTTCATCATGCGTTAATATAGGTACTTTAGTATTAAACTTTCCTTCGGCCACCTCTAAAGCTACTTGCCTCATTTTCCGCAATGGAGCTGTAATACGTGATGATAAGAAGAAAGCAAAAATCGTCGTTAACACAAGCGCTATTCCAGCAGAGAAATATACAATTCGACGTGTCTCATTTGAAGTCTCTTCGATGGCTGATAGTGATTGGTAAAGAAAGACCGCACTATTTTCTAACTCATCGGATTGTAGAGGGACACCTACTACCATCATTTCTGTATTCGATATTTCACCATCATGTGTAAAAGGAAAGTCCTCTTCCGTGGCAACGACTTGCTCGCCGTTAAATACTTGAGATAACGTTGGATTCGTCACAAATAATTTTGCATGAATTTCATCATTTGACGTATTATTCGTTCCCCAAACTTTTCTACCTTCAACGAAGATGACCGCATGAGTTTCAAAGGAAGAGCCATACTGTGAAATTGTCCTTAATGCATCATCTTGTTCATCATAGCCATCGAAAATAGCAGCTATCATGTTTGCATGGTTCACTAATTGTGATTCTGCCTCATTTACATGAAAACGTTCAAATGATTGCAGCAGCAAGACCATAAGAATGGAAAGAACTACTGAAACTAACAACAAAATAGTAAACCAAAGTTTACCAACAACACTCCGCCAAAACATTATTCTTTCGCAGCCTCGAATTTATAACCAACACCCCAAACAGTGGAGATCATCGCTGCAGCATCAGGTGACATTCGGTTTAATTTTTCTCGCAGCCTCTTAATATGTGTATCAACGGTTCTTAAATCACCAAAGAAGTCATAATTCCACACATCCTTTAGTAATTGCTCACGCGAAAATACTTTATCAGGGGATTGTGCTAAATAATGCAACAATTCATATTCTTTAGGGGTTAAGCTAATCTCATCACCCGCTACCGTAACTCGGTGGGCATCATTATCGATCATTAAGTGAGAAAAAACTAAAACATCTTTAGTTTGTGTATCGGTCTGCAGAAATTTAGTTGTCGATGATCTACGTAGTAGCGCTTTCACACGTAAGACAACTTCTCTAGGACTAAAAGGCTTGACAATATAATCATCTGTCCCAACTTCAAAACCTTGCACACGGTTCGTTTCTTCGCCTTTTGCTGTTAACATAATCACTGGTGTTGCTTTCGTTTTGCGCAATTCTTGACAGACTTCGATTCCATCAATTCCAGGCATCATAATATCTAGTAAAATAAGGTCATAATCTGTTTTAAGTGCCAGCTCTAATGCTTCTTCCCCATTTTCAGCTTCTTCTACTTCATAGTTTTCTCTTTCAAAATACATCTTTAATAAACGACGAATACGATCTTCATCATCCACGACTAAAATACGCGCTTCTTTTTCCATATGTAAAAAACCTCCTGCAAGTACAAATAAGTTCGATAAGGATAGTGTAGCATGTCTTGTGAAAAAAAAGAAAAAACAACATGTATTCAAATGATCAAAAGAAAGACCCTCGCATGAAATCGAGGGTCCAATTGACTTATGCGTATGAATGCAACCCAGCTATAACTAAGTTAACAAAGACTAGATTAAACATAATAAGCCCAAATCCGATAACACATAACCATGCAGAACGTTCCCCTTGCCATCCTCTAGATAATCTTAAATGCAAGTACGCTGCGTAGAATAAGAAAGTAATAAGAGCCCATACTTCCTTAGGGTCCCATCCCCAAAAGCGTGACCAAGCAATTTGAGCCCAGATCATAGCGAAGATTAATCCTCCAAGCGCAAAAACAGGGAACCCAATCGCAATCGCACGATAGCTCACTTCATCAACCGCTTGTGGGCTAACACCTTTTAATAATGGTTGAATAGCTCCACCTATTCGTTTACGTAGAACGAGTCTTAGAACTACATATAAGAGCAGTCCTGTAATAAGTGACCAAATAACTGTATTTAAATCATTACTTCGAATAATCGCTGGTGCGTTAAAGAATGGTTCCATACGATTTTCCGTCAGTAATTGACCTTCATGTGGACCTACTAAGGCAGGCAAGTTATATTCCATTTGAACTTCAACATCATTTTCATTTACATAGTTAAAATTCGCCTCATAGTTCAAGGCCGAGAACGTATAGCTAATGATAATGAAGCCTAATAAACTAATTAATGAATACATAACTAATTCAAATGAAAACGTACGGCGGTTTCGTTTCGTGAAATCTAATGTTCGAGCAAGATACACTAGACCCGCTGCCATACCGATCGTTAGAATTCCTTGTCCTAGAGCAACTGTAATGACGTGGATTTTCAACCAACTACTTTGTAAAGCTGGAATCAGTGGCTCCACTTCTCTTGGAAACAAAGAGGCGTAAGCAATGATCAACATAACAAGTGGTAATGTGAACATGCCAACGACATTCGAACGATAAATAGCATAAATGATTACAAAGGCAATTCCTATTGAAATACCAAGGAATGTCATATACTCAAACATATTACTTACAGGAGCATGTCCAGCATGGATCCATCTTGTAATAAAAAACCCTATCGCAAAGACAGATGCTGCAACAGACGAGATAAAGCCAATTGCTCCCCATTTATTTCCCTTTACTTCTCCTGCCTTGTCACGCCACTTCCTACCTGTTACCGATACAGCGAAGGCAATGGTCGATGCAAGATAGAGGAAAAAGGCAACGTAGAGTAAATTCCCACTTAAAGCTGCCATTTTAAACCCTCCTAGCTTTTCATTTCCGTGTTATTTATTTGTTTTGTCAGTTTTTCTTCTTCTTCCACCTGATCAAGCGGTGGATCCAATGTTGTTTCTTGAATCGATTCGTCAATGTCTTTTCTAAGTGTTAACCAGTTCTTATTTGTATGACCTGAAATCCACACTTCTCCATTGATTCGTTGTAGCCACACTCTACGATGGGCCCAATAAGCACCTTGAATAAGTCCAAACATAAAGATGACTCCACCAACAATTAGGATAGGAATTGTTCGATCTCGTCTGACTCCAAGCGAGGTAACATTGTTCGTCTCTACATCAACAAAGGTCATCTTATAATCATTTTCACCGAGTGGTTCGAGGTTCTGTCTAATACCGACGAAACTCACTTCTCCTTCTGGTGTTTCTGGCGTGATCATATTGAAAATAAATACAGGGTTATCAGGAATGCTTGAACGTGTGGCAGGCACATTGTTGTCATTCAAGAAATAGTCAGGGAAGTATTCTTGGATCCGCACCTCATACCCATCACCTAAGTCATAACTTGGTTGCGGGTTATAAAGGTCAATATCCATTCGCCCGAACGTGTCCCCTGTTTCTTTGTCTTCTAATGTAAAACTCATCGTCTTAAATTCATTAAGTTTGTAGCTAAGTTGATAGAAATTAAATCCATCATAACTTAGTGGGTAGTTCACACGAATAGGGTGTTCAGCTACTTTTACTAACTCTCCTCGTTCTCCCACAGTCTCAGCTTCCGTACGTTCATACAACACGGCATCCGTTTGGAAATTACTAATGACAGGATTACCTGAACGCTCAATTGCTTCACTAAAACGCTCATCATTTTCATCATATGTTTCTATCATAAAACGTTCATTAGCAATAAAGTATTGACCGTCGGTACCCGGAACAACGACTTCTTCTCCTTCTCGGACCCACACATGTTCATCAATGTACATCCCAGGGAAGTAGCGCAACATACAACCAATTAAGAAAATAATAAGACCGACATGATTCACATAAGGGCCCCAACGAGCAAAACGACCTTTTTCAGCAACAAGATTTCCATTTTCTTCAGCAATCTTGTATTTTTTCTCTTCTAGTCGTTGTCTTACCTTTGCAAACGTTTCGTCGACTTCCTCACTCGAAATTGATGATGTACCAAACACACGCTGTCTTTTCATAAAATTAGCATGTCTTGTCACTCTTTGTGTTTTTAAAGCACGATGTAACGGTATAGCACGATCAAGACTGGCAATAATAATAGAAACACCAAGAGCTGCAATGAGTAACATATACCACCAAGAGCTATACAAATTGTGAAGACCTAGTAAATAATAAATCTCCCCCGCATATCCGTATTCCTCAGCATAATAGATCGACGCAACCGCCGTCGGTGGAATATACATTTCTTGTGGAAAGATCGTTCCAAGTGAGGATGCTAGTAGTGTCAGAACGATAATCCAGATCCCTACTTTTACACTCGAAAAGAACATCCATATTTTATCAATGATAGTAGTTGTGTATGTTTGTGAACGTCTTGCCACACCCTCATACTTCATATCAAGAAGTTTCTTTTGGGTGTCGTTCTCCTCGATTGGCTTTCCGCATGATTCGCATATTTCTGTACCATGAGGATTTTGATGCCCACATTCACAGGTTACCTTGTTCATGCCTTACACCTCAATTAAGTACCTGGTTTTATTTGTTCTAAAAATTCCCTAACTTGAGCTTCTCTCATTCCACCGGTGTGGACTTTAACAATCTCACCATGTTCATCGATTAAAATCGTCGTTGGTAAAGGACGTATGCCGTAAGCATCAATGATTTGTCTACCTTTATCGATGGCAATAGGGAATGTTAAGTTCAAGCGATTAGCAAACTGCTTAACGACAACATCTGTTTCATTAGCGTTAACAGCGATTATTTCGACACCTTGTTCCTTGTATTCACGATAAAGATCTTCCATTACTGGCATCTCTTCCACACAAGGAGGGCAATACGTTCCCCAGAAATTCAAGAAAACGCCTTTTCCTTTATAATCCTCTAACTCAATACGTTCTCCTTCAAGGTCAACCACGGCGAAGTTAATCGCATCGTTTCCCGCTCTAGCAACACTATGATCTGCAATAAAGTTGGAATAAAACGTATAGGCAAGGGCGATTGCAATCACAGCAAGAATAGACGTACGCATGATTAATCGTTTTTGCTTCATTTTGTATGTTTCTCCCCTTTTCTACACAAATCAATTTGCCCGATACTGCTATTATAGCTGTATGGGCGACGCACAACGTTTTCTTTTATGACGGTTTCGTGAAAGCTAGTTCTCGCAAATGCTTAACTTCAATTGGCTTAAGTGGTCTCACATCACCAGGATTCATGCTGTGTAAGTTTAAGAAGCTATATTGCTCACGCTTCAACTTCATGACAGGATGACTAATCGCATCAAACATCCGACGCACTTGACGATTTTTCCCCTCGTGAATAACAATGCGAACAATCGCCGTTTGTTTCTTCTTATCAAATGACATGATTTTCACTTTTGCAGGAGCAGTCTTCCCATCTTCTAACATCACACCATCTTGTAATCTTTTGATCTCTTCACGCGTCGGTATACCTCGTACTTTGGCAACGTACACTTTTTCAATCTTAAATTTTGGATGCATAAGTTGATTAGCAAAATCCCCATCATTTGTTAATAATAATAAACCAGATGTATCATAATCTAGACGACCAACCGGGAAGACACGTTGCTCGACATCTATGAAGTCTGTTACAACTTTGCGACCTTTTTCATCTTTCACACTCGAGATAACACCTTGGGGCTTGTACATTAGAAAATAAACGGGTGTCTCGCGATCAATTGGTACGCCTTCTACTTCAATTTCATCTTTATGTGCATTTACTTTCACACCAAGTTCTGTCACTACTTTTCCATTCACTCTAACTTTGCCGTCAGAAATTAAGGTCTCTGCCTTTCTTCTTGACGAAATTCCTGCTTGTGCAATAACTTTCTGTAAACGTTCCATTCTATTCCTTCACCTCATCTACCATCATACTCTCAGATATCGTAATTCTCAAGCAGAAGACGTCATTCAACTTGAGCGTTCATTTTTTTGTCACCATTACCATTCAATAAAATGGTTATTTTAGAAATTAATCCAATATAAAAGTCTAACTTCCTTCATTATTTGGAAGTTAGACTCAAATTTATACCTTTTTACATACCGAAAACAATCGTCACGATAATAATCGAAGCAATAATTCCAACTAAATCTGCTAGTAACCCTACTTTTAACGCGTCTCCCATCTTTTTAATGCCAACTGCCCCGAAGTAAACCGTTAATACGTACAATGTTGTATCCGTACTACCTTGCATTGTCGATGCTAGTCGACCGATAAATGAATCCGGCCCATACGTCGCGATTAAATCACTCGTCATCCCAAGTGCTCCAGTTCCTGATATTGGTCTGATCATCGCTAATGGAACGATCTCTGATGGAACCCCAACCACTTCTAGCATAGGCTTCATTAATTCTATGAGAAATTCCATCGCACCCGAGGCTCGAAAGACAGAAATTGCAACAAGCATCCCTACTAAATAGGGAATGATCGAGATTGCCATCCCAAATCCATCTTTTGCTCCTTCAACAAAGGTTTCATATGTCGGTACTTTTTTATACGTCCCATACACAAGAATGAAGCCGATGAGAACAGGTATGAACCATATGGAGATGATGGTTAAAGCACCCAATTAGGCTCTCCCCTTTCTCAGTCGCCGATAATAAAAATATCGATCAATCAAAATCGCTCCCGCAGTCGAACAGGTTGTTGCTAAGAGCGTCGTTCCAACAATCTCTGTTGGTGAAACAGAGTCGTAACTCATTCGAATGGAAATGACCGTTGTCGGGATAAGGGTGATGCTTGCTGTATTTATCGCAAGAAGCGTAATCATAGAACGACTAGCAGAGTCTTTCCCTTCATTTAATTCTTTTAACTGTTCCATCGCTTTGATCCCCATCGGCGTCGCTGCATTGCCTAAACCAAATAAATTGGCTGTCATATTGGAGAGAATATAACCCATTGCAGGATGATTAGCTGGAACTTCCGGAAATAATCTTGTTGCAAGTGGTCGCATGACTTTCGCTAACCCTTTGAGCACTCCTGCAACTTGAGCGATTTTCATCAAACCTAACCAAAACACAAGAATACTAATGAGGCCGATACAAATAGCGACTGCATCTTTTGCTCCCGAAAAAATCGCTTCATTTACTTCTTCCATCCTACCGTTTACAGCCGCAAATAGTATGCCGATGACGAGCATCCCCACCCAAATTTTATTAATCACCCGACCTCACCCCAAGCGTGATCTGGAAAACTCCTAAAAATCTCGACCAAAATCCTTTTTTCTGTTCGCCTTCAGGAGCATCATAATAGAGCGGAACCTGACCAATTCTTTCTGCTGCTAGGCTAAGCTCAACTTTCCCAACTGGTTGAGGTGGAATATATCCTTCCCGCTTATCTTCAGTTGGTGGGGTATACAATGTTACACGCTTATCGAGCTGGTCGACTTCATTGCTTGCAAGTGGGTATTCAAAGGCATACGAACTAAAAATATGTCCTTTGTAAAAAGCATCCTCCACTTCAGTAAACTCACCCTCTTTTACCAATGTCTCTAATTTAAATGTATCAAATGCCCAGTTAAATAGATTCATATGATCATGCCAATCACTTGGTGCATTAAGTGTCACTGTAATTAAGTCAAGGTCATCTTTACTCGCTGTTGACACGAGTGTTCGTCTAGCACGCTTTGTGAAGCCCGTTTTTCCACCCGTTGAATGAGGATACAATTCTGTTAATAAACGGTTTTTATTCGTCCATACACGAATCTGATCTCCCTCAACTCGGTGTGTTTTTGTCGATGATATCTCTTGATACGTCGGATGGTTCATAGCATAGCGCGTTAGGACTGCCATGTCATAAGCCGAGGAGTAATGGTCCTCGTGGTCGTCTAGTCCATGTGGATTTTGAAATAGTGTGTTTGACATTCCGAGTTCTTTCGCTTTTTCGTTCATTAAATAAACAAAGCCTTCCAAACTTCCCCCTACATGTTCAGCAATGGCAACAGCAGAGTCATTTCCACTTCGTAGCATTAATCCATAGACAAGATCTTCAAGTAAGATTTTTTCTCCTGCCCTAAGGTAAATCGATGAACCTTCTGTGCCTTCAGCATTCGAAGAAACTTTCACAACATCCTTCATTTTTCCGGATTCAACCGCTAAAATAGCTGTCATGATTTTTGTAATACTGGCTATCCTAAGTGGCTCGCGTGCATTTTTCTCATATAACACTCGCCCTGACTCTTGCTCCATTAAAATAGAGGCCTGTGCAGATACAGAGAAATTACGTGCATCGACTTCGATTGATGACGTTAGCATTGATGAAAATAAGAATAAACTTATAAGGCCTACATAAACCACGCGTTTTATCATATATGATCCCCACCTCGTCTAGTTATCTGCTTTTTTCTGAAGCAATCTAACCTAAATATCTGTAAGACAAGTTTATGCAAGACAACCTTAGATATGTGCGATTCTTATGGTAGGGCCCTTCGCTTTGCATATCATTACCAATTAGAGAACATACTAATGGCTGATCTCTATTTTTAAATTGGGAGGAGTAAAGATGATTTTCCAAGAGTTAGCTATTGTTACAGGTCGCATCTTCACCATACTCCCTTTGTTACTATTCATGACATTAACGATGGGGAAACGCTCGATCGGTCAAGTGCCTATATTTGATTTTTTGGTCATTGTCACGCTAGCCTCTGTCACTGGTGCTGATATTGCTGATCCAAACGTAAGTCATATTCATACAGCTTATGCCATTGTCATCATTGCTCTCTTTCAAAAAGCCGTTGCATTTTCAGTGATTCGTCATCGCCCTTTCGGTAAATGGATTACCTTTGAACCGACTGTTGTCGTCAAGGAAGGAAAGATGCTAGTGGATAATGTCACGGCAATTCGTTATTCCATCGATAATGTCCTGCAAATGCTGAGACAAAAGGGTGTCTTTGATATTGGAGATGTTCATTTAGCGATCATTGAAGCCAATGGAGATATTAGTGTGCAAAAGAAGCCTAATAAAGCAACACCGAGCTTGGAGGACCTAAATTTGAAGAAGAAATACCTTGGTATCTCATATCCAGTCATTATTGAAGGGGAAATGCGTGAGGAGGTATTGAAGCAATTAGACATTACGAAAGAATCACTCCAAAAACGCCTTGAAAATATGGGAGTGATTCGACTTGAAAAAATATTTTTATGCACGATTACACATGAGGGAGATCTTCAGCTCTCTTATTCATCAAAAGATGATCGCTATGAGCTCGTGCAACATTAATTCGTATAAGGTTTTAACGTGTCAATGAGTTGAGCGACTTCTTTTTCACACCATATATATCTTTTTTTTGATTGCTCATTGTCTGTATCAAGTGCATATATCGAAAAATCAGCCTGTACTTTTTTCAGCCCCGCTGCAAGCAACGCAAGTTCCGTCGGTTCTGGAACCGTGATTTTGTCATCAAATAAATCAACATTTAACTGACCATCTCGATCGACCTGAGCTAGAAAAACATTTTCAACGGAAGCATCTAGTTTCGATAATTCTGTATGAAGCCATTCACGATTTAATCCTCGTGTAGCAAGTGGCTCATCCATGATCTCGCCATCTTTAATGATTGTCTCTGGTTGTTTTGTCTGCGCGACATTCATTTGTAATGTAGATGGGTTGACTGGCTGTTTTTCTGACTTTAATAACACATTTAATTCACCGTTCGATTCTAATACAGCAAATTCTACATCTGAAGTTTGAAAGATATTTTTTGACCGTAATTTCCTTAACAATTCGTCTGTTGTCACATGTTGTTTGGACATATTATCTTCGAGAATTTTCCCGTCTTTCATCATCGGAATACCCCGACCGTACATAAATGTCCTAAGCTTCGAACTTTTCTCAACAGCTACAGAAAGTCCTATTGCAACACTGCCCCATACAAATAAAGCAACTAAAACAAAAGCAATAGGGATTTGCAAATTAAAGGCTCCTATGGCCCCGATGATTGATATCCCGACTACTAATGAAAATTCAAACGAGGAACATTCTCCCACTGGCTTTCTTATAAATCCACGAAAGAACATAAATAAAAGAATGAGAACACCAATACTTCTACTCGCAACCTCAAGCCATCCAGGCATACAATCCCTCCTTAATTTCCTTTATATTGTGGCTCTTCACGTTCTAAAAACATCACTTGATCTTCCATTTCCTTAACAATCGTTCGTACCTTCAATGCCCCATGATGATAAACCCGCTGCGCTTCATCATCAACCGATTGCAGCGCTAATTTAGATAAAGTTGCCTCAATTCCTTTTAATGAAAAAAGAGTTCCTTTCACTTGTCCAGCGACTGACATACTATTCACCTACCCTTTCGATTTAAATACAAGTGAGGCAAGAAAACCAAAAATAATGGCTGCTGATATCCCTGCACTTGTTACTTCGAAGATTCCTGTGATAACTCCGACAATTCCGTATTGCTCCGCCTCTGCCATCGCCCCATGAACAAGGGCATTACCAAAACTAGTAATCGGAACTGTCGCACCCGCTCCTGCAAAATCAATTAAAGGTTCATATAACCCAACACCGTCTAAAATAGCTCCTGCGACTACTAATGTACTCATCGTATGAGCGGGTGTTAATTTCCCAACGTCTATTAGAAGTTGTCCAATCACACAGATCAAACCTCCAACGATAAACGCCCATAGAAATATCATACGCTCACCCCACTTGCTTCGATCGATACGGCATGCGCGATGCATGGAATCGTTTCTTTTTGTTGAAAAGATAATGGAGATAACAGTGCACCTGTTGCGACAATAAGCATTCGCTTGATTTCTCCACGTTTCATTCTATTTATTAAATGACCATATGTGACTGATGCTGAACAACCTGGCCCACTCGCACCAGCGAGTACTGGCTGACCCTCACGGTAGATCATCAACCCACAATCTTGAAAAACACCTTCTGCGAAGACGAGACCACGTTGAGCTAACATTTCTTTCGCTATCGGTAATCCTACTCGACCTAGATCGCCTGTGGCAATTAAATCGTAATGATCTGTTGGCAAGTTCAAATCGCGAAAATGTGATTCGATGGTCTCAACAGCTGCAGGCGCCATCGCTCCTCCCATATTAAATGGATCTGACAAACCCATATCAATCACTTTTCCAATCGTTGCTGATGTCACAACAGGCCCGTTGCCTTCTTTTGCAATCACTGCAGCACCTGATGCCGTTACTGTCCACTGCGCAGTTGGTGGCTTTTGTCCGCCGTATTCTGTAGGATAACGAAATTGTTTTTCTGTTGCTGCATTATGACTCGTCGCTGCTGTTACGACATGCTTTGCCCCATTAGCATTCACAAGAAAAGCCGCTAAAGCCAATCCTTCCATCGATGTTGAACAGGCACCAAACATCCCTAGATAAGGAATACAAAGCGCACGACAAGCAAAGCTTGATGGAGTAAGTTGATTTAATAAATCTCCAGCTAACATAAATTGAATGTCTCCATTCGTTAACTGAGCTTTTTCAATCGCTCTGGTGACAGATTCCTCTACTAATACCCGTTGTGCTTTCTCATAGGAATCTTGTCCTAACCAAAGGTCTTCATGAAGCAAATCAAAATCATTTGCCAACATACCTCTTGCTTCAAATGGTCCTCCTACTGTTCCTGTCGAGAGAATGACTGGCCTTTTATCAAATGTCCATGATTGGTGTCCAATTAACATTTACAACCCTCCCCACTGAATTAGAATCGTTTTGATAAGAGCAATAACAAATGCCGCTACCGTCCCAAATACGATAACTGAGCCAGCAAGTTTGAACATGTTTCCCCCAACGCCCAACACATATCCTTCCGTTCTATGTTCAATCGCGGCTGAAGCAATAGAGTTCGCAAATCCCGTCACAGGAACAGCTGTCCCTGCACCAGCAAACTGGGCATAGCGATCATACACCCCAAAACCAGTCAATAAAACCGAAAGAAAAATGAGCACAGCAACAGTCGGATTTCCAGCCGTTCGTTCCGTAAAATCGAAAAATGTATAGAATATAACTTGAATGCCTTGCCCCAACACACATATCAATCCACCAATGATAAATGCTCGAATGCAGTTTTTACCTACTGGCCTTTTTAACTCATGTTTTTTTGCCAAGCGTTGATACTCTTGCTGTGTCGGACTACTATTTTTTACTTTGCTCGATGACATATTCTCCCCTCCTTAACCTTTCATTTTATCTTCGAGTTGAACGAGCTCTTCTTTTAATCGTTTTTCACTGATCTCTCTATTCTTTAATTCTGTCTCCAACCTCTTTAACTCCATATAGATCTTTTTATCGGAAGATAGAAAAATATCATGTTTTGGAAATCGTTTCGCTACACTTGCATGAGACCTCTTGCGAATATCATTAAGATGTAGCCGGTCAAACTGCTTCACTCTTGGTGAAAGATATATTTTTTGATCATGTGTTAAGCCTTTGACTTCTAAAACTTCATCCATCGCTAACACAATTTGTTTAGCTTCATCAGCATCCTGTTGTGAAACAATTGCTTCATTGCCAATTTGAAGAGGCTTTACAGTATTCGCTTGTCCTCCACACCCCGAAACGAAGCACACCATAACTATGAGAAGAAAAATCATTCTCTTCATACCAATCACTCCTTCCTATTTGTTACAATGATGTATGTAGAAGAGGTTGGGACATAACTAAAGTGTGTAACCCTGGATACGAACGAAGCGCTAATTTAGCGGATGAAATATACGTAGACTTCTGCGGGATGAAAAGCAACGGTGAGACCCCACAGTGCGAAGCACGAGGAGGCTCAGCAGCTTCCCGCGAAAAGCGAAGTATATTTCAGGAGCGGTTACATAAGCAACAACCATAATGTTCGGAATTCCTCAAGTTAAAATACTTTTGTCCCAGCCTCCAAGTTTCGTTATTGTTTATACTGTGGTTCTTCTTGCTCTATTTCTTGAAGGCGTGGACCTAACCCATCTACAACACCTTGAGTTTGTGTAGCCATTTGCTGAAACAATTGCTTAGCTTGTTCGTTATCTGTTTCTAGCGCAAATGTTTCTAGACTTGCCTGAGCACTTTTTAATCCAGCTAGAGTTTGCTTCATTTTATTTGCAACAGTCATATAAACACTCCTTTTTTAAAGTAACATTCCTTTATAGAATGAATTAAATGAACGTAACTTATTACATACAAAATTTGTAAACGATATTTACATGAACAGGAGTCATACATGTTAATAACAGAAATTACCCTACTTTCTATCTTCATTGTAAACACCGCATTGGTGATCATGATTTTTCTAAACCAGAAGAAACTAAGCCAGCGTATTCAATCTATTCAAACAAGCCTGACAGAAGCAAACAACCTCATACACAACCAACATCACGAGTCTCTTATGGACGAGCGTCGCACGCATATTTTAATGATCGCTTTTCAAATAAGGGATGGAGTTTCGAAACAAATCGATGACCTTCATCCACGCTTGATTGAATCATTACCGACCGATCACAGCTTAACAGCGGATGAAGTCGCACAATGCTTTACACCTACAGAAGTTATAGCGTTACACTCATTTTTTAGTCTTTTTGAAAACTACGTGACGAAACACTGGCTCACAGATCAGTTGCAGTACAAAAGAATTTTCAAAGGCAGCAAAGCTCAATCTAACTCTGAATTAGCTCAACTTCATCTCGCTTCAATTCAATTAGTAAGAAAGCTTGATCAACTCTTACTCACCATTAATAAATAAAGGCGCAACTGCTCAAACTATAAATGATCTTAGGTAAAGGGGTATTGCTGTGCACACAGATTTCGTATCGCTGACCACTGAGTTATTTGTCGGCTTCTTCGCTTTATTATTTTTAACAAAGGTATTAGGGAAAAACCAAATCACACAACTCACTCCTTTTGACTTTATTTCAGCTCTAGTATTAGGGGAGCTTGTCGGTAATGCCATTTATGACCGAGAAATTGGATTACAATATGTCCTCTTTGCGATTGCATTTTGGGGTACTCTGATTTATTTTATTGAAATCATCACTCAAAAATTTAGAGGGTCACGTGCGCTATTAGAAGGCACCCCTGCTCTCGTCATTTCCGAGGGGAAAATCCAATATGAGGAATTACGGAAAAATAAGCTCGACCTAAACCAATTGCAACACCTTTTACGCGAGAAAAGTGTCTTTTCTGTCCGTGAAGTGCAATATGGCATTTTAGAGACGAATGGCTCAGTCAGTGTATTGAGAAAGCAGCCTTATGACAGCCCAATAAATCAAGACCTAAATATTCCAGAAAAATCGGTGTCATTGCCGACTCTGCTTATTTTAGACGGAGAACTCATTCCCGATAGTTTAGCTTCACTAAATAAAAATGAAGAGTGGCTTCAGCAAGAATTGTTAAAACGGAGCATTCCAAGTGTTAAAGCGGTTCTCTATGCAGAATGGTTAGACGGGGATGGGTTTGAAATCCAAACGTATGAAAGAAAGAAGGGCTAAATTATGTGGTATCGAATATTCATTAGTCTTCTAATTATCCTTTTTTTATGTAGTTGTGTAAAAGAGTCTGATTCATCGACTAAAGGAGCAACAATCCAAGCAAGTGAGAATACGGGCAAAAAAGTGATGGTCGTGATGATTGATTCCATGACAAGCGAGTTAATTGATAAGGGGATATCAGAAGGAAGAACACCAGCCCTCGCCTTTTTAAAAGAAAACGGAAAGGTGTTTGATGATTTAATTGCGCCTTTTCCTTCAATGTCTGTCGTGATTGAAAGCTCTTTGCTTACCGGTGTCGGCCCTAACGCCCACCACGTGCCAGGTTTGATTTGGTATCACCCCAATGAAGAGCGGTTAGTCGATTATGGTTCAACGATTCCTAGAACGTTAAAACTAGGAACAAAACAAGTTGTACAAGACGGGTTAAATCATTTAAATAACTTCCACCTTAATCCAAAAATTGACACGATTTATGATGAACTAGCTAAGCAAAACAGATCAACAGGTTCTGTGAATATGCTTTTGTATCGCGGGCCAAAAAAGCACATCTTACATGTACCACCGTTTGTCTCAGAATCGTTACATATGGAGAAATCTATTATCACCAAAGGACCCGACCTACTTTCATTTGGACAATTAGTGAAGCCAGATGCAGTTAAAGACAGATCATTACCTGATCATTTATATGAAAAATACGGTTTGAATGATCAATATTCTGTCAACGTTGTGCAATCATTGATTCAATCGGAACAACAACCAGATTTTTTGATGGCGTTCCTTCCTGATTTTGATACAGAAGCTCATGTTCATGGCCCTCATTACCTTGATGGGTTTGCAAGAGCTGATTATCAACTACAAACGATCTTAAATAGCTATGATAGTTGGGAGCAAGCGCTAGAAGATACGATTTTTATTATTCTCGGTGATCATAATCAAGTATTGTTACATGACAAAGGAGAGCATACCGCAATTGAACTTGAAGCGTTGCTTGAGCCATGGTCAATAGCAGAATTACTAGATGGACCCAAAAATAGTGATCTAATCATTGCTAATAATCATCGAATGGCCTACATTCATCGTATCAATCCAAATATTCACCTAAAAGAAATAGCCGATCCTCTTTTAAATGATGATCGCATAGACCATATTGCATGGCGTGAAAATAATCGAACGTTGATTCAATCTAGCCACGTACAAAACACGTTGACATTCACACCTAACGGACCATGGACTGATGAATATGGACAAACATGGCATCTTGAAGGTGATCCAAACGTATTAGACCTGACCTTAAATGATAAAGAAAAGACAATAACGTTTGGTCAATACCCAGATGGTCTTGAGCAAATGGATTCCGCCCTTAAGAGCCAAGACGCGGCACTAATCGTCACAGCACGACCTGGATATACGTTAAAAACAGAAGATGCACCTGTTCATTATGGCGGTGGTGAGCACGGTGGATTCCATCAAGATGACACACGCGCTGCACTCCTTGTCGCAGGTACAGATCACTATCCAGAATTTAGAAGAATCAGGGACTTAAAAGACTACTTCATTTCCCTTTTTCAAGAGGAAATAGAGCCAAAAGGATAAGCGAGTACACTTATCCTTTTGGCTCTTCTGTTAATATGGTTCCCATTTTAATTGTCGCGCTTGATCAAAACGAGCTTCTACCTCGGGCCAATTGACAACGTTCCACCAATTTGAAATATAAGGTTTGCGTTCATTTTTATATTGTAAATAGTAAGCATGCTCCCACATATCTAATACGAGTAAGGGAACTTGATCTTGCTGGGATAAGTTTTGATGTTTCTCCGCTTGTAAAATTTCAAGTCTACGAGCCCGTGGCGACCACACTAACATCGTCCATCCACTACCTTCTACCGCATTAGCACTAGCTGCAAAATGTTCTTGCATCTTCTCAAAACTACCAAAATCTCGTTCAATCGCCTCTAACAGTTCACCACCCGGAATCCCTCCGCCATTAGGATTCATAACCTCCCAAAAAATGGAATGTAAGTAGTGGCCAGCACCATGAAACGCTGCTTCCCTTTCCCAATGCTTGATCAATTCATAGTTGCCCGTTTCTCGTGCTTCTTGCATTTTAATCTCTGCTTTGTTTAGCCCATCAACATAACTCTGATGATGCTTATCATGATGTAGCCTCATAATTTCAGCGTCTATATACGGCTCAAGCGCATCGTATGAATACGTTAATGGAGGCAATGTGTGTCCACCTATAGGTACCGACCCATTCTCACCTCGCTCATATTTTTCAGACCATTCTCCCATATTATTCCAGGCATTATACACTCTCCAAGCCGCTTGCTCTACTTCTTGTTCGTCTGCATGTAAAGGTGTTCGCTCTAATGTATTTAACAATGATGTTAATGATTGCACAAATGGTCTAGTTCTACCGACACCAACTTGCTCTTCAATTACTGTGCTATGTTCATTCCAAATGTACTTAAGCTCTTCTGCCCATTCGACAATGCCTCGCCCATGATTCATGATATAGCCTCCTTTTAATCCATCACGCTATCATATGAATGAATAAAACAGATCTGAACTTGGCCTTAAAGAAATTTATTGCGTAAATGTTAAATACAACAATTCTTATCATTGTGTGACTAAACGATGGCGAAATCCCACTAAAAAAAAATCTTACCACAAACAATTGTGGCAAGATTTTTCACAGTACTTCTTCCATGTTTTTAAAGAAAAGATCCGCTTCATCCTCAATCGAATCATCTGTAATATCCTCTGGCAACGGAGGAAGTTCATCTAGACGCTTCAATCCAAAATGGTCAAGGAACTGCCTCGTTGTTCCGTAGAGAATCGGACGGCCTGTACCTGGTTGACGGCCAACTTCCTTAATCAACAATTTCGAGTTCAGTGAATGCAGAGCTCTTTCTGATTTCACGCCACGAATCTCATCAATTTCTACTCTTGTGATGGGCTGCTTGTATGCGACAATCGCTAAGGTTTCAAGGGCTGCTTGTGATAGACCAGAGTGGAGCGGTGAAGTAGCTAACTTTTTCATGTAATCTGCATGTTCAGCTTTCGTTGCCAACCTAAACGCTCCGCCTACTTCGACCATTTGTAACCCTCGATTCGTACTTTGATACGTTGTCTCAAGTTCACCGACCACATCTTTAATTGTCTCAAGTTCAAGCTCCATAACCTCAGCTAATTGTTCATAAGTCATTCCTTCATCGCCTGTAACGAACAACAATCCTTCTACAATTGCCTTCATTTCTTCCGTTGTCATCCTACTAGCCCTCCTTCCTGTTTGAATATCATAATATCTGAGAAGTTTTCTTCTTGTTCACAACGAATCGCTTTTGTTCTCATCAGCTCTAACACCGCTAAAAAAGTCACGACAATATGTCCCTTTTCTGGGACTGGGAACAGTTCTTCAAACTTACAAGACCCCGTTGCTAATTGATTGACAAAGTCCATTACCTCTGTCATTCTATCTTCGATTGAGTATTCTTGTGTTTTGATCGTTGTCATACGCGGAGCTTTTAACGTCTTTCTTTTTACTAGTTTCTGATACGCAGATAACATATCAAACAAAGTAACTCCTTGAATGGCAACTTCTCTTCTGTCTTCTTCATTAATAAAAGGTTCTAGATCTTCAGGAGGCTTCGTATGTACAAGATTTCGTTTCTCTTCTTTGTCTTTTAAGTCAGTTGCTGCTTCTTTATATTTACGATACTCAATTAATCGATTCATCAGTTCATCACGTGGATCATCATCTTCATCCATGATCAATTCTTCATCGAAAAGATCCTCTTGTTTAGGGAGGAGAGTTTTACTTTTGATAGCTAGAAGAGTCGCTGCCATCACAAGATACTCGCTTGCAATGTCTAGATGAAGCTCTTGCATCGCTTGGACATACTTCATGTATTGGTCCGTGATCGGTGCTACTGGAATATTATAAATATCAACCTCAGCCTGATTTATCAGATGAAGAAGTAAGTCAAGCGGTCCTTCAAATGCATCAAGTTTAACACTATACGGATTTATTTCATTTGAATTCAAATCATTCACCACTAGCTTCGTAGAATTTTGCGCTAGATGAGATTATACCACACTTCTAAATAACGTGTAACAAGCAAACCAACTAGGTTTTAAAGGTTTTATTAGCTGAATATTCAAACAGTATACTCCGCTCTGAAGCTGACAAAATGAATTCATTATTGGTATGATGGATGTATGCTAAAAGACAAACTGGAGATGTATAAAAGGAGTTTTTGATTATGTATCCACCCGCATATATTGAATTTTTAATTGAGTTTCATTCCTCAAGAGATTATTTTGAATGTCATGAGATTTTAGAAGAGCATTGGAAAGAAGAGGAAAAAAAAGAACGTAAACTTCATTGGGTCGGGCTAATTCAATTGGCTGTTGCTCTTTACCATGAAAGAAGAGGCAATTCAGTAGGAGCAAAGCGAATGTACCATAGTTCATTAAGGATTATCCAGGTCGAATCGATCCCCCTAAGAAAGCTAGCTATTGATGTCGATGAATTAGCACAACTGCTTTCTACACGTTTAGTAAATCTTGACAGACCATTTGAAGATCTATCGATTCCTCTAACCGATCAAGACTTAATCAACAAATGCCAAAAACTCTCTCAATCAAGAGACCTCACATGGGGTCATCCGAGTCAACTGTTGCTTGACCCTCTTATTCATAAACATCGTCTACGTGACCGAACAGATGTAATCAACGAGCGACAACAAAGATTACTCGAAAAAAAAAAAAAGTAGTAACTCAATTGAGCCTACTTCTTCGCACTGATTTTGCGTAATTACTATTCATTACAATTTTCTACAAAATCCTTTGTTGCCTTTGATGGAACGAGCGGTAGATCGAATTTTGCTTGAATGGCTTGAAGAATCCTCGTTCCAATACCTTCTTTACGATAAGACGGGATGACGCTTAAATGATGGAGGATCACCTTGTCTTCACGTTTTTCAAATCCAGCAATTCCAACAAGGTCATCTTCTTCTCTCCAGAAAAAAAGCGACCAATTAGATTCCGTTTCATAACGTTCTATCGTATGCATGAGCTGTTTTACATCTTTTTCCTTCGGCATGTACGAAAGAAGTCCCATCGCAATCTTTTTTTGAGAGGTCTTATATGGTATTAGCATCGTTTATCCTCTCCTACTCTATTTTTTTACAATTTTGCTTACATATACAAATTTTATCATAATTCCTAATAATTCTCATGATAAATGTAGCGCATTTTATAACAGGTCTTTTGTCTTACAACTAAAAAAAGGCTGGGACAAAGTATTTTAACTTCTAAAATTCCGAACATTACGGGAGCGGTTTATGTAAACCGCTCCTGAAATATACTTCACACTCGCAAGGAAGCTGCTGAGCCTCCTCGTGGTCCGCACTGTGAGGTCTCAACGTTGCTTTATATCCAGAAGGAGGCTACGTATATTTCATCCGCTAAAATTGCGCATTGTTCGGATTTTCAGTTAAACACTTTCTATATGTCCCAACCTCTAAAAATGAAGTTTATTCGAACGAACGACTGAAGTTAGCCATTTCAATGGCTGCTGTTGCAGCATCCCAGCCTTTGTTTCCTGCTTTTGTTCCTGCGCGCTCAATCGCTTGCTCAATCGTGTCTGTTGTCAATACTCCAAAAATAACAGGCTTTCCTGAAGATAACGAGAGGGATGCAACTCCTTTTGCTACTTCCCCACAAACAAAATCAAAGTGAGGTGTAGCACCACGAATAACCGTACCTAAAGTGATCACGGCGTCGTATTTACCACTATCCGCCATTTTTTTAGCTGCAAACGGGATCTCAAATGCACCAGGCACCCATGCTACTTCAATATCTGAATCCTCTACTCCATGACGCTTAAGAGCATCTTCTGCTCCTCCTAAAAGCTTGCTTGTAATAAATTCATTAAAGCGACCAACCACGATTCCTACCTTTAATCCTGTTGCTACTAAACTTCCTTCGTATACTTTACCCATTATAAATTCCTCCTAAGTTGTATGTATGTATGTTTGTGTTATGAAGAGTCGCTAGTGATGCGACCCTTCCGTCTAGTGAATATTAAAGATGAAGCATATGTCCTAATTTTTCATTTTTAGTGCGTAAATATTTTTCATTCTCCGCATTATGAGGCATTTGAATGGCCACACGATCAACAACTTCAAGACCATATCCACTCAAACCTGTAATTTTTCTAGGGTTATTCGTCAAAAGCTTCATTTGAGTCACACCTAGGTCCCTTAAGATTTGTGCACCAATTCCATAATCTCTAAGATCGGGACCAAATCCTAGTTTCTCGTTCGCTTCCACTGTATCATAGCCCTCTTCTTGCAGTTTATAAGCTTTCATTTTATTCATCAGGCCAATCCCACGACCTTCTTGACGCATATAAAGCAAAATTCCAGTGCCTTCTTCCTCAATTTGAGCAAGAGCTGCATGTAACTGCGGACCACAATCGCAGCGTTTTGAACCAAATACATCACCAGTTAAACACTCAGAATGAACACGGACAAGTGTTGGTTCTCCTTCAGATATGTTCCCTTTTACAAGAGCAACACTTTCTTTTCCTTCCATCACATCCGTGTAACCAATCGCACGAAAATCACCGAAATCAGTCGGTAGTTTAATTTCTACTTCTCGCTTAACTAACTTATCTTTACGGTGACGATATTGGATAAGATCTTTGATTGTAATCATCTTCAGATCATGTTCATCAGCAATTTTTCTTAATTGAGGTACACGTGCCATCGATCCATCTTCATTCATAATCTCGCAAATAACCCCTGCAGGTTTAGCCCCTGAAAGTCTTGCTAGGTCGACTGCTGCTTCTGTATGACCGGCACGGCGAAGGACCCCACCATTTTTAGCAATTAGTGGGAAAATATGACCAGGTCGTTTAAAATGCAACTTTTTTGTTTGATCATCGACTAAAGCTTGAACTGTCGCCGCGCGTTCATGTGCAGAAATCCCCGTTGTCGTTGTGTGGTGATCAATACTCACCGTAAACGCCGTACCATGAGGATCGGTATTAAGATCAACCATCGGTGTAAGATCAAGCTCTTTTGCACGTTCTTCAGTAATTGGAGTACATACCAAGCCCCGACCATGAGTCACCATAAAGTTAATCACTTCTGGTGTTGTTTTCTCAGCGATTGACACAAAGTCTCCTTCGTTCTCTCGGTCTTCATCATCACACACGATCACGACATTTCCTTGCATTAATTCATAAATTGCTTCTTCAATTGGATCAAATAATTTCTCTGTCATCTTATCCACCGCTCCTATTTAAACCCATGTTCAGATAAAAATGCATCTGTTAATGAAGATTTTTTTGTAGCTGATTGCTGTATTCCTTGTCTCGTTACAAACTTCTCTATATATTTTCCGATCATATCGCACTCAATATTCACAATATCTCCTGCACCCTTACTTCCAATAATGGTTTCTTCAATCGTGTGAGGGATGATGGAAATCGTAAAGGATTCTTCATCTACTCCGAAAATTGTCAAACTCGTGCCATCTACAGCAATAGAACCTTTATATATCATATAACGCAACAGTTCTGAAGCTGCTTCTATCCGGTAATACACCGCGTTATCTTTTTGATCTTTTGAAAGAATCGTTCCAGTCCCATCTACATGTCCAGATACAAAATGACCACCGAAACGTCCCTTCGCACTCATGGCGCGTTCTAAGTTAACTTTTGATGCTCGCCCTAATCCATTCAAGCTCGTTGCTCTTACGGTCTCTGGCATCAAATCAACTGTAAAGGAGCGATCTGTGTAGGAAGTAACGGTTAGACATACGCCGTTTACTGCAATGCTATCGCCCAATGCGACATCCGTTAAAATATGTGATGCAGCAATTTTCATTACAATCGCTTCTCCGCTTTGTCTTACTTCTTCAATCGTTCCAATCTCTTCTATGATTCCAGTAAACATCTTACCCCTCCTTTACAATTGATGTCAGCTTAATATCCGGACCAATTCGTCTGACATCGACAAGATCAAGTTCGATCGCATCGCTCATTTTCTCTATTCCTCTGCCACCGACTGCTGTGGGAGCCATTGTTCCGCCAACTAGTTTAGGCGCTAAATACGTGATCACTTGATTCACTGCCCTCGCCTCTAAAAAGCTTCCATGAACTTGTTGTCCACCTTCTACATATAAAGACATAATTTGTCGTCGCCCAAGTTCCTCTAACAGAGTTCGAATTGAATCTTGTTCTAAACGGATAATGGTCACGCCTAATTGCTCTAACTCAAGTTGCTTTTTATTCGATGCTTCTTTCGTCGTAATGACCCAAGTCGGCGCTTCGCGATCTGTGACTACCTTCGCTGATGTCGGCAGCCGTAACGTGCGATCTAGAATGATTCGGGTCGGATTCCGCCCCCCTTGATCTAGTCGCGTAGTTAAAGATGGATCATCTGCTAAAACCGTTCCAATCCCAACTAAAATCGCATCATGAGTATGGCGGTCTTGATGGACGTCGACTCGAGCTGCTTCACTTGTAATCCATTTACTCTCACCTGTCACAGTTGCCGTTTTACCATCAAGTGTGGTCGCCGTTTTTAACGTGACATATGGTCGTTTCGTTAAAATATAATGGAAGAACATTTGGTTTAATTCAATCGCCTCTTGCTCACAGACTCCAACATCGACGGTAAGACCGGCATCTCGTAATAGCTTGATGCCTCGTCCTGCTACATTCGGATTAGGGTCTACTGTCGCTACGACAACGCGGCTCAATTGTTTTTCAAGGATCAAGCCCGCACAAGGCGGCGTTTTCCCGTGATGACTGCAAGGCTCAAGCGTAACGTAAATTGTTGCTCCTTTTGCCTTATCCCCTGCCATCTTTAATGCTTCAACTTCTGCATGACCTTCCCCGGCACGAAGATGCGCACCCATTCCAATAATTGTCCCGTTTTTAACAACGACGGCACCAACCATTGGATTAGGAGAAGTCTGGCCTCTCGTTTGTTCGGCCAATTGCAGTGCAAACTTCATGTAATCTGTGTCATTCATGATGCAACCCTCTCCTACTATGTCCCTTCATGGGAAACAAAAACCCCCGAATAAAGGTGCTATTCGGGGGATTAATCTTTATAGAAGAGTAGCATGAATTAACTACTACATAGAATACGTAATAGCTTTTAAATGATAAAGGCAAAAAGACAGACTTGTCCCTATAATAAGGATACCATCTCAAAAAAGTATACCTTAATAAGGCATGTTTAATCTCAATGCGAATCAACGTAAAATCGTTAAAATTCGCAAAGAACCTTTGATCATCATGCTCTCGTTCCTTCTCCCATCCAGACTTTAACTGTCGGTCCCGGATTCACACCAGGTCCACCGTTTTCTACGACACATGATTTAAATGATTCATGCATCACCTCTTAAGGCGAAAACGGGTCACGGACTTAGAAGGCGAACCTTCCTCACCGCCGGTCGGGAATTTCACCACACCCCGAAGGAAACATTATTCATTTTTTTACAACTACCGACATTGTATCTTGTTTTCTTACAAACCGTCAACTAAAACATCTTGAATTAAAGAAGTTATTTGGAAGCGCTTTACTAAACTTATTAATATAAATTAGTGAACATATAGGCAAATACCTACATATACTTAGTATAAAACAAGAACGATTCTATCTTAAAATCGAACAAGTCTATCATTAATAAAAGGGGGGCATACATTTGTTTGAAAGTCTCTCTTCGAATGATTACTTCATGTTACTTGGTGCCCTGCTATTGATCACAGGTGTATTAGCAGCGAAATTTTCTTCTCGTTTTGGCGTTCCTGCTCTTGTCCTTTTTATTTTACTAGGGATGCTATTTGGCAGTGATGGCATTGGCTTTATCCATTTCGAAAATACTCGTTTTGCTCAATTGCTAGGCATCTTTGCTCTTGTCATCATTTTATTTGAAGGTGGACTCCAAACGAAATGGAAACAAGTCAAACCGGTTATGATTCCCTCTCTTTCATTAGCCACAGGCGGTGTTCTTTTAACAACGGCGATCATCGCTATTGCCGCTAAATATATACTTGGTCTAACTTGGTTAGAGGGATTCTTAATAGGGGCAATCGTCGGTTCAACGGATGCAGCAGCAGTCTTTGCTGTATTAAAAGGCCATAATATCCGCGAACGTCTTGGTTCAACACTTGAAGCGGAGTCAGGAGCCAATGACCCGATGGCGGTATTTCTCACGATTTCTTTTATTCAACTCATTATTCATGACTCAGTTTCTATCCTTGCACTGATTTCCGCCTTCTTATGGCAAATGGGCGCAGGATTGGTCATTGGACTCGTGATCGGTAAAATAGCTTCGATATCTATCAACCGAATCAATCTTGACTCTAGTGGACTTTACCCCGTTTTCGCTCTAGCGTTTGCTCTTTTAGCCTATAGTGTTGCTGCCTTTAGTAGTGCGAGCGGACTGCTTGCTGTCTATGTTGCGGCCCTTGTGATTGGAAACCATGATTTAACGTATCGACACTCGATTTTTCGTTTTAATGAAGGGTTTGCTTGGATGATGCAAATTTCCATGTTTGTGATTCTAGGTTTGCTTGTCTTGCCAACAGACTTATTAAACCCTACTGTAATGATTGGTGGAATCTCTCTCTCCCTCATCCTCATCGTGGTTGCACGTCCGGTCGCAGTGTTTCTTTCATTAACAGGGATGCGTTTTGAATGGAGAGAAAAACTCTTCCTTTCATGGGCTGGCTTACGCGGAGCCGTACCGATTGTTTTAGCTACATTTCCTCTGATTGCTGGTCTTGACAACAGCCAATTATTTTTCAATGTTATCTTCTTTATTGTGCTAACCTCTACACTCATTCAAGGATCAACCATTGACTTCTTCGCCAAATCCCTAGATTTAACCGGACCAAAAAAGATTACTCCGATGCATTCACTTGAGTTGGTTTCGATTGGACAGGCGAATGCTGAGATCATTGAATATGAAGTAAATGAAGAAACTCAAATAACGAATCTGGCATTAAGTGTCATACCATTCCCAAAAGACGTATTAATTAACGCGATCATACGAAATGGAGAGTTAATTACACCCTCAGGACAAACAACCATTCGAATAGGCGATATTCTCTATATCCTTGTCTCTAAAGAAAGCGAAAAAAAACTCATCTCTTTATTAGAGAAAGAATCAAATCCTAAATCACAAAAAGCATAAAAAACCTATCTCTCACACTACAGTGGGAAATAGGTTTTGCTCTTTAACATCACTCTTAAATTTCCAAACTCATCATTCTTTTTTAAAAAGTTTGCTTAAAAACAAATCAAATGTTTCAGCAATCAGTTCTTCACCCCATTGCCCGTCCCCTGTTTCATAAAAATAAACAACTCTCGGTTGGTGGTCGTAGCGATAGTCTAAAGAAGTCCATGTATGCATGTCGCCTGTTAACAACACTTGCCGTTCGGCTAAATGCAGCTGAGTCATAAAAATTTGCGATAATCCCACACCTGTTTCTTCATCTAATTCATGAAAGAACGGAATGATCGCCGCCTCATCATCTTCAAAGAATACGTAGCGATAGTTTAGTTCTCCTCCGTTTTGCTCCATCATTAACGAAACATATTCTTTGGGCAACGAAACATCTAGCATCTCTTCTACCTTCCTAACCATCTCCTCCGTTAATTTCTTTCCCGGTTTGTATTCCGATGGTACCTTCCAAAAAGATTTTCCTTGATACTGTTCGATTGGCATCCTTTCACCCTCCTGTTCAATTATCTACTATTGTTACGTAACAACAATGTGATGACAACTAATAGCACAAGATAGGCTTGATTATTTTTTTACATCTATTGACTGTAATTATGTATTAGTGTACTATCTAACTAACACACTAACACTTAATAAAATCTGGAGGGATTTACATGACGGCATGGGGGAATTTAGTAAAAAAAGAATTACGTTTAGGAATACCGGCGTTTTTAATGCCTGTTATTGCATTTATTGCACTTTGTTTGATTGGCCTCTTCTTTGGTAACAGGTACGACATCATGTGGGAGCCATTAATAGGAATCACGATTCTAGCTACTGGTCTTCAAATTTTTTATTTAGCCTATTACATGCTCTACAGTTTACAAGCAGAGAAGAAAAAGTTACATCTTTGGCTTCATAACCCGCTTCCGTCTTACGGTTTATTGACAGCAAAATTAGTTGCTGGTGCGGCTTCGATGATTGTCACAACAATCCTTGTTGTGACAGTCGGATTTATTGCTCTAACTAATTCACCTGTTTGGGCGGATGTATCTGAATTTATTACAGTAGCTCAACTGTTAGAACTTGGTTTTTACGGAGGTATCGCCTTATTTTTAATGGCTCTATCCATTTCAGTCTGGATCATGTTCTTTTGGGTGATTTTCTTGCGCCTATCTTCTATCATGCACGGTTTCTTAAGTTTTATTGTGACAGGATTAAGCGCCTTAGCACTTGGTGCTTTTGTCGGATGGTTCTCCTCCACTCGATTTCACGAGACATTAACACAGTGGGGGAAAATTGAACTAGGCAATATGCTTCAAAGCATTGACTTCGAAACAAGTCTGGAAGGCGGAACAGAAGTAACAACTGGCTATGATGTGTTCTCTTTTTATACAGGAACCGTTGTCTACGATACTATGTTTGCCATTGTTTTGTTCTTCCTTGCTTGTTGGATATTAGATCGAAAAATTGAGGTGTAAGTTATGACAGATACATTCCACTCATCAAAACCAATCTACATTCAATTAGCTGAACGCATCCAAGGGGAAATTTTACGAGGAGAATTAGCTCCAGGAGACAAACTACCATCTGTCCGTGACACTGCGCTCTCGGCAAGCGTTAATCCAAACACTGTGCAACGAACATACCGAGAATTAGAGGGGATGAACATTGTGGAATCAAGACGGGGCCAAGGAACATTTGTCACAGAAAATCAGAACGTTCTTCAAACGATGCGCGAGTCCTTAAAAAATGAAGAGATTTCTCAGTTTGTCTCCTTGATGCATCAAATGGGTTATTCAAATAAAGAAATAGAAGTTGGATTATTAGAATTTTTACAGAGTAATAGAGAGGAGTCAAACCAATGATTTCATTTAAAAATGTAACAAAAAAATACGTTCGAAAAGTCGCGTTAAAAGACATAAATTTAGAACTTTCTAAAGGAAAGATCATAGGATTAATTGGTGAAAACGGAAGTGGTAAATCAACAACGTTAAAATTGATTGCAGGCCTTACTCAACCAAACAAAGGGACGATTACAGTAAATGGTAAAAAGGTGACTCGTCAAATTGCTACAGATGTCACTTATCTTTCGGAGCTTGATGAATATTACAGTTTCTATAATGTCGGCGAAACGATCCGGTTTTTTGCTACTCAATTTGAAGATTTCAATATCGAAAAAGCCGAAGAAATCCGCTTGTTTATGAAGCTTGATTCAAAAGCAAAGTTAAAACATCTCTCTAAGGGGAATCGTGGTCGTTTAAAGCTGATCTTAACCCTTGCTCGTGATGTGCCTGTAATTTTACTTGATGAACCTTTCTCGGGTCTTGATCCAATGGTACGTGAGTCAATTGTTCAAGGTCTCATCTCGTTTGTCGACCTTGAAAATCAAGTCATCATCATCACCACTCATGAAATTAAAGAAGTGGAGACTATTCTTGATGAAGTCATTGCGATTCGAGACGGAGATATTGTTGGTCATCATAACGTTGAGGACCTACGATTCACGAAGAATAAAAGCATTGTAGAATGGATGACAGAAATCTATAACAAGTAATCAAATAAAAGAGCTGTAACCTGAGTAGGGTCACAGCTCCTTTTTTTATGTTCCGTACGTATACACAACCTCTACCGTTGCCAGAATAGAGATCGTACCAGCTTGGATTGGTGTGGCCTGGGCACTCATCATCACCCCATCATAAAATCGCGCCTGCCCTCCATCGGAACGTTCTGTCATTTTAATTGGAATATCGTTTAATGTAACATTAGTCGATTCAGTCATCGCTAACGCTTTATTTTTAGCATCTCCGAGCGCAAGCTGCAATGCTTGTTGATAGATACTCGCTGTTTCTTCGACCGTAAAATCAATCGACGATATTACGTTCGCTCCATTTTCAACAGCGACATCGATAACCACACCTGTCTGTGTTAAATCTTCGACAATGATTTGAATCATATGGGTGACTTCATACCCTCTAAATTTTTGAACACCCTCTACAAAATCATAACGAGGTTCGATTCGATAAGTGGTTGTTCGAATGTCCTCTTCTTGAATACCTAAAGTGTTTAACCCGGTAATGATTGCCTCAAAAAGATCGTTATTCGTTTGTTGCGCTTGACTAACGGACTCATCCTCCGTTACTACACCCAGCGTCACTTGTGCTCGGTCAGGGGCAACCCGTATAACCCCTTCACCAATCACCGTTAATTTTTGAAGATCTTCCATCTCATATCTCCCTTCCATAGTCTTTCACACGGTTGAAACATCTCTAGTAGTCTATTCCAGACTCGCTCAATAATGACGGTAAATGTTAGTTTAGCCGTATTATTTTGTAGGTATAAAGAACTATTTAAGTTGAGTAAATCGTGTATTTTATGTAATAATTCATAAAAGTAAACCAATTTTGCAAAGCTATGCTCTTATTAACTAAATTGCATTTGTGAAATAATACACAAAACAAAAATATGCCCACTTCCCCTGACATATCAACTTTTAATTCAATTTTATTTCCTTTAAAAACTATGTTAGCTTAATAAGCGCCGTTTGAATCGTCACATATGTGAGTAAATGCGAAAAAAACAATTAGGAGATGAAATTTAACGTTATGGAATTACAACAAGACCCATTCAAAGCGTGGTCAAATAGGTTGGTTAATTGCTATGCTTGTTATTTCACCATCTATTGCCATTATTGCCTTCACATCACGCTCGATTTTCCCAGATATTGATCCTGGAATGGCGCTACTTGCTACTACCGTTATTATGCCAACTGCAATCGGTGGACTATTGCTTGCTGCCGCTGCATCCTTTATCATTACAACAGGGAACTCTTATTTATTATCAGCTGCAACGAACTTAACCTATGACATTTATGGCAACTATATTAACCGGGATGCAACAGATAAGCGAAAACTTTGGATGACACGCATGTTTATTGTTGTTCTTGGCGTCTTAGCATTCATTATGATCAGTTTCTTCCCATCAGTTCTCGCAGTTCAAATGTATGCGTACACGGTGTATGGAGCAAGTATCACACCAGCCGTTCTTGCCGTATTCTTCTGGAAGCGAGTGACTGTTCTTGGAGGTATTGCATCTATGTTTGCAGGACTCATCTCAATGTTAACGTGGGAAGTTGCTCTCGGACAACCATTTGAACTGAATGCAGCTGTCGTTTCCGTTCCGTTTGCAATCATCGTCTTAATTGTCGTATCACTATTTACACAAAAGAATAATCAATCTCAATCAGTAAAAACCACGTAATAGGGAGGACGATTTTGTGAAACAACGTATAGAACGTTTAACTCAATGGTTAAAAGACGAAGAAAAAGATGCAGCATTTATTACGTCTAAGGAAAACATCTTCTATTTATCTAATTTTTACACAGACCCTCATGAGAGATTAGTTGGCTTGTTTGTCTTTCCAAACAAAGCTCCGCTTATGATTACACCAGGGATGGAAACATCTCAGGTGCGTGATGCCGGATGGACGGATGAATTAATTGGCTATGCCGATCACGAAAACCCATGGGATCTTTTCAGAGCGACTCTTAGTGAACGTGACATCAAATCAATAAACGATGTAGCGATTGAGACCGATGTCCTCACCGTTTCACGAATGAATGACTTACTGACATTATTCCCACATGCTCAGCTTTCTGCCGTTCATGATGAATTAAATCAAATGCGTGTTATAAAAGACGATCATGAGATTGAGATTATCAAACGCGCAGCAGAGCTTGCTGACTTCGGTGTCAAAGTAGGTATGGAATCGTTAAAAGAAGGCATTACCGAAATGGAAGTTTTAGCAACGATTGAGTATGAACTGAAGAAAAAAGGCATTCGTGAAATGTCCTTTTCAACAATGGTATTATTCGGTGAAAAATCAGGCGCCCCTCATGGAAATCCTGGTAACCGTAAATTAGCAAAGGGCGACTTCGTATTATTTGATTTAGGTGTAGTTCTTGAAGGATATACATCAGATATCACACGTACTTTTGCTTTTGATTCCATCAGTGAAGAAAAGTTAGCCCTTTATGAGACTGTATTAAAAGCTCAACTTGCCTCTCTTCGCATTAGTAAACCTGGAACAAGAATTGGTGATCTAGACCAGATTGCGCGCGATGTAATTACAGAGGCCGGTTACGGAGATCGTTTCCCACACCGCATAGGACACGGTATGGGCATTAATGTTCATGAATACCCTTCAATGAGCCATCTAAATAATGATGTTTTAAAAGAAGGTATGGTGTATACGATCGAGCCAGGAATATATGACCCCGTCCTAGGCGGCGTTCGGATTGAAGATGATGTACTCATTACAAAAGATGGGCATATCACCCTAACAAAAACACCGAAAGAATTAACGATTGTAAAATAACACTCAAGCTAGAGGAGAACATATACCCTCTAGCTTTCTTTGTGATTATTATTTTTCACCTTCGCTCAATAATCCATCCTCTTGTCCTCAGATACGAAAAAAAGAGCCATCCGTAGATGACTCTTCTCCTAATGTCGTTTACTCTTCCCAAACTTTCACTTCTTGCATTACATCGTTTTGCTTAATGCGTGTTACTAAATCAAGTCCTTCAACAACTTGTCCAAAAACAGTGTGAACACCGTCTAAATGAGGTTGTGCCTCATGAACTAAGAAGAACTGGCTTCCGCCTGTATCTTTACCTGCATGCGCCATAGATAGAGAACCTGCAACATGTTTATGAGGATTTCCTTCTGTTTCACAATTAATTGAATAACCAGGACCACCTGTACCATTACCTGTAGGGCAGCCACCTTGAGCTACGAAACCAGGAATCACGCGGTGGAAAGTAAGACCGTTGTAGAAACCTTCATTTGCTAATTTCTCGAAGTTTTCAACTGTTTTAGGTGCAGCTTCTTCGTAAAATTCAATCACTAACTTTTCGCCGTTTTCAAATGCAATACTACCTTTTTTCATATGTATAGCCTCCATAAAATAAGTTTCATCTTATTGTACACGAAACTGAAGCAATTGTGAAATCGAAGCAATCAAAAAAAGGTAAAGACTAGTTGAGAATACCTTTTAAATAGTTAATACTCAATTCTATACTATCAAAGGGAGAACCCTTACATTGATCTTGCTCAACGATTAGCCACTCCACACCAGACTCCGCACCCGCCTCTATTGCAGCTTTTATATCGACACCACCCGTTCCAAGCTCAGCAAATTCTTTTTCATCATCTACCGTCATATCTTTAAGGTGAAGCAATGGCGTGCGTCCATGGTAGCGTTTGATCCACTCACTTGGTAGTTCATTTGCTTTTGTTAACCAATAAATATCAAATTCAGCATTCACATAAGCAGCATTCGTCTCATCTAAAAGATGGTTTAACGGTTTGACTGTATCAAATACCTCGAGCTCAAAGTCATGATTATGATAGCTAAAAGCGATGTTCAATTGCTTACAACGCTCTCCCACTTTATTAAAGAAAGGTACTAACTTGCTATAGTCCTCTAAGTTACGGCGGCGTTCTTCTTCAAGGTAGGGACAAATCACATGTTTCGAACCGATTACTTGCTGATATTGCAAGATCTCTTCTAAATTGTCTCGAAGCATCTCAACCGAAACATGACTTCCCGAAGCTTCTAAACCAATCGAATCGAGAAGCTCTCTTAACTCATTCGCCTTAAAGCCACCCCAGTGACCAGCAAATTCCACCCCGTCATAGCCTAAAGCAGCAATTTTCTCTAACGTCCCAACAAAATCTTTTTCACACTCGTCCCGCAACGTATACAATTGAACAGCTACTTTCATGAAAATCCTCCTTTTTATATTCCCATAATTATCCTTCTTTATCTTACCATAAAAGAGTAGAGTAATAGATATTATCGAAGGCCAAGTTCAGACTAGTATGAACGATCAAAAGGCCGTAAATCTTGAGGATCTACGGCCTTACTAGCTATTCTTTTATACGTTTTTCGTCACTTGTTTTAATGGTAAATCAAGACGTACAAGATCTTCGTAAGATTCACGCTTTATTACAAGTTCCTCTTCCCCTTTTTCGACGAAGACAACGGGTGGTCTTGGGATTCGGTTGTAGTTGTTCGCCATTGAATACCCGTACGCCCCTGTACAGAATACCGCTAAGATGTCTTCATGATTGGCTTTAGGTAACGGGAGATCCCATATGAGCATGTCGCCACTTTCACAACATTTACCGGCAATCGAGAAGGTTTCTGTTGCTTCTTCCTTTGCACGATTAGCAAGGATTCCTTCATACTCTGCTTGATAAAGGGCTGGTCTAAGGTTATCGCTCATTCCTCCATCGACAGATAAATAATGACGGACATTAGGAATATCTTTGTTCGATCCAATGGTATAAAGAGTGGTGCCAGCATCTCCAACTAATGAGCGGCCTGGTTCGATCCAAATTTCCGGAATCTCGATCTCATGAGTTGCAGCTTTTTCCTTGATTACTTGAACCATCTTACCCACGTACTCTCCAACTGGTAATGGCGTATCACCTTCTATGTAACGAATACCAAAACCACCGCCAAGGTTCAGCACAGACGGAGTAAAGTGAAGCTCATTACGCCACTTCTCAATGTACTCAAACATCTTCTCAACAGCCATTACAAACCCACTCGTTTCAAAAATTTGCGAGCCGATATGGCTGTGAATGCCCAACAGGTTTAGATGTATGTCCTCTTGAGCTAAATGAATCGCTTCATCAACTTGCCCGCTCTCTAAATCAAAACCGAATTTAGAGTCTTCTTGACCGGTTGAGATATAATCATGCGTATGTGCTTCAACACCCGGAGTAATTCGAAGTAAAATATCCATTTTGACATTCTGTTTTGAACAAATCCGTCCAAGCTGTTTTAGTTCATAGAAGTTATCAACGACGACACAACCAATACGAGCTTCAACCGCCATTTCTAATTCGCTCATACTTTTATTGTTTCCGTGAAAATGAACCCGCTCCATCGGCATCCCTGCTTGAATAGCTGTATACAACTCTCCACCTGAGACTACATCTAAGCTCAACCCTAGTTCATGTGCAAGTTGAAACATGGCGATGCAACTAAACGCTTTCGAAGCATAAGCAACTTGGTATTGAACACCTTCATCTATAAAAGCTTGTTGAAATTGTTCTGCTCTTTCTCTAATTAGGGCGATATCGTAAACAAATAGAGGGGTACCATACTGACTTGATAATTCAACTGTGTCGACTCCTCCAATTTCTAGATGTCCTTTTTCATTTATTCGACTTGATCCATGCATATACATTCATTCTCTCTCCTTTTATCTCAAAACTATACAAAAAAGCAGCTAATGTTGTTACACTAGCTGCTTGTAAATGCAAAAGAGTAACCTCATTTTTAGAATAGTCCTCCACTACAAAAGTAGTGACAGTTCGTTCTTTGTTTAAGAACGACCCAGCACTTATGTTATCGGCAATCCATAAGTACTTCGGCAAATTGACCTTTCCATCTGGTTCTATGCTTGCCACAAGCTCCCCAAATCTACTCATTCGTTTTGCGCCTCTACCCCACTTTCATGAGGTTGATTCAGTTATTGAAATAAATGTAGCACACTATTTCGCAAGCTTCAACCCTTAAACGATAGAAGTGAGATTATTTTAGAGAGGAAGTTTCGAGCGAATCTTATCCGTTTTCGCGCAAAATTTTGATTAATGCGAGCGAAATCGTATCATTTCCGCGCAAATTAAATTAGTTTCCGCGCAAATGCATCAAAAATATGGAAAAAATCCTTCCTCACCCCAGAACAGTCGCCTCCACTTTTCTGTCTAGCTCATGAGTCCAGCGCCTAGTGAAATGCCGTTCGCCTCGGTCGATAAGTCAACATCAGATCACTACGTTCTCTGTGTTTCCTTTATCTCGGTCGCCGCCCTCCATTTCATACGTCACTTAACGGACTCCTCCGCTTTTCTGTCTAGCTGCGGTTGCCAGTGGCTCGTGGTCAAATAACCTGCCAGATATAAAAGCAAAAAGCGCTTTTTATCTGCCAGAACATTTGCATCACGCCTCTAACCGGCAACCTCCGCTTTTCTGTCTAGCTGCGGCTCCTTGGAATTCGGGGAAAACCGGGGAATCCAACGAAATCAAAAAGCGACTTCTTTTGGCTCCCCCTAGTTTTCCCTCATTCCAAAAAAGTCGCCTCCGCTTTTCTTATTACCTCCCGGTTGGTTTTTGTTTGACGGGGTCTTGTGGGTTGACGATACTTGGGCGCCAGCGGACGGATGGAACAGTTGAACGGATTAAGATTTGCCAAATGGCTGGTGGGTCAAATGGGATGAATGGCCACATATATGGTTTATTGAATGTTTTCATCATTACTAGGAACAGCAAGAACAATGTTGTACCAATTACAAATCCTTGTAAATGGAAGATGGCTACTGCTATTATAAGAAACACTCTAGCGATCCGAAGAGCAATCCCCAACTCGTAACTCGGGGTTGCAAACATTCCAATTGCCCCTATGGCAACATACAAAATAACTTCTGGAGTAAAGTATCCAACCTCTATAGCAATCTCTCCTATTAAAAGTGCTGCTACTAAGCCTAATGCGGTAGCAAGAGGAGATGGTGTATGAATCGCTGCCATTCGTAGCAATTCAATACCAAGTTCGGCAAAGAGAATTTGAAGAACGATCGGTATATTATTCGTTTCTTCCGGCCCAATGAAATCAAGCGCTGCAGGTAATAAGCTTGGCTGAACAACTAGCAAGAGCCAAAATGGTAAAATAAACAATGAAAAGAAAATCCCTACAAATCGAGTCCACCTTAGAAAGGTTCCGACAGCAGGCGACTGACGATATTCTTCCGCGTGTTGAACATGATGAAACAAAGTTGTTGGTGTAATAATGACACTCGGAGATGTATCGACAATGATGGCAATATGCCCTTCGAGTAAATGTGTAGCCACAACGTCTGGCCGTTCAGTGTAACGAACAAGCGGAAATGGATTCAACCCTTGTTTTACAATATACTCTTCGACGATTTTGTCTGTCATTGCAATCCCATCAATTTCAATGGCTTCAAGTTCTTTGATAATAATGTCAACAAGTTTCGGGTCAGCAATCCCTTCAATATAAGTCACACTGATATCTGTTTTCGAACGAACACCTACTTGCAAAATTTCATTACGTAACCGTTCATCACGAATGCGTCGTCTCGTTAAGGCCGTATTAATAATAATGTTCTCTGTGTATCCGTCACGCGCCCCGCGTACAACACGCTCCGTATCTGGTTCTTCTGGTCCTCGCGTCGGATACATGCGCACATCAATGACAAACGCTTCCTCTTCACCTTCAACAAGAATAAAGATTAATCCAGATAGCATCTGCGTTATGACATTATCAATTGAGTTTGATTCTTCTACTTGAACATGGGTTAAATGATTTTTAATCGCTTCTTTGACACTATTTGTTTTACGGTGACGAACGTCAAGGTCCATCAACTCTTTTAAAATTTCAATAATATATTGGTTATCTACAAGTCCATTGACAAAATAAATATTGACTTGACGATCTAAAATAAATAACTTCCTAACACCAACATCAAAAGATTTACCTAAACCAAGTCGCTCTGCTAAACGCGTCTCATTTTTTGTGAAATCACGTGTAAAATGCTCTTCATGTTCCTTCTTTTTTTGACTCACGTTGACCACTCCTCTCTAAGATGAGTTCTACTGCTTGTTTTGTGACAGGGCAGCCTTTTTTCACCGTATCTAACCCTGCCATCTTTCCGATATCGCCAATCCCAACGATAAACGGAAGATCTAGTTGATCAAGAATATAGACGGTATCGCCATTAATTCTTCCTACTTCCATATCCGCTACTCCGTCCTTATCCACTCCGTACTCTGTTAACTCTCCGTAACGATCAAGACTAATATCGACTTTCGTCCACTCGCACGAATGTGTGGCAGAGGCGACAGCAATCGCTCCTAATACATTAATGTCTGGATGAGTAGCAACAATTCTCATCGCTTGTTCTCCCGGTCCCTCGTAATGGTACCCACAATCATCAAACATGACTAGTACAGGTTCTGTAGGTGCGTGCAAAATCATTTGAACAAGTTCCTCACCGCTAATATGGGAAGGGTTGCCTCCTGATTGGCTAATGCACCTTCCCCCCATATCTTTTGCGACCAATTCGACCGCTCTTTTTGCATGTTCATCTCCATCAGTAATCAAAATCACCTTACGCTTATCTGCCACACCTACTCACCCCCTCGGCTTAAATAGTAGAGCTACTAAAAAGCTAAATAAAATCGTCGATGAAATGCCCACTGAAGTTACCTCAAATACACCCATTCCGACTCCTAAAAATCCATATCTTTCTCCCTCAGCCATCGCCCCATGAACAAGTGAGTGTCCGAAACTTGTAATCGGAACTGTTGCTCCCGCACCTGCGAAATCAATTAGCCTGTCGTATAAATGAAAACCGTCTAAGAGAGCACCTAATACGACAAGTGCACACAATGTATGAGTTGGCGAGAGCTTACCTATGTCTAAGAACAACTGACCAATGATGCAGATGATACCACCGACGATAAAGGCCGTGATGTATTCCATTAGACATCCCCCCAACGTTCAAATACTACTGCATGTGCAATTGAGGGAATCGTTTCTTTTTGCTGCATCATGATTGGACTCAGTAAAGCTCCTGTAGCAATGACTAATAACTTCTTAATGGCACCACGCTCCATCTCACGCATCAAATAACCAAAAGTAACGACTGCAGGACATCCTGCGCCACTACCACCAGAGAAAACAGGTTGTTCCTGGTGATATAAAATCACGCCACAATCTTCATAATTTGTTCCTAATTTGACACCTTCTTCTTCTACTAGCTTGCGCATAATAGAACTTCCTACACGTGATAAATCACCAGTGACAATCAAATCATAGTAAGTCGGATCGCGTTTCGTATCTTTTAAGTGAGTTAATAATGTTTTGGCGGCGGCTGGAGCCATCGCTGACCCCATATCCATTGGATTTCCAATCCCCATATCTACCACCTGACCAATAGTAGCTAGTTCTACTTTTATCTTTGACACCTTTCGACCAATAATCACAGCACCAGCACCTGTTACGGTATAGGTTGATGTTTCTGGTCGTTGCCCACCGAATTCGGTTGGATAACGAAATTGACGTTCTGCTGTAGAATGATGGCTACTAACAGCGACCAATGCATGATCAACGTATTGGCTGTTAACGAGAACAGAAGCAATAGCAACTGCCTCCATTACTGTTGCACAAGCTGAGAACATACCTAAAAACGGGATCGCTAGCTGCCTGGCTGTGTAATTCGATGTCACGATTTGGTTTAATAAGTCTCCCGCTAGCAAAACATCCATGTCTGCCGGTTTACGGTTCACTTTCTCTAGACTGATTTGAACCGCCTCTTCCATTAAGGCTCTTTCTGCTAGCTCCCAATTATCAGCACCGCAATACAAATTGTCGAACACTTTATCAAAATATGAACCAAGTGGCCCTTTCCCTTCCAATGGACCTACCACTGTACCAGTTGATTGAATGAACACATCATTGTTAAAGGACCATGTTTGCTTCCCTACTTTCATTGCGCCAAACCCCTTTACTGTATGAGCATTTGCACGAGTAATCTTGTTAATCCAACCACGTAAGCGGATAACACTCCAAAGGCAATAACTGCCCCCGTCAGCTTAAACATGTTAGCACCAATTCCAAACACTAAGCCTTCACTCTTATGTTCGAGCGCTGCACTAGTCATCGCATTAGCAAAGCCGGTTACAGGTACAAGTGACCCCGCCCCTGCAAATTGGCCGATGCGATCATAAACCCCCAGACCAGTGAGAAGAGCCGCAATTAAAATCAACGTTGCCAATGTTGGACTTAAGGCTTCTTTTTGAGTAAGAGGAAAAAACGTAATATAAAGATTGCTTATCCACTGACCAAGAGCACAAATTCCTCCACCAATAACAAAGGCTTTCAAACTGTTTTTTATGACAGGAGGTCTTGTATGATACAATTCAATATTTGCCTGATACCGCTTTTGTTCATCCGTTAACACCCAAACCCCCTCCTATAAGTAAAGCCACTGGATCATCGAACCAACAATCTTCCCGAATACAATCGCCATCATCAATAAAACAATTTTATCGGTGACTCCTACTCGTTTGGCTAAGAGCGGAAAAACATTGAGCACTTCCGTTAATGCAGCTGCCAACATTCCTACAAACACCCCACACGCTAGTCCGATTGGAATCAACCAAAAAGGAGAGGTGTGGAGAGAAAGTGAATAAAAGCTCGCCCATGTGCCAACTTGTGCCCCTAAAATAATCGCAGCTTCGTAGCCCCTGATGGATCGTTCTGATTTCGTTAATTGTGCAAGCCTAGGAATAATCCCAAGAACGGTTAAAAATGCGACGAATCCACTTCCTACAGCAATTCCACCAGCAAATCCGATAAAGATGATGTTAACGGCTTCAATGACCATTTTTTTTACGTTGATTTTCCTTCAATTCATGCGTGATCACATATTGATCAAGGTTTTGTTGGTAATTAAACATCTCTACTTCAAGTGGACTCGGCTCATCATTAAGCCGCTTCTTAAAAAAGTGGTTAAAAAACAAGATCATCCCAAGACCCAAGCCAATCGAATATGGTATTTGAAGCATCAATGGCTTAGCGACTTCGTTTCCTGTGACCAATTGGAAAATACGGAGATGAACCGCTCGCATACTCACATCTTCATGGAAATTCATAATCGCAAGACCCGCACCAACAAATAGTAGAAACCACACGAGTATTATGTAGATCCACTTAAAACTTTTTTTCTGAACCTCAATATCGATAACTGTTTGAGCAGACCCAATGGTTTGAAACGACACATCTGGAAAATGAAAACGAATGATTCGAATGACCTCCATCACATCTATGACAACACGGTTATGATCTTTTATTTTTATTTGATAAACGGGCATGGAGGTTACTTCAGAAACAATCGATTCACTCGCAATGACTTGAGCAAGTTGTCCAACTTTTAACTGATCATGGGGTGCTGCACTCACTCTTTGTCGCATGCGAATATACACGTTTTCACCAATCACGTTTCCAACCACCTTTTGTCATGAATGTTATCAATTAGTATGAGGAAAGAAACAAAAAACATGCATGAGACAAAAGGACAAAACCAACACTTTTTTAAAACAAGCAAAAAAGAGAAGCTATGACAGCTTCTCCTCCTACCGTTCATCCTATTCTGTTCTACTCTTTAAGTCTGCTCACCCATGACTTCTTTCATTTGTTCAAGAATCTTCTTTTCGAGCCTCGATACTTGAACTTGCGAGATGCCTAGCCTAGTGGCAACTTCTGATTGGGTTTGATCTTTGTAATACCTTAAATAAACAATTAACCGTTCTCTTTCGTCAAGATCACGAATCGCCTCTTTCAATGCAATTTTATCAAACCATTTCGTTTCGGATTGATCTGCAATTTGGTCGAGGAGTGTGATTGGGTCACCATCGTTTTCATACACGGTTTCATGAATCGACGTTATTTGACGACTTGCCTCTCCTGCAAAAACCACTTCTTCTGGAGTGATCTCAAGTTGTTCTGCAATCTCGTTAATGGTTGGCACTCGACCTAGTGACTTTGTCATTTCGTCTTTCATTTTCCGAATCTTGTTTCCAAGTTCTTTAATGGAACGACTAACTTTCACCGTCCCGTCATCACGTAAGAATCGTTGAATCTCTCCAATAATCATAGGTACAGCATAAGTTGAGAACTTCACATCATATGAAAGATCGAACTTGTCGACCGACTTGATCAGACCAATACAGCCAATTTGAAACAGATCATCTGCTTCGTAGCCTCGATTTAAGAAACGTTGCACAACTGACCAAACAAGCCTCGTATTGCGATTTACAATAAGGTCCCTTGCTTCTTGGTCTCCGTCTTGACTCCTAGCAATAAGTACTTTGACTTCCTTATCCGAAAAGTGCGCTTCCTTCTTCTTTTTCACTTGTTTTACCTGGGCATCCATAGGCAAAACTCCTTAATTGCAAATTGCTTTGCTATTAGTTAAATGCTTTTTCAAGTAAACGGTCGTCCCAATCATTGGCTCTGAGCTGATCTTGATTTCATCCATAAAATTCTCCATTATCGTAAAGCCCATACCAGAGCGCTCTAATTCTGGTTTTGTCGTAAAAAGAGGCTGTCTTGCTTCTTCAATATCCTCCATGCCCAATCCTTCATCACGAATAGTCAATTCAACAGTCCCATCATCTATAGTGACGTGAATATGCACCATACCGTCTGATTGATTGTGATATCCATGGATAATTGAATTAGTAACAGCTTCAGAAACAACAGTCTTGATCTCCGTCATTTCGTCCATTGTTGGGTCAAGTTGAGCGATAAATGCACCTACCGTTACACGAGCAAAAGATTCATTATCACTTAGTGCCGAGAAGGTTAAATCCATTTGATTACGCATGTTTTAGGCCACCCCCAATGTTTTCAAGGCAAATTGTTCATTCTCTTCTAGACGAATAATCTTGAACAATCCAGACATCTCAAACAGTCGCTTCACAGCTGGGGAAATTGCACATACAACCATCTCTCCACCATTTGCTTTAACCTGCTTGTAACGTCCGAGTATCACACCAAGACCTGAGCTATCCATAAAAGTAAGTTGCTCAAGATTTAACACGATGTGTAATACATTCGCATCGACAAGGTGACCTTCAACCTTCTTACGCAATTTTTCTGCTGTGTGATGATCTAGTTCTCCTTCAAGACGAACGAGCAACACACTTCCTTTTCGTTCTAAGTCCATTACTAAACTCATGATTATCACTCCCTTATAGCTCACACACAGGAAGACCTGTTTGTTTTCCTAAGAGTGGATTTCGCTTTAAGGTGCTCTCATCCCTGCCACATGACAAAACTAGTACAAATTCGTAAAAATTAGCCTACATTCGTCTTATTTGCCGCTAAATTTCGATAAAACATTTTTAAATAACTTCCACCATGAAGCATCATAGACATCTTCCCCTGCAACAAGAGATGTTTCTGTTAATACTTCGCCCTCTTTTTCAATGAACAAGGTCCCGACTCGATCCCCTTTAGCAATAGGTGCCCGTAACTGCTCATCAATCTCCATGCGCTCTGTCACATCATCAATCTTGACCCCTTTTTTCGTTAAGATTGATACGGATTCGGATGTTTGTACAGGAATTGTATTCTTATCACCTTTGCTCACTTTCACATCAGCCATCACATAATCACGATCATAAAGCTTATGTGTCATAAATTGACTAAACGAGTAATCAAGCATTTCCGTCACTTGTGCATTTCGATCCTTCGGTGATGGCGCACCCATTATAACCGTAATGACACGCATATCATTTTTTTGTGCTGTCGCCGTTAAGCAATACATCGCCTCTCTAGTGAATCCAGTTTTTAACCCATCCACACCAGGATAAAATCTCACTAGTTTGTTGGTGTTCACTAACCAAAATTTATTATCTGAATCTTGTCTTAAATAATCTTCATAGATGCCTGTAAACTTTGTAATATCTTCATATTTCAATAGCTCTTTTGAAATCATCGCTAAATCATAAGCCGTTGTATAATGATTTTCAGCTGGCAAGCCATTCGAGTTCACAAAATTTGAATTCGTCAATCCTAATTCTTTGGCTTTTTCATTCATCATCGAGACAAATTCTTCTTCAGTGCCTCCTAAATGTTCAGCCATTGCAACGGAGGCATCGTTTCCTGATGCTACAGCAATTGCTTTTAACATATCTGTGACCGTCATCTCTTCTCCTGGTTCTAAAAAGACTTGAGAACCGCCCATCGATGCTGCGTATTCACTTGTTCGAATTTTATCATCATACGAGAGTGACCCTTCATCAATTGCTTCCATGATGAGAAGCATCGTCATGATTTTTGTCATACTCGCAGGCGGAAGTTCGTCATGACTATTTTTTTCAAATAAAACTTCTCCTGTATCACGCTCAATCACAATAGCAGAAGATGCTTTCTCTGCTAAATTCACTTGCTTTTCTGCAGCTTGACCTAATGGTGCTACTACGCCAATTACTAATACTAAACTTAATAGTGTAGATAAAAATTTCCTCATCCCATCAACCTCCATCTCATCAATTTCATTAGTCTTCTTAGGAACAAGTCAACAGACATAAAGTCCCTAAGTTTGCTATCCACCATTTTTACCAAAGTTTTCTTTTTTATACATAGTGAAATAGGATAAACACGCACACAAATTAAATAGCCTCCCATGATGGAAGGCTATTTAGTAGAAAGAAATTATAAAATTTGTTTTAATGGCATTGCTACAACCTCAGGTGATAGATCGTTCTACAGTATTTTAATTCTGTCAAAAACTTCTCACAATTCATAACAAAAAAGGTAACTGCTCCATCACAGTTACCTCTACAACCATCATTCATTTATCACGTTCTCTTCAAAAAATGTTGTGAATTCTTCATTTGTTAAACTACTATCTACTCTTGCTACTTCTTCTCCATTTTCATAATGGATGATCGTTGGTGTAAATTCTACATTGTACGTGTCCCAACCACCATGTTCATTGATGTTGTATTGCAATAAATTCACGCCAAGGTTTTCTGTTATTTCATTTAAACGTGGAGTTGCTTCTTGGCAAGCAGGACAAGTTGGGCTGTAGTAGTAGACCGTTACATCTTGACCATTTTGAAGAGATTCGTTTAATTCAGATGGCTCTATCGTATTTTGATAGTGAGGATCTTCTTGCAGGTTGGTCACTACGGCTAATAGTACAAATAACGTAACAACAATCCCACCAAAAATAATGATTTTTTTCATCTAGTTTCTCCCCTTGCTCATTCGTAAAATCATAATACTTAAACACGCAATCATTATAAAAGCTATCAACGCAAGAAATGGAATTGTCATAAACCCAAACCAATTAATATATTGTCCGGTACAAGGGATACGGCCACAAGAAGGGGCAACTTCTTGGAACGCTGCTAATTTTTGATTTGCATAGTGATAACTTGAAAATAGTATTCCAATAACCGAAAAAATTAGCGAATATAAAGCCACTCCTGCATCCTTCTTAAGCGTTCCAACAAGTAATAGAATGACGAGTGGATACATAAGAATCCGCTGATACCAACAGAGAGTACAAGGTTCAAATTGCTTAATAATAGAAAAGTATAACGATCCTAATGTAGCAACTAACGATATGAGCCAAGCACTGATTAATAGATTTTCAATTCGGTTGTTCACAATTGCTACCTCCATCTCCACTATCACTTTACCATAAAGACGAATTATTCGTCTTTAAATATATGTCACATTTTATAACCATGTCATAAAGATATCAAAGGAAGCAATAAAGACGTATATAGATAAAGCTAACAGAATGACCCTCTCGATCCCTCCTCCAGTTCGAATAAAAAAGGGTAATCTTATGCGCCAATTAAGTGGATAAAATAACCTTATTCCTCGAACCGTCATTGCATCTAAGAGGATATGACTAACCATTCCAATGAGCAGTCCATTTCTAACCATTAGATAATCAGGGAAAAACAAAGAAAAAATAAACGCTGTAACAGCCAAGATCAATAAACTATGCGTAATCGTTCGATGTCCAAATACCTTTGATATTACTCTAGATAGTAACGGTAATCTCCGTCCGATTTTCGAATGGATATGACAAATATCAGGAAGTAACGCTCCTGCCATTCCTGCTACGTAATAAAGAGGCGTTCCATTTTGGCCGAGCCATAACGAATCAGCAGCCATACATAGAGCCACGCCTCCAACAAGATGTGTTTTACCAGTCATAATGTTTGGTACTCCCTTTTATTAAAATTCTCGCTAACAAAACATTTGTTCCTATTAACATTATGCTAGAATACCATAATTTTCATTAAAATAAAAGATTCTTTTTACTTATTCTAAAAAGGCTAGAGCTCTTTAGCTCTAGCCTTCGTCTCACTGATCAAACCAATTTTTCAGACTTGTCAATTCATTCTCCATATCTTTTACGCCTTCTTGATAGAGCGCTTCAAGACGACCTTTATTCTTTTCTAGTCTCGCTACCTTTAACGGTAATTTAGGTCGGATAACGAATGCTTCTCCACGTTCTTCCATCTCTTTAACTCGTTTTAAAGAATCATTGTATTGATGATGACGTGTGGCCATTGTTTGAAAGAATGCTGGATGATTTCTAAACGACCACCTCGCTAGGCGACTAAAACGCATTGGTGACTTTTGATAGCCTTCATTTTGGGTAAGTATAACAAGATGCTTTTTATGACCATCTGAAACCGAGCGCTCAATCGGAATCGGATCAGCCATGCCGCCATCATAGTAAATCTGATCTTTATAGGCTACTGGAGGCGCAAGTAACGGAATACTGCTTGAAGCTTTTAATAGCGTTAGCAACTCATCTTTAGGTAACTTCTCATTAAAATATACAGGCTTTCCTGATTCTAAATCCGTCGTGACAATTGTAAAGGTTTTTTCAGAGTTCGCAAATGTTTCGTAATCAAAAGGCTCCAATTCATTAGGGAGCTTATCAAAAATAAAATCCCACCCAAAAACAGATTTCGTTTTAATCAAATTTTTAAAGCTCAAATATTCAGGGCGATCAATATAATCAATCGTCACCTTACGGTTTCGATCGATTTGTTTTGAGACGTATGAAGACCCGTTACATGCCCCTGCGGAAACTCCAATCACATGAGGAATGTCGATGTCACGCTTCATAAGTACCTCGAGAACACCTGCTGTATACACTGATCTCATTCCTCCGCCTTCTAAAACAAGACTGACATCGTTCACGACTACCACTCCTAACACTTTATCTATAATCTCAGTTTACCACCATTGAGCACGATAAGAAAATCTCGTCATCTTAAAAACTCAGAAAACACATAGTAAATGGTAAATATGGTATAGTTTTATCATCGAAGGATAGATTTGAGGTGTTAACTTGGATCAACTTATCATTATCATTGCACTTACTGCGGGTTTGTTATTTGCGATTGTAAAAACGTACAAAAAAGAGGGAGTTAGAGGAGCATTCATTTTCTTGTTGGCACAAATATTTTCGTTAGCTTTCTACTTTCATGCCTTTATAAGCTATAAGCTTTTTTTATTCGCGATGCTTTGCGGCCTCATTGCCGTGTTAACTACTTGCCTCACAGCCAAAACATTTAGAAGGCAATTACTGATGCTCGCTATTGTTTTAGTACTATATGTGGGTTTTAATCACTACAAGTACGAGATTTTCCCAACGCCAATTTATACTATTGTCGACCTCGAAGAAAAACACGCTCAACTTATCAATTCTTTCAATAAATTTGTTCCAGAATTAGCGAGTCCGGCATTTAGAGACATCTCACAAACGACGTATTCGATCACTTGGATAGAACATGAGCTCTCTAGGTTCCAAACGCACCCGACTCGTCTGTTTGCTCCCCAACACTATGTTGACTCTTCTGAACAAGAACGTATCTTAAAGATGAAGCAGGAGCGAGATCGATTAACAGATGATTTTATTGTAGAGGCGATGGAACAAGTCTATGATGCCCAACCGCTCGAGCCGATGGTTGCAGAGCTCCCCCCATCTGAGTGTATGGAGTCCACACATATCGAAGTATGTTCTGATCCATATCGTGTCCAAATAACATTAGACGATGCCCATGTCGCTTTAAATAGACTTACTCGGCACGGCATCTTTAACCATTATTATTTGGTCATAGGCGAGGAACAAAATTATTACTTTTCACATGAAGGAGAATATAGAATTCAAGGTGACATGTTCGATGCTACTTTTAATGATCAGCCTTACCGTATTAACGGTCGCTTGACATCCGTTTATTAATTTTATGCTAAATAAAACCCACCTTCTTAAGTGAAGGTGGGTTACATCTTATTCTGCTTTTACATTTAATTTTACGTCGATATTGCCTCTTGTTGCTTTTGAATAAGGGCAGAATTCATGTGCTTTATGCGTTAATTCTTCTGCTATAGCTTGTGATACACCTTTAATATGAACATTGAGTGTCACACCAATTTTAAAGCCACCATCTGAAGGGTCTTTAATTAGGCTCACTTCCGACTCAATTTCTGAATCAATTTCTTTCTTTTCATTTTTTGCCAATAAATTTAGTGCACCATCAAAACAAGCTGCATACCCTGCTCCGAATAGTTGCTCTGGGTTTGTACCTTCCGTTCCAACTTTCCCATCAGAAGGCATGACAAGCTTAAGATCAATCACACCATTATCGGATTTCACATGTCCATTTCTACCATTCTTTGCTTTTGCTTGTGCTGTAAACATTACGTCTGACATGTTAGAAAACACTCCTTTTTGTTTGGATCGAATCAGTTGCTCTCTTATCTATTTCCTTATTGAGAAAAGTTAAACATAAAAACAATCTCTCTAGAAAAAGAGAGATTGCTGATTATGATCCTTATTTAATTTCATCATAAATTAACGTTGGTTTTTCAACATTTTCATCAGTAATTGAATATGCATTCGTCACCATATCGATTACATCTTGTACATCTTCACGGTTACTATGAAGAGTAACGATCGAATCTCCTGCATCAACGTGATCGCCAATCTTCTTATTTAAGATCAGACCAACTGCAAGATCAATTTCTGATTCTTTTGTTGCACGACCTGCACCTAGTAACATCGCAGCTGTTCCAATTTTATCTGCAACGATCGCAGAAACAGTCCCAGACTTCGTTGCTTTTACATCGATGAGGTGTTTAGCTTTTGGGAGTTTCTCTGGTTCGTCTACAATCGAAGAATCACCATTTTGAGCCTCAATAAATACTTTTAGCGTTTCAAGTGCTTTACCTGATGCAATCACTTCTTCTAACATTTTACGTGCTTCTTCAACTGAGCTTGCTTTCTTTGCTAAATACACCATGTGGCTACCTAATGTTAAACATAATTCGCGTAGATCGTCTGGACCCTCACCACGTAGCATATCGATTGCTTCTTTGACTTCTAGTGCGTTTCCAACAGCTAAACCAAGCGGTTGATTCATATCTGAAATAATCGCCATTGTATCACGACCAAGGTTATTTCCGATTTCTACCATTGCTTGAGCAAGTGCTTTAGAGTCCTCTAACTTTTTCATGAAAGCTCCAGAACCTGTCTTAACATCAAGCACAATCGCATCTGCTCCTGAAGCTATTTTCTTACTCATTATTGAACTTGCAATAAGAGGAATCGAATTAACAGTCGCTGTTACATCACGCAAACCATATAATTTTTTATCAGCTGGTGTCAGGTTTCCTGTTTGACCGATCACTGCTAATTTATTCTTGTTAACAAGATCAATGAACGTCTCTGTTTCAATTTCAACGCTGAAACCAGGAATCGCTTCAAGTTTATCAATTGTTCCACCTGTATGACCGAGTCCACGACCAGACATTTTTGCTACAGGTATGCCAAGTGCTGCGACTAGAGGCGCAAGAGCGATCGTTGTTTTATCGCCAACACCACCTGTTGAATGCTTATCTACTTTTATACCTTCAACAGCAGACAGGTCGATTTGATCACCTGACTCTACCATTGACATGGTTAGATGGGCGCGCTCGTCTGTTGTCATGTCTTTGAAAAAGATCGCCATTGCAAGTGCAGACATTTGGTACTCAGGGATCTCTCCATTTGTATATCCTTCAATGACAAACTGAATTTCTTCTTTCATTAATTCAATTCCGTCACGTTTCTTCTCAATCACATCTACCATACGCATAAGTCAAACATCTCCTTCGCTTTACAGCTTTACTGTTGAAACGATTTCTTTCACAAGTTTAATAAACTTCGGCTTCGTACGGTTCGCGACCTCAACAACTTCTTCATGCGTAATCCCTTTAAGGTCTTCGCCAATCGCCATATCTGTAATGCATGAGATACCGATTACCTTCATGTTAGCATGACTTGCTACGATTACTTCTGGTACGGTAGACATCCCAACAACGTCTCCACCTACATTACGAAGCATAATTAGTTCAGCACCACTCATGTATGTTGGACCAGTTACACCGGCATATACACCCTTTTGAACGTTAATATCTAAGTTCTTTGCTGTATTTTCAACAAAGTCAACATATTCAGGTGTGTAAGCACTACTCATATCTGGGAAGCGTGGACCAAGCTCTTCAAAATTTGATCCGATTAACGGGTTATCACCGGTCATGTTTAATTGGTCTGTAATGATCATTAAATCACCGGGCGCAAAGTTTTTATTCATCCCACCACACGCATTTGTCACAACCATTAATTCAACACCAATTTGTTTCATAACACGTACTGGGAACGTAACATCTTGCATAGAATACCCTTCATAATAATGAAAACGACCTTGCATCGCGACAACGTCTTTCCCATTAAGCTTACCAATCACTAATTGACCTGCATGTCCTTCAACTGTAGAAACAGGGAAGTTTGGAATGTCTGTATAAGGGATTTTTACCGCATCTTCAATTTCATCTGCCAACTCGCCTAATCCAGATCCTAAAATTAAACCGATTTCAGGTTTTGTTGATAATTTCCCTTCTAAGTATGTAGCTGATTGTTTGATTTTTTCTAACATATTTTCCATGAATAAAAGCTCCTTTAGGTTGTTTTTTATTTTATAAGCGAAAAACTACTGGCTGTTTGCTAATAGCTGATTAGGTTTCGAGTGTTTCACGCGAATTGTAGTAGTTTTCGCGCGAAGTTATACTTTTTCCGAGCGAATTGGCGACATTTCCGCGCAAAACAAGGAAGTTTTCGCGCAAACGCATGAAATAAATGGAAAAACGATCCCCTCCGCTTTTCTTGTCTAGCTACAGGGCTCAGTAGCTAGTAAAATTCCGTTCGCCTCGGTCGATAAGTCAACATCAGATCACTACGTTCTCTGTGTTTCCTTTATCTCGGTCGCCGCACTCCATTTTATACGCAACTAAACGAGCCCTTCCGCTTTTCTTGTCTAGCTGCGGTTTCCAGAGGCTCTTGGTCAAATAACCTGCCAGATATAAAAGCAAAGAGCGCTTTTAATCTGCCAGAACATTTGCATGACGCCTCTACCCGGCAACCTCCGCTTTTCTTGTCTAGCTGCGGTTTCCAGAGGCTCTTGGTCAAATAACCTGCCAGATATAAAAGCAAAGAGCGCTTTTAATCTGCCAGAACATTTGCATGACGCCTCTACCCGGCAACCTCCGCTTTTCTTGTCTAGCTGCGGCTCCTTGGGCTTTGGGTAAAACCGGTGAATCGAACGAAGTCAAAGTGCGACTTCTTTTCGCTTCCCCTAGTTTTCCCTCATCCCAGATCAGTCGCCTCCGCTTTTCTTATTACATTTCTTTTACGATTGATTTGACTAGTGATAGGAAGTCGGATTTTACTCGTTCTGTTGTTTCTATGACTTCATCATGTGTTAGTGGTTGTGGAAGGATTCCTGCTGCCATGTTTGAGATACAAGAAATTCCAAGAACTTCTAAGCCTGCATGGCGGGCAACAATTACTTCTGGTACGGTTGACATTCCAACTGCATCTGCTCCCATTTTACGAAGCATGCGCACTTCTGCTGGTGTTTCATAAGACGGACCTGTGTTACCGACATATACGCCTTCTTTTACTTCAATGTTTAATGCTTTTGCTTTTTCACTCGCTAATGCACTTAATTTTTCTGAATATGCACTAGACATGTCAGGGAAACGAACACCGAATGCTTCGTCGTTCGGTCCAATTAATGGATTAGCATTCATGTTATTAATATGGTCGCGAATAATCATTAGGTTTCCTGCATCGAATGACTCGTTTACCCCACCAGCAGCATTTGTGACGATGACTTGTTTTACACCGATTTCTTTCATAACACGAACTGGGAAGGTTACAACATCCATGCTGTAACCTTCATAGTAATGGAATCGACCTTGCATCGCGACAACTTGCTTTCCTTCTAGTTGACCGATTACTAGTTGTCCTGCATGTCCTGCCACAGTTGATACCGGGAAGTTTGGAATTTCGTTGTATGGAATTTTGACTGGATTTTCGATTTCTTCTGCTAACACACCTAATCCAGATCCTAAAATTAGTCCGATGGTTGGTGTTGTACCCACTTTTTCAGTTAAAAAACTTGCTGCTTCTTGTAATGCTGTTTTGTTTATCATTTCTTTTCCCCCTTAACTTATAGATCGTTTAAAAAACTTTTCCCATGCTTTGGTAATTGAACATTAAAGTTATCCGCAATCGTTGCTCCAATATCAGCAAATGTTTCACGAATTCCTAGATCTTTCGCTGCTGTTTGTCCTTTGTAATGCACAAGTAAAGGCACATATTCACGCGTATGATCGGTTCCTGGTTGTGTCGGATCATTTCCGTGGTCTGCTGTAATCATTAGCAGGTCATTCTCTCTTAGCTCAGCAAACACTTCTGTTAATTGACGGTCAAATTGCTCAAGCGCCATCCCATAACCGATTGGGTCACGACGATGGCCATAAAGCGCATCAAAATCAACCAAATTCAAGAAACTAATCCCCTTGAAATCTTTTTTCATCGTCCCAATTAACTTTTCCATGCCATCATCATTAGAAATGGTACGAATGGCTTCTGTGATTCCTTCACCGTCATAGATGTCTGAAATCTTTCCAATCGCAATCGAATCGAGACCACCATCTTTTAATTCATTCATCACGGTACGCTCAAATGGCTTTAACGCATAGTCATGACGATTCGCTGTTCGCATCCAATTACCAATTGATCCAAGGAATGGACGGGCAATGATGCGACCTACCATATATACTGGGTCAAGCGTTAACTCTCTTGCCATTTCACAAATTTTATATAATTCGTCAATCGGCACAATCTCTTCATGGGCTGCAATTTGCAAGACTGAATCTGCTGATGTGTAAACAATTAATGCACCTGTCTCTACATGATCTTGCGCCAATTCATCTAAAATTTCAGTTCCAGATGCGACTTTGTTTCCTATGATTTTACGGCCACTTAATCGCTCTAGTTCTTCAACAAGCTCACTAGGAAATCCTTGTGGGAAAACTTGAAAAGGCTCTTGTATATTAAGGCCCATAATCTCCCAATGTCCTGTCATCGTATCTTTCCCATTGGATGCTTCTTGCATTTTTGAATAATGGGCAAGAGGTTGAGTAACTTTTTCGACCCCTTTAATTTCCTTTATATGGCTCAATCCTAACTTTTCCAAATTAGGCATGTTAAGTCCATTCATTTTTTCAGCGATATGTCCAAGAGTGTTTGAACCTACATCTCCAAATTTTGCTGCATCAGGGGATTCACCAATCCCAACAGAGTCCATTACAATTAAAAAAATTCGATTAAATGATTTTTTATTCATAAAAATGCCTCCTTCACCTAACACTCCATATAGTATTGCCTATAAGTGGTGTTATTTGCTAATTGTATTAGATGTCAGAAGTCTGACCTCTATAATGTGCACGATTATGCCCTTGGATGAAACTGAGCATAAACGTCCTTCATTCTTGCTTTTGTCACATGGGTATATATTTGCGTTGTTGAAATATCAACATGTCCCAGCATTTCCTGAACGGCTCTTAAATCTGCCCCATTTTCTAATAAATGAGTGGCAAATGAATGTCTGAGCGTATGCGGTGTAAGTTCTTTTTCAATTTTTGCCTCTCGAGCAAGTTTTTTTATAATCTTCCAAAAACCTTGTCTAGATAGCGGTTTCCCGGTATGATTCACAAACAATACTTCATGGCGATTTTTCTTCAACATGTGAGATCTAGCATTCTCTATATAATGTTGAAGCGCTTTCGTTGCTTGCGATCCGAGTGGAATGATTCGCTCTTTGTTTCCTTTACCTACACAACGAACAAACCCCATCGATAAATGAGTATCAGACAATGTTAGATTGATAATTTCAGAAACGCGCATCCCTGTAGCGTAAAGCGTTTCAATCATTGCTTTGTTTCTTAGATCAAAAGGACTGTTTCCTGGTATTTCAAGGAATGTTTCGACCTCACCTAATGATAACACTTTTGGTAAGCGCTTTGAAGCCTTAGGAATGTTTAAGTGAACAGAAGGGTCTCCTGTGCTTCGTTTTTCTCGAAGAAGAAATTGATGAAGTGCACGAATCGAAGCAATTGTTCGAGCAATCGTTGCCTCAGCTCGTCCCTGTTCTTTTAAGAAATACAGATAATCCACAATATGATGACGTGTGACATCGGTAAACGATTGAACGGTTGCTACGTTGTCTATAAATTTCACATAACTTAATAGATCACGTCGATAGGACTGCACTGTGTTGTCTGCAAGCCCTCGTTCGATTTGGATATACTGTAGGAAGTCAACTACATCATTCTGCAACTTAGTCCTCCCTTTTGCAAAGCAAGGTATTACTTTATTCTCCGTATTGATAATAGAAAATAAGTCGATCGATCCATGTTACATCGACCTCATTTGACTCAATACCCATAACCTTGATTGCTTTTCCTTTTGGTTCATCATATCGATGATAACTTTCATATTCAGCACTCACCCATAGAATACCATAATAAAAGAGGAGTGTGCATCCCATAAATAAGAGAAAAACTTTTATACTTTGCAAAACAAGTAAAAACCATTGTTTCATCTCTTCACCCTCTTAACAAGTTTAAATGCCAATTACTAACAAGCTATGCCAAAAAGACAGTGGTTTATACCTTAATACGAAATAAAAGAGGAGCCCATCCACAATATGTGAACGGCACTCCTCTTATTCCTTAATTTCTTCTTTATCGTGGCATCTGTGACAAATTCCGTGAAATGTTAAACGGTGATCTTTAATCTTGAAATTCCAATCTCGCTCAACAATTTCCTCGACATCTCCTAATAGATCTTCTTGGATTTCATCTACTGCTCCGCACTCGATGCAAACTAAATGATGATGGAAGTGAGCTGCACCCTCTTGGCGTAGGTCGAACCTAGATACTCCATCTCCAAAGTTGATTTTATCGACGATTTTCAATTCAGCTAATAGTTCTAGTGTTCGATAGACCGTAGCTAGTCCAATCTCTGGTGCTTTGTCTTTAACAAGGAGGTATACGTCTTCTGCACTCAGATGATCTTCTTCATGCTCTAACAGCACTCGAACTGTCGCTTCACGTTGAGGTGTAAGCTTATAGCTTTGTGAATGCAGATGCTTTTTTATACGTTCTAGTCGTTTCTCCATTAGTTGTGTGTCCCTCCCGAGCCTTTTACCTCCTATCATTATAATCATCCCTAAAAAAAGTGTCAATCAATAATGATTATTAATTAAAAGACGAAAATGATTATTTAATTATAATAATTATTAAAAAGAATTTAACACTAGCTTCATTAGGACGGGTGAAACATAGGCTTCAATTGCCGACGCTAGGGCAAGTGATCCCCCTACACATAAAATCAAGGCTGAATACCTCACAAAGATTGGGAAAAAGGGAGTATTTGTTTTCTTTAGGAATTGGTGTCGGATCATTTTTAAGCAAAAAGAAACACTTGCCGTTCCGACAATAACAAATGCTGGAACTAAGATGAAGTTTTGCGGCATCACAGCGACGAAAGATAAAAAGAAACCTGGCATCCCCATCTGATTCACTAAAAACCCAACAGTAAAACCGACTACTACACCTTTTAGAAATAATAAAACGAGGATTACAGGTAAACCAATCACCGATAGACCAAGCAACCACATCAATCCGAAATATTTGGCGTAATGAGCAAAGCTTTGACTAAAAATATCCGAAGATTGAGCAACATTCCCATCTGATACTTGTCCGAAAAATTGTCCTAAATACATATATAGATCATTTTTTTGCGTTAAGTTCAAACTATTAACGACAATCGCACCAAAAATAATCCCAATTAAAAATAAAACAGAAATAAACAAGTAAATCGATCTATTCTCTTGCAGGTGCATCGTTATTTGGTCTCTCACCCCATATTTAAACATCATACGCCCTCCTCGTGTCTGCTCTTATTTCACTCTATGAGAGACTCCGCAAGTCTATGACAGTTGTCCAATCCAATTACTAGATTGAGTAAAATACCCCTTTTCTGTTTTACATTTTTCTAGTATAGTAGAAATTGAAGCAGCCCGAGATAACTATTCATACTTGTAACTCATCTATTTTTTTGATACATTTTGAAAACGCTTACAGAAAGAAGGTGTTTTATGACAACGAAGAAAAACAATTCCTACGGTTTTCATACATTAGCCGTTCATAAAGGGTATGAACCAGATGCTAAAACAGGTTCTCTCGCTCTCCCAATTCACCAAACATCCACCTTTGTCTTTCCAACAACAGAGATCGGCGGGAAACGATTTGCGGGTGAGGAAGAAGGGTATGTGTACTCAAGACTTGGGAATCCAACAGTTACAGCATTAGAAGAAAAAGTAGCTGCTTTAGAGAATGGGGAAAAAGCATTGGCCTTCGCCTCAGGGATGGCTGCTATTTCAGCTGTGCTTTTAGGCCTTATCCGTTCTGGTGATCACATACTGACATCACGGGGGTTATATGGCTGTACGTTTGGTTTCTTATCGATTTTAAAAGAAAAATTCAACGTGGAATTCACACTTTGTGACATGACTGATGAAGACAGTGTGACTCGTGCCATCCAACCAAACACAAAAGTCATCTATATTGAAACGCCAATGAACCCTACATTAGAAATGATTGACCTTGAAATGATAGCTCGAATCGGCAAAGAGCGGCATATCAAAACGGTTGTTGACAACACCTTTATGTCTCCTTATTTGCAACGCCCGCTTGAGTACGGCTGCGATGTTGTTGTCCATAGCGCAACCAAATACCTTGGCGGACATGGTGATCTGATAGCAGGTGTGGCAATCGGTACAAAAGAATTCTTAGATCACATCCATTTCACCACTCAAAAGGATATTGGAGGCATCCTTGCCCCAATGGACGCCTACTTATTGGTGCGAGGGATCAAGACACTCGGTGTGCGAATGGACCGTCACTGTGAGAATGCCCAAAAAGTAGCTGAATTTCTTGAAGCTCATCCTAAAACAACGAAAGTGATGTATCCAGGCTTACCGAGTTTTCCTCAACATGAGTTAGCGAAAAAACAAATGGACGGTTTTGGCGGTTTGATTAGCTTTGAAGTAGCGGATGGGTTAGAGGCTGGTATTCAGATGATGAATAAACTTAATCTACTAAAGCGAGCAGTTAGTCTTGGCGATGTCGATTCGCTCATTCAACACCCTGCTTCAATGACTCATTCTGTCGTCCCAGCAGAAGAACGAATAAAAATGGGCATTTCTGATGGACTCATTCGACTTTCTGTAGGCATTGAAAACGTTGAAGATATTATTGCTGATCTAGAACAAGCACTCAATTAATAAAAAAGACTTATTCCGAAGGTCAATGCATCTACGGAATAAGTCTTTTCTTTTATTTTTCACGATTCATTTGCTGCAGGCGTAAATACTGTATTGCATAGGCTGTTTTCGCATCATGAATTCGCTCGTCTTTCACCATCTCTTCTGCCTCTTCCAATGACACTTCAAGCACGTCCAAAAACTCATCCTCATCACAATTCATTTCTCCTGCTTCGAGGTCTGTTGCAACGTACAAATAAATGATTTCATCGGCAAAACCTGGAGAAGTATAGAACGAAATTAGGAATTCTAACTGTGATGCCACATAGCCCGTTTCTTCCGCCAGTTCACGTTTTGCACAATCGATAGGAGACTCCCCTTTATCCAATTTTCCAGCTGGAATCTCAATAATCGTTTTTTCCAATGCTTTACGAAATTGTCGAACAAGAATAAGCTTCCCTTCTTTTGTCACAGGAACAATGGCCACGGCCCCCGGATGTTTAACAATCTCGCGTGTACTGGTCTTTTTATTCGGCAACTCGACTTCATCTACTTGTAAGTCAATAATACGCCCTTTATAGATTGAGCTCGATTGAAGCGTCTTTTCATATAAGTGATCCATTACTTTCGCTCCCTTGTTCTTTTTATGGTCCGCTGCACATATGAGTGTACCATAATTAAGATCGAGGGGATGCTGCGGACATGAAGATTTATGTACACAATCAGGGTGTGATGTTATCAGGGAAGGCATGGGAAATTAAAGCTAAATTAAAGGAAGCTAAAAAGCAATACACGTATGTGAATCAATGGATTGCGACGGTTCACTCAGAGCCAAGATTAAAGCTCGTCCACACCGAACTAACAACAGATAAGAAAAATGAGGGGTCCTCTTGATACCCTCTCCCCATCGTTTTAATGACCACATCAGAAGCAGTCAATGCTTCTTCTGTTAATGGAGTCATTTGTTTTTCACATACCCACTGAATATCAGGCATCACTTTAGCCCACTCTAATTCCTTCAGCTGCTCTTTTATTCGTACTTTCCGATGACCCGTAAATACAGGTAGTGGTAGAAGGCTTTTGGCGAGGGAGAATTCTTTTAATGGTGTTAATGTATGGTGACTAATCCCAAAGTGTCTTGGTCTAGGGTCAGAAAAAGAAATTCTAGGAATCCAAACAGGTAGTCCTTTTAAAGAAGCAACGATATTGGACCAACTAGCTAAAGACATCCCTGTAAAACCGTAGTGAGTTCCTGTACCAACGACACCTGGTCCTACCGAAATCATTATGACGTCAGCATGTAAGTGATTATGTGCAAATTGTAGTGCCGTTTGGATCGTAATCGCCTCAAAGCTGCCCCCGAACGCTTGGCCGACCGTAATTGTCATAAATGATTTCTTTTTCATTAATTGTCGCATCATTGTACTGACCGCAAGTGGAAGAGCTGCTTGATCATCAATGATGACGCAGACACGGGCGTTTCCCTTCAAAATTTGGGTTGTAGCGTATACGAGCGGAATCATACTATGTAACTCACCAAGTAAGACAGGCTTGCCCGCTAAAGAAAAAGGTTGCTCGAACAGGGAATGATAAGGGCTTTCTTGCGCCTCAATGGCAAGAACTTGATGTTGGTATGGTGTGTATCGCAACTTTAGAATATGACCGTCCTGACGCGTTAACTCTTTAGAGACATAACGACCTGTTTGCTCTACACTCTTGACAAAGTCGTACCCTCCAGTTCCTAAGTGAAGATTCGTCGCTGTGACGTTGACGACAATATCATCACCAGGCTTTACAGCATGCATGATTGTTTTATAGAGAATGGCTTTCTTAGCGCCGATGGGTGTTTCAACGATCTGAACAGAATCATCTTCATAAATAATCGACTGAACTTGTGTGAATTCTTCCGCAAACACCCATCCCACCTCCTAGCTTTTTTTCTTACTCACTAGTATTGGGCTCCTCACACCTGATTATCCATTGTTTAACACATTAAAAAAGCCGAGCTCATGAAAGACATTCATAAGCTCGACTTCTTTAAAATAATGGAACAACATGCTCTTCTAAATCGGAATACGTAACCTCACCCAACAACACTTGTTCAATGATACCTTCTCTGTTAATAACAAACGTTGTAGGTAACCCTCTTAGCCCGTAACGATCATAAACCTCCCCGTTCTCATCAAAGAACACTGGCAACGTTAAATTCATTTCTTCAATAAAAGCTGGTGCGTCATTTAATGTTCGTTCTGTTTTTTGAGCATTGACTGTCACAACTTCTAAACCTTCTGATTGATAATCTTCTTGCAATTCCATTAAAGCAGGCATCTCATCCCGGCAAGGTTCACACCAAGAAGCCCAAAAATTCAAGACAATGACTTGTCCTTCGTACTCAGCAAATTCTCTTTCTCCCTTTTCATGAGTAGGCAAGGTAAAATTTTCTGCGACCATGCCCACCTCATTCCCAACTTCACGCTTACCAGTCGTAAAGATTGTTACTATGATTAATAGAAGAGCAACTCCTATAACCATTATCGTTCGCTGTTGCTTCATTTGCTCACGTCCATTTCAAAAGCATTACTGTTCACATTCCCATTATAGAAAGGTTAACGACTGCAAGCAAGGATCAAATACAGAAACAATTCATTCCCCTCTGAAAGACTCTTTTCTAAATAGTGAAAGTTTGCTAGAATAGAGCAGTTATCTCATACACAACATCGAAAAAAAGAAGGAGCCTCATTATGTCATTAATTGAAGCAATTATTTTTGGGATTGTGCAAGGGATTACTGAATTCCTACCCATCTCAAGTACAGCACATATTGTTATTACTCAAATGTTACTCGGCTACTCTTTCCCTGGATTCGGCTTTGAAATTTTCTTGCACTTAGCATCTATTTTAGCTGTTATCATCTATTTCAGAAAAGATTTAGTAGAAGTGATAACTGGTTTTTTCTCTTACTTTGGCAATCGTTCAAAAGAAAATCGCGTACAATTCCTGTTCGCGCTCTACATCGTCGTTGCAACAGGCATTACTGGAGTACTAGGCTTCTTGCTCGAGGGTTCAGTTGGCACGTTTCTAAAAACACCGCCCTTCATAGCGATCGCTTTGACTGTAACTGGACTATTTTTAATTATCATTGAACGCTTTTTCAAGTTAGGGAATCGTACAGAAAAAGATATGACTTTTCTTGATTCAATTATCGTGGGTCTTGGTCAAACATTAGCCGTTATTCCTGGCATTTCAAGATCAGGCGCTACATTAATCACAGCCTTGTTTGCCGGACTTAATAAAGAGACAGCTGTTCGATATTCATTTTTGCTATCGATCCCAGTCATCTTAGGCTCAACAATGCTTGCCATTGGAGATTTTACCGACGGCTCACTCGTAGCAGAGACAGGCGTACTTGCTTTAGTCGTGTCATTTATCGCAACTTTCATCTTCTCTTGGATAGGTATTGTCTGGTTAATTGAATTCTTAAAGAAAAGTAAGTTAATCTATTTCGCTATTTATTGCTTTGCTGCTGCTATTTTTATTTTCTTCTACTTTGATGCTAGCTTTGTTATTGATGTCGAGTAGTCGAAGTTGTTGATTTCCACTAAGAAATAAAACGAGTACGCACAATATTGTGCGTACTCGTTTTGCTTCATTAAACAGTTTCTAGCGCTTCCCCAATTGGTGTGTCGCCATTTAAAATTTCAAATGTCTTTTCATGCGTATTTTTGCGATCAATGACATCAATTAATACTTTAGCTACATCTGCTCTTGTTATCGTAGTGTTACGGTTTTGTATTTCTTCTTCAAGTTTAATTTTTCCAAGTGATTCTTCGTCTGTTAGTGAGCCAGGTCGAACAATGGTGTATTTAAGATCTGTTTGTTTCAAATAATCGTCCGCAACTTTTTTGGCGACTAAATAATGACGGATCTTTTCACTCTTATCAGGGTCTGATGTCCCCATTGAACTCAGCATGATAAAGCGTTCAACGCCATGCTTTTTAGCGGCATCTATAACCTTCATCGCTCCCCACATGTCGATAAGGATCGTCTTATCTGCGCCTGTGTTTCCTCCTGACCCCGCTGCGAAAATCACAGCATCAACATCTTCGAATGCTTGTTCAAAGTCCTTTTCCAGATCAGCGACAACCACTCTGTCAGCTCCCGCTTCTTTTAACGATTCTGCTTGACTCTCATCACGAATCATCGCTATTCCTTTGTGATTTGATTCTTTAAGCTCTCCAATAACTTGTTTTCCGACATTTCCGTTTGCTCCAACAACTAAAACATTCATTTCCAACACTCCTTTTATTTGCTCTTATTATTCTTTTCCCTATTCTTTTTCACTTTAAACGAAAAAAGCGAAACCAAATCGGTTCCGCTAAATTGTTGAATGAGATGAATGAGAAAACGAATGAAGAGAATGAACAAGTTCTTCTTTGTCTAGCCCAATACCTATCAAGATGATAATTAACTCATCTTCGCTAGCTGCCGCTGATAATTGTAGCTGTTTAGAGGCGTATTGAAACGAATATTTTTTGGGGCTTTCCGTAAGAGTGATATTTCCTTTTGCCCTAATGATTTGTTGGTCATGTTGCTTTAACCACTTTTCAAATTTGATGCGGTCAATTTTCTCAATCCCATCTATACGGATTGCTTGAAAAGTATGGTGATGGTGATGGTGGTGCTCCTTTTCGATGTGAGCCGACTCGTTAAGAGTAACTTTATTCCAATCGACACGCTCTAAAAATAACTCCCCTACATCCACTTGACCGTTTATCGCTTCTAAAATAGGAATTTCCTCACGTTTAATGGAATGAAGCTTTTTGTACAATTTAGCTAATTCACGCTCGCTCACTAAGTCCATCTTATTTAAAATAAGTAAGCTGCTACTCGTTACTTGTTGCCCTAATAGTTCGCGAACTTCTTTAGAACTTTGGAACCGACTTTGATATTCTAAATATTTACTCGCATCAATTAGACTAATTACTGATTGGAGTTGCACTTTTTCTACTAGATTCGGATGAGTAAGTGCCTCTACAATTTCTTCTGGGTTAGCAATTCCTGTCCCTTCAATAAATAAAATATCACCACCAGAGTTTTCTTGCTCAAAGAAACGTTCTAACTCACTTCTCATATCTTCTTGAATCGTACAACATATGCAGCCATTTAACATTTCAACCATATCAACATCTTCAAACAAATGACGCTCAACATTGACTTCTCCTAATTCATTCATCACTATGACTGGACGTAACCCCTCCTCTTTAGCTGTTTGAATCATACGCCTGAGAACGGTCGTCTTGCCGCTTCCTAAAAAACCAGTTAAGACATAAGCAGGAATTGGATTATTCATCAGATCACCTCAATTGCTTTTCTATAAAAATAGCATAGAACAAACACACAATCAAATCAATATCATTCCGATTTACTCGTTAAACAAAAGAGTATAAGGGCACCCTTATACTCTTGGACTAATTTTACGCGCTCATATTCTTTTTCTGGAATCGCTCTTTTCGTTTTTTCATAGCTTTCGTAATATATCCGCCTTTAAAGTTTCGCGGTTCAAATGAGACGATAAAAGCACTCGGCTCATAAGCATTAACAATATCAACAAACTCGGGCTCACGATCTCTTCGTGCAGTACAATCTAATCTAAAACGAGAGGAGTTCATCCCTTCGACCTCAGCTGTTGAAACACTAAACCCAACTTCACGTAAACGGTTTGTCAAATCTTCATTCCGCTGCATAATGTTTACTTCGATCGTTACGAACCCAATCGCCAACTTTTGTTCAATAATGGCGCCAATATAAAGACCTACTCCAAAACCTAATGCATAAGAAGCCATGTTAAGGTAGTTAGATAAGTCACTGAACACAAGTCCGAGCGCTCCAACATAAATGACACCCTCTAAAACACCTAAAGCCGCAGCCTTCTCCTTCATCCCCTTAACCATCGTAATCGTTCTTAAAGTTAAGACTGGAACAAATAATAATTGGGCTACAAAAATAATTAAAGCCTGAACCATGATCAATCACCATCCTTTATATAAATCCAAGAAGCAACTTCCGTAGTTTAACAGGAATGATGTGATGAATCTACTACTTTTTTATTCTTTTTTTTGTCAATTTTTAATCATGTTAAACTTATATTTCAGGCCCCTCACATAAACACTTCTATGGTAAACTATCAAAGAATATTTCATAGATTACTACTTTTATACATAAAACATAACTAGCACAGTTAAGGAGTCGATTGGTATTTTAAAATTACTTAAATTCATCACATCCTTTGGAAAAGACATGATTGGCTTTGTCTTACTCCTTTTGTTTTTAATATTGTTCTTTAACATTGAATCATTTAAAAATGATCAAGCAGGTTTTGGTGTACCGGATACATGGTTAACCGTAAATACGATCTTCCTCAGCATTGTTATTGAAGCCGTCCCATTTATTCTATTAGGGGTATTCGTTTCAGCGCTTATACAAATTTATGTGAAGGAAGAATGGATTCATCGTTTTTTACCGAAGAACGCCTATGCCGCTCTTTTACCCGCTGCTTTTTTAGGCGCGATTTTTCCAATTTGCGAATGTGCGATTGTACCTATTGTTAGACGACTTATAAAAAAAGGCATGCCACTGCATGTAGGCGTCGTATTTTTAGTCGGAGCTCCTATTTTAAATCCCGTAGTGGCCGCGTCAACTTACTTTGCTTTTCGCAACGACCTCACTGTATTATATGCGCGTATGGGACTTGCCTTTATATTAGCAATCATCATTGGTGGGGTCTTGTATACTATTTTTAAGAATAGTGATCAATTAAAAATAACAAAAGATGAGCTAGTAGGAGTTCAACCCATTGCCATTCAAACGCCTACACGAAAGATGAACCGTTTGAAGCAAACATTTTATCATGCCGCAGATGAATTTTTCTTAATGGGAAAATACCTAATACTTGGTGCATTTATTGCGTCCTTGTTCCAAACGTTCTTAGATCGCGACATCTTACTTACAATTGGAAGTAATGAATGGTCATCTACTGCTGTGATGATGGCATTTGCTTTCTTGCTTTCATTATGTTCAGAAGCAGACGCATTTGTGGCCTCATCATTTGGAAACACATTTACAACTGGCTCTCTAATTGCCTTCTTAGTGTACGGACCTATGTTAGACTTAAAGAATACAATTATGCTCTTTGCTTTCTTCAAAGCGCGATTTGTTATCATCTTTATGATTGTGGTGACAATATCAGTATTTACGGCTGTGATGGCCTTTCAATTGTTCGTATTATAAAATAAGTATTTGGAGGTATGAATTTTGAAAAAAGAAACAGATTTAGGGTTTCATGCATACATTCGAGGGATTATTCTTATAGGGTTTGCCTTACTTATGTTGGCTTTCATTATTACAGGTAATATTCGATATTATATCGCAGTCAATATGATGCCATTTATTTATTTTGCAACAGCTGTCTTTCTTTTACTTGGTGTCATTCAGATTATTAGAAGCACATCTAAAGGACAGGAGGAAGAGCAGCTGTGCGACTGCGGGACCGATCATAATATGGAAGGATCGGCAGTAACAAAACTCATTATCTACTCTATCTTTATTGCACCGATTGTTCTTGGGTTTGTCCTACCTGATAAACTACTTGATAGTAATGTCGCAGCAAATCGTGGCATTCAATACGGATCAGGAATCTTAACAAAACCAACAAATGCACCAGACCCAACGACAGAAAGTTCGACGTCTCGTGCTGAAGCCTATTTAAACGACCCTGACGGTTACATGGATTCTATTGATTCAGCAGACAATGAATATGAAGATTTTAATGTAGAAGAGTTTTACACAGAGGAAGGGTTTAATTCATACTATGATGAATTAGCACAAGAACTTCTTCAAACAGATCGAATTTCTGTAACAGAAGAAAATTATTTAGATGTGATGACTGTGCTAGATCTCCATCTTGATCGTTTTCTTGGCCATCAAATTGAGATGGTCGGTTTCGTTTATAGAGAACCGGAGTTTGCTGATGATCAACTCGTTGTTGCGAGGTTCGGTATGACGTGCTGTGTGGCTGATGCCTCTGTGTACGGAACAATGATTGAGTATGACAAAGCTTCTACGTATGAAAATGATACATGGGTAAGAGTAGAAGGAACCATTTCCAAAACTAGCTACAATGATTTCCACATTCCACTGCTCCAACAAGCAACAATCACAGTGGTTCCAGAACCTGAAACACCTTATGTATTTCCAAGCTTCGGATTTTAACACCGTAAGAAAGACCCGTCTATGATGAATAGATCGGGTCTTTCTTTGTGCTTACATCTTTACTGTATGATCTTGTTCCTCTTTCTCTGTTAACGCCCTCCAACCTTCAATTGCCAAGAACACACAAAGGATGAACAGGATAAATGCTGAACCAAACAATAACCAATTACTCGCCACATAGTTGTTGTACATGAGTACGAGCAGTGCAGCTACTGTGACAAAGAACATAAAGAACATCGGAATAATTACATAGAATGTTCTCGCTCCTGTCTTCTTTAACCAAACCGTGACAGCGAGCAAGGCGAGAGCGCCAAGCATCTGGTTGGCTGAACCGAAGAGTGGCCATACTTGCGACCACGTTCCCGATAAAGCAAGTGCTGCCGCTCCAACAAGACCTGTTGCTGTAGCAAGGTGTGAATTTTGAAATGCTTTTGGGGCACGATCTTCTGTAATTTCTTGAACGGCATAACGCAGCAACCTGGTAGCTGAATCAAGAGTTGTTAATAAGAAGGCCGATGCGGTTAAAGCTGCAAATGTGACTGCCGTCGTCTCTGGAATTCCCCAGAACGACATGAAATAACCAATGCCAGCTGCGAATGTTCCGATCGGGCCTCCCAATGCTTCCATTCGTGCAGCAAAGTCTGCTTGAGTTAAATAAGCAACAGAACCAATCGCAATAATCGCTAAAAATGCTTCAAGTAGCATCCCACCATAAGCAATAAACTTCCCATTCTTCTCATTATCTAATTGCTTAGCAGTTGTTCCCGAAGAAACGAGGGAATGAAACCCTGAAATCGCACCACAGGCAATTGTAATAAATAGAATTGGGAATAAAAATCCCATCGTTTCATGACGGAACCCTGTGTAGGCTGGAAGTTGAATCGTCGGTGAAGCGATGACAATTCCAACAACCGCTCCAAGGATCAATCCATAAAGCAAAAACGAATTTAAGTAATCTCGTGGCTGTAATAGCAACCATACTGGCATAACTGATGCAACATACGCGTAGCCTAATAAAATAAGAGACCAAGTTGTTGCACTGAGATGAATTGGGAATTGAATTCCTACCCAAATCGACAATAACATCGCAAGTACACCGAACACACTTGCAATGGCTAGATTGATGCGAAGTTGATTCACGAAAAAACCAAAAATAATAGCAACCCCGAGAAAAAGTACAGATGCTGTAGCTGCTTCAGGTACAGCTACAAAAGTATTTGCTACAAGAATCATAAATACACCGACTACTAAAATTAACGTAGCGATTGAAAACGTTAGAAATAATAATTGACCACGACCACCCATATACTCTTTAATCACCGTACCAATCGATTTTGCCTTATGACGAATCGATGCTTGAAGAGATGTGTAATCATGAACCCCACCAATAAAAATACTACCAATAATAATCCAAATCACAGCAGGTAACCAACCGAATGCAACAGCTGTGATCGGTCCTGTGATCGGTCCACCACCAGCAATCGTCGCAAAATGATGTCCTAATAAGACTGGTTTCTTAGCCGGTACGTACTCTACACCATCATTCATTTCGACAGCTGGAGTCACCCGATTAGGATCTATTTTTAGTTCTTTTTCTAAAAATCTTCCGTAAAACCGATAGGCAAGAAGTAAAATAACACCTGAAAATAACATTAACGTCAAAAAGTTCATGACTTAGCCTCCCTCTTTAATAAAGCATCTTCAAACCCCTTGATAAACTCTCTCCCCTTGTTATTGATATGTACTTTTTTCTCTGTCAAATCTACAATAGCGATGTAACGGTCCGCCCAGCCATGCAATCCGAACTTCATAAATTGGATTCGCCGCGCTCGCCTCACTTCCCTTAGTACTTGCTTGTCTACTTGATGATTCGTCACAATCACCCCGACAAAATAGCTCGACATATGCTCTCTTTTTTCAGGAACGAATTCTTTAATATGAACATCGATTTCTGTAGCAAACTTAGTGATGTCCTCCTTTGTTAGTGAAGAGCTTTTTTTCTTCACAAACGCATATTGTTGATTCTCAACACTCCATACTTTGATTGTTTTTGTCATTAAATATTTTTCATCTCGCCGCTGAAATTCTGCATAAAACTCAAGATCCGTCGCTCCAAGCTTCTCCTGCCTGTACACATTAAATTGCATCGTATACTGATTCGCCATTTCATTAATAAACTTTGACATCTCGACTTCATTCACTTGACCACCCCAATTACTTAAGTTCCCAATTATTGAAATTTTCTAATTTTTCTAGCGATTATTTATTATTATACAAAAATAAAAGAATAATACAAGACAAACTTTGATATTTGTTTTCTTAACTATAAAAACCTCGAGCGCTTTTGCTCGAGGTTTCTCTTATTAAAGTTTATTTTTCACTTCTTCTAATGTCGGCAAGGCCGTCATTGCCCCACGTGTCGACGCCGCAAGCGAGCCCGACACAGATGCGAAGCGAACAATTTCTTCCCACCGTTCTAATGAGATCTCTTGATAATTCGTCTCTAATTCGCTTAATTGATATAAAATACCTGAAACAAACGCATCTCCCGCTCCTGTTGTGTCAACTGTCCTTACTTTTCTCGCTGGAACATGGACGGTTTTTCCATCAACATGAATATAACTACCTTCGCTGCCATAGGTAACAAGCAATACCGGGATATTATACACTGCTAATTGCTCAAGTCCTTTTTCAAGGCTTGTTTCGCCTGTTAAGAAGGTTAGTTCCTCGTCTGAGATCTTCACGACATCTGAAGTAGATAGCATGGATAAGATGGTTTCTTTCGCTTGTTCTTTTGACGGCCATAAACCGAGACGTAGATTCGGGTCATATGAAACTAATACATCGTTTTGTTTGGCTAAATTAACTGCTTCAATTGTTGCACTCTTACTTGGTTCACTAATCATTGATATTGAACCGAAATGTAAAATGTTATGCTCTTTAAATAGATCTTCACTAATGTTCGTAGGAGCTAAAAATCGATCTGCACTTGGATCGATATAGAAGCTGAAATGACGTTCCCCGTTATTATCCAATGTGACGAAAACTACACCTGTTCTCGCTTCATCCGTAAGGTACATATGATCGACACACACATTATGACTAGATAATGTCTCTTTCATAAACTCACCTAGTACGTCTTGTCCAACCTTCCCCACAAAAGTCGACTTAGCTCCTAATTTTGCAACGGCTACCGCCACATTGGCAGGAGCTCCACCTGGACTCTTTTGATAAGTCGTATTGTCCTCATCTAATGGGATAAAGTCTATTAGCGCTTCACCTAATGAAATAATTCCTTTCATTGTTACACCTCATCTGTTTTCTTTTTTTCAATTCGTTGGATATGTAATGTTAAATAAACAAGCTCAGAAGCCGGCAAATCTTGTTGTAGCCTCTCTTTTACATGTTGCGCAAGCTTTTCGGCTGTTTTATAAGAAGCTGCATACTTTTGCTCGACTAGTTGATGCATATCAGGATCGACATCTTGAAATGGTTCTTTTTCCACAACCCGCTTCAATGCAAAGTTAAGGTGAGTCATTAATCGTTGATATGATATCGATTCTTCTTCAACTTTTACATGAAGTGTCTGTTCGATAATCGAGATGAGTTCATGTAGAATAACGGTCGTATTCATTACTTCATTCATTGTTGAAGCATTCATTTTCGCTGTGTGAATATGGAGAGCGAGATGTCCTGCTTCATCTTCAGGAAGTTCGATCCCTGTTTTTTTTGAAATATAGTCAATTGCCCATAATCCAATTTCAAACTCGGTTGAATAGAGCGCTTTAATCTCTTGCAATAATTTATTATGCAGGCTAAAGCCTTGTTTAATCCGTTCGATCGCAAAGGATACATGATCAGCCAGCGCCACATGAACATGTTCATTTAAATTGGTTTGTAATCGCCTTTCAGCATGCGTAATAATTTCTTCCGCTAACGCAATATGTTCCTCAGGTAACATATTGGTGATTTGAGTAAATTTTTCGTATTCACTTTGATCTTGCATCACAAAGACTTTTTCTATTTTTTCTGGATTAATCACATCATTCTTACGTTTCCCGAAAGCAAGACCCGAACCCATGACAATAATTTCCTCAAGACCTTCTTTAACAACGACGACGTTATTATTTAGCACTTTATTAATTTTCATCACTTTGCTCCTAGCTCTATATTCCTTTTTAATATTGTATCGAAGTTAAAGTGAAAGTAAAAGTGTCATGTCTGTTTAGGTAATCAAAAATCTTTGCATAAATACGAAACGGAGAAAAAAAGAGGTGAAGTCACTGAATGACTTCACCTCTTTTGTATTAGCCCTTCATTTTTAACGTAAGTAAAGGAGTCTCTCCTGCCACAACATCTGTTGCTGGCTCTTTTTGGACACTATCTAAGTCATCTTGGTTTGTAATTACCATTGGAGTAATAATGCTTGCTGCTTTTTCTTTAACAAGTTCTAGGTCAAAGTCTACTAGAGCATCTCCAACTTTGACTTTGTCGCCTTCTTTTACATGTGTAGTAAAACCTTCACCCTTCATGTTAACCGTTTCCAGGCCAATATGAAGAAGAACTTCAGCGCCACCAGTTGTTTTGATCCCAATAGCATGCTTCGTTGGAAACACTTGCATGATCTCACCAGCTACAGGGGCAACCACCTTACCACTTGTTGGTTCAATCGCAATCCCGTCTCCCATCATTTTTTCAGCAAATGTTGGATCGGGTACTTCTTCAATCGCAACTAGTCTTCCTGTCATTGGTGCATGCACAATTTCCTGAGTTGGTTGAATTGGCGAAGCTTCTTTCTTATCAAGTCCGAATAATTTTTTTAACATCTTCAAAACACCTCTTTAATTATTTTATGACAATGAACGGTACATAATTCAAGGGACAGAAAAAAGACCTAAAAAAACGACACAAAGATAGCCAGTCATCCCCATTCGTCTCTAAAGGTCTTGCCTGATCGAGTCAGTTACAATCCTGCCATATTCTTTTCGCTTCCATATTCTAATATGAACGCCTGGCCTTGTCAATTCATACATCTTATTGGGGTGGCTTGCTTGTACTATTCCCTTGTAGGAGCATTCTCAAACAAAAAAACTTGGCTGAATCGACGTACATTGTCCAAGACTCCTATTACCTTAAAGAATAAGAAGAGACATGATATAAGCCCAACCACATTACCCACCTTGTCATAGTATGTATGGAACAGCAAAGAAAGGGGTTGACAACTATGGGTTACTCTTATCAAAATGGATTCACACTGATCGTCGTATTGTTCATCTTATTAGTCATTGTCGGTTCCGCGTACGTCTAATAATTCAGTAAGAATTTCCCCTCCAAATGATGAACGCAACAAACCCCACTAGGTTTCCTCTAGAGGGGTTCGTTGTTTTTTCTTTACTTAATTCAATGTGACATCACGCATGTAATACAAGCTACTCGGATGGATCGTGAATCCTTCAACGTTGTCACGAATTCCCGCTAAATGTTCTACATGATATAAAGGAACAAGAGGTGCTTCTTCCACAATTATTTCTTGTGCTTCTTTGTAATATTGTAGACGTTTTTCTTCGTCCCCTTCTTGGCGACCAAGTGTTAGCAATTCGTCAACTTGTTCATTTTCATAAAATGTTCGGTTACCAACGATTCCAAAATTCGATGAGTGGAACATCGGGAATAAACCATAATCAGCATCTCCCGTTACCGTTCCCCAAGCACCAATCATTAGCTCATGATCACCATTGTTTAAACTTTCACGATGAGCTGCATTTTCCATCGCTACAATATTTGCTTCGATACCAATTTGAGCCAATTGACCTTGTAAGTATTCGGCTACATCGACACGAATACGCGCATCGTCAATCCAAATGGATGTTTCAAACCCATCTTCATACCCTGCTTCAGCTAATAATTCTTGCGCTTGTTCAAGGTTGTAAGGGTGACCTGTTACTTCATCACTGTAACCGTAAACCGGCGGTGCAAGTGGACCTTCTGCTATAAGAGCAGCCCCATCTAAAATGCCATCAATAATTTGTTCTTTATCAACAGCCATTGAGATCGCTTGACGCACACGTTCATCCGTAAATGGCTCTTTTTGTGTATTAAATCCTAGGTACGCTAAACTTGCACTGTCTTGACGTGCCACTTTCATGCCTTCTGTTTGCTCAACACGTGTGACATCACTTGGGTTTAAGTGACCAATGATTTGAGCGGTGTTTGTTTCTAATTCCCCAACTCGAACTAGGTCCTCAGGAACAACTTTGAATGTGATCGAATCGACTTTGGCTTGTTCTCCCCAATAATCTTCATTTTTTACGACTTTAACAAAAGTACCATGTTCACGGCTATCAAATTTAAAATAACCAGACCCTACAGGATGTTCATTAATGACACTTCCTGGCTCATTTCCAGCTTCCATTGCCTCGTAATCTTCTGAAATCGCCTCACCACTAATGACATGTCCGCCTGGGTGTGCAAAATGAATAGGTAATGGCGCAAACGGAAATTCTGTTTCAATATGAACAGTTAGCTCATCAATCACTTCGACATTTGAGATCATATCAAATAAAAATGAAACAGGTGCTGCCACTTCGGGATCAAGGATGCGATCCACATTTGCTTTTATCACTTCTGCCGTTAAGCTTGAGTCATCATGGAATGTGACATTTTCACGTAATTTCACTTCCCAAACGGTATCTTCAATCTGCTCAAAACTCTCAGCTAGACCCATATGCAAATTCATCTCTTCATCTGTGTAAACAAGCGTATCATAGATTGTACGACCAACATTTAACGTTTGATGTTCATTTGCTAAATGTGGATCTAAGGTTTGAGGTGCAGCTTGTGCATCAATCACGATGTCAGTAGGTACCTTTTCTACAACTTGTTCGTTATCTGCTTGATTGTCTTCATTATCCCCACACGCGATAAGTACCCCACTTATCATTACGAGTAGTACCCATACTAAGTATTTACGATTAACTTTCATTATGACTCCCCACTTTCTTCTCTCTAATCTCTCTTATATATATCTCCATTATACTCAGCTTCTATTTAATTACAAGTAAAAAGGTAGGAATACTCAAATTCAGATGTTGTTGAATATTTAAATTTTTCAGACAAAAAACAGCCTTTGTTAGACTGTTTTTTATCTTCTTACGTCATTAAAGTTGCATCATAACCTTTTTGACGTAATTCATTTCTAAATTTTTCAGCGTTATCTCTTTGAGTAAAGGCCCCAGCCTGTACTTTATTTAAGTCTCCATCCGTCAAGACAAATGCTTCGTAGCCATCTCTTCTTAACTGCTCTATCACTCGTTCGGCGTTTCCCCGTACTTTAAACGCTCCAACTTGCACCCTATAAATAGTTTGAGCAGGCGGAGGTGGTGAGACTACTTTTTTTCGAAGATTAAATATACGCGCTATACCTTCGACGTGTCCTCGTGCGATACTTTCCAAAAAATCCACACGACGTAACCTATTTGCATCTGCTACATTATCTATAAATAAACTTTCAGTTAAAATTGCTGGCATAGACGTATTTCGTAACACGGCGAAATTTGCATTTTTTTTACCACGATTAACAGCCTTTATTTGATTTAAAACCTCCGAATGAAGAATGGATTGATTTTGAACAGTCCTTGATGATCGTGAAGGATGGATAAATGATTCAAATCCTGTTCCTCCTCCTGCATTTACATGGATACTAATAAAGTAATCTGCTCTCCACACGTTAGCTAATCTTGTCCGTTCTGACAATTCCACAAATACGTCTGTATCTCGACTCATTCGAACTTCTACCCCGTCATACTCTTCAAGCATAATATCGCGAATTCGACGTGCGATCATTAATACTATATTTTTCTCCTGAAGTCCGTTTCCTATTGCACCAGGATCCCGTCCCCCATGACCAGGGTCGAGAAATATTTTTGCCATGTTTAACACCCCATTCATTTTTTAAAAATATTCTTACACTTTCACATTACGCATTTTCATAAGACTTGCCCCTCCAATTGTCATGTTATTACGTTTTTCTCAGTCCCCATATTTAACTTGCAAATAGATAACATGAATGAATTCATCACCACATTGATCATTATTCGCTTTTTCTAAATAAACTCTTCCAAAATGAAGAGTTTTCGTCTATACTTACCCCTATACACAAACAATTTAATACATTAACTCGTATAATAGTGAGGATATGGCTCACAAGTTTCTACCAAGCTACCGTAAATGGCTTGACTATGAGTGATGTTTGACATCCGTCTCGAAAATGCTGGCACATCTTGTGTCTTATTTATGCATTATTTTTGAACCCGAATGTCAAGGTATCACTTGTCGTCATGCAGGTACCTTGATATTCGGGTTTTTTGTTTATTCACTGGAGGGCTAGCAAATGGAGAAGTTAAAGCAGGCAATTTTAAAAAGAGGCAAGGTCTTATCAGATGACGTATTAAAAGTTGATACATTCTTAAATCATCAGATTGACCCTGTATTAATGGCTGAAGTCGGGAAAGAATTCGCACGACGTTTTAAAGAAGACGGCATTACCAAAGTGTTAACGATTGAATCTTCAGGCATTGCCCCTAGTTTTATGGCAGCGACCGATCTAGCCGTTCCACTTATTTTCGCTAGAAAGAAAAAATCATTAACGTTAACGGAGAATCTTCTCGTTAGTCAGGTTTATTCCTTCACAAAGCAAGAGACTAATGACATTACGGTCTCAAAAGACTTCATTCAACCAGGTGATCGTGTATTGATCATTGATGATTTCTTAGCGAATGGACAAGCAGCCTTTGGTTTAATCGATATCGTCGAACAAGCAGGCGCACACGTTTGTGGACTCGGCATTGTCATTGAAAAGTCGTTTCAAGATGGTCGCACAAAATTAGCGCAAGCCGGTTACCGCATTGAATCATTAGCAAGAGTAAATTCTCTAACAAACGGCAAGGTCACCTTTGTCGAAGACTTAGTTTCTGTTCAACAATAAGGAGGGCTAACACGATGTCAACGAACGCCATACATTATCCATTATATAAAAAAGAAGATACCGACGCGTTTTTCGCTCTCTTTCAAAATAATCTAGCAAACTTCGTTATTATTGCAGTGACCATGCTCGGTATGGGCTTTCCTGCAAGCATCGTTTTCGGAAAAGTGATTCCTGGAGCAGCCGTTGCTGTAATGGTTGGGAATCTGTATTACGCATATATGGCCAAACGCCTTGCAGTAAAAGAAAACAGAACAGATGTGACAGCCTTATCATACGGAATTAGTACACCGGTCATGTTTGTTTTTCTATTCGGTGTTTTAGCACCTGCGAATGCGTTAACCGGGAATCCTGAACTTGCTTGGAAAATTGCTGTTGCCGCTGCTTTTTTAAGTGGTTTGGTTGAGGCTTTAGTAAGTTTATCTGGAAATTGGGTTCGCGATCGTCTTCCGCGTGCTGCTATGCTTGGTGCTCTTGCTGGGGTTGCATTAACGTTCATTGCAGGGGAAATGCTCTTTAATACGTTTTCCATCCCTGTTGTTGGCCTTGTCTCATTAGCGATTATTTTAGTCGGCGTCGTAGGAAAGATCGCTATGCCATTCAAGATTCCTGCTTCTTTATTTGCGGTAGTGATCGGTACAGCTTTGGCCTTCGCACTCGGTTATCAATCACCTACAAGCATTTCTGAAGGAATTGCAAACATAGGCTTTTATCCGATTCTACCATCACTTGCTGCCTTTGAAGGCATGACCTATTTATTTGGAGCGTTAATAGGTCTACTCGCAGTCTTAGTACCTATTACGTTATATAATGCGATTGAGACGATGAATAATGTCGACGCCATGGCAGCTGCTGGGGATTCGTATGATGTCAGAGAGTGTCAAGCTGTAGATGGTGCTGGAACTATGATTGGTGCGATCTTTGGGGGATTATTTCCGACGACAGTCTACATTGCTACTGTTGGCTCTAAGCAAATGGGTGCAGGTCGGGGATACAGCATTTTAAATGCAATAGTATTTGGTGTTGCAGCGGTTACAGGTCTGATTGCCGGCTTGGCTGCGATTATTCCACTAGCAGCAATTGCTCCAATTCTAGTTTTTGTTGGTCTTTCTATGGTTACGACAGCCTTTACGTCAAACGAAAAAAAATACTACCCGGCTGTTGCTTTAGCCATGCTTCCATACTTCGCAAATTATGTGATGACTCGATTTAACAATGGGGCTGGAGAGGTCGTTGCTGGTATTTCAGAAGGGATTGTCCCACTTGGTCAAGGGGCCATGTTTACAGCGATCTTACTCGGTGCGATGACAGTTGCAATTATTGATAAGAACTTTAAAGAAGCAACGATCTTCTCACTCATTGCTGCTTTCTTATCGTATGTAGGCTTTATGCACGCTCCTGCCCTATCGATTAATGCTGCACCTGATTATGCGCTTGGATATGTGTTAGTGGCAGCTTTCTTCATCTATTGCGGATTTAAACAAGCAACAGTTACGACCGTCGCTTCGACTAGTCAGACAAAAAGTCGACGACAAATCGCTTCATAGAAAAAAGGCGGATCCAGTTAAAACGGATTCGCCTTTTTCATGTTATTTTTTCTCTTGTTCAAGCTCTGCTAGCTTAGCTAGTAAGATATGCTGTGGCATATGCATGATTTGCTCAATTGGTACATTTAATGACTTAGACAGTTTTTGGGCGGTTTCTGCTGAAATTTGTAAAGGTTTCATCGTATCAATCACTCCTTACAAACAGTGTAGCGGATTGGCGTTTCTTCTGGCAATAGCTAACTTTCCTTTTTAACCATTCACAATAGCTCCTCCGTTGACATGTAACATTTGTCCACTTACATACGAAGAATCCTCTGAAGCTAAGTAAACATAGGAAGGGGCTAATTCTTCCGGTTGTCCCGCTCGCTTCATTGGTACACTCTTCCCAAACGATGCAACATGCTCTTTATCAAAACTTGCTGGGATAAGTGGCGTCCAAATTGGCCCAGGAGCTACACCATTCACTCGAATACCTCTCTTAAGAATCGATTCAGAGAGCGAACGGGTAAATGCAACAATCGCCCCTTTTGTTGCAGAATAATCGATGAGTTGATCATTGCCTTGATATGCGGTAATGGAAGCTGTATTTATAATGCTTGCCCCCGATTTCATATGTGGTAGGGCCGCTTTCGTTACATAAAAGAAAGAGAAAATATTCGTTTTAAATGTTCGCTCTAATTGCTCTGCACTAATCGACTCAATCGATGGTTGCGGATGTTGTTCGGCAGCATTATTTACGAGTACATCTAGTTGATTATAGGTGTCCATTGTCTTTTTTATGAGCTGCTGGCATACACTCTCATCGCCAATATCTCCTGTGAATAATAAACAACGTCGCCCTTCATTCTCCACTAGTTCCTTGGTTTTTGTCGCATCTTCATGCTCGTCTAAATAAGACACAACAAGGTCCGCCCCTTCACGAGCAAACGCGATCGCAACAGCTCGTCCGATTCCACTATCTCCACCGGTAATAAGAGCTACTTTTCCTTCTAACTTACCACTACCTTTATAACTCGGTCGATCAAATACCGGTTTTGGGTCCATTTCCTCCTCGAAGCCAGGTTGTCTCTCTTGATGTTGTGCCGGTTGACCTGATGGATACGATTTATTACTCATGTTGAACACTCCTTTTGATTTAGCTTTTCTTAAAATGAAAAAAAGATAACCAAATGTTTTATTTAACTTTCATAAATCATTTTCCGTGTCATGCCACCATCAATCGTTACATTTTCACCTGTAATAAAGGAATTTTCAGGGTTCGTTAAAAACAAACAAGCTCTAGCAATATCATCTGGCTTTCCTACTCGTTTAGAGAAATGTTGCTGATGATCCACCTCACGCAAGTCCTCTCTTGACCCCGTATGAATCCAACCTGGACTGATTGCATTGACTACAATTCCATCTTCTTGCAAACTCGCTGCAAACGCATGTGTGAGAGATAGGATTCCACCTTTTGATGCCGCGTACGCTTCAGAATGTGGTTCTGACATTCGTGCACGAGTAGAGGAAATATTGACAACCGCACCTCCGCCATTTTTCTTCATGATTTTCGCTGCTTCCTTCGTGCAAATAAACACACTTCGTACATTCGTATTCATAATCTCATCCCACTCATTAACCGACAACTCATACGGAGAACAAAATCTTGAAACCCCAGCATTATTAATGAGTACATCGATCCGATCAAATTGATAATCGACATGACGGATCATTTCAACAATTTGTTCTTCACTTTTCACATCACACCGTACCGGGTAAATCTTTCCTCCTTGCTCTTTTTCTACTTCGCTTTTTAGCATTTGAACCGATTCAAAGTCAATATCTGCCGCGACCACCGTCATCTTATTTTTTGCGTAGGCTTTAGCCACTTCTTTTCCTATTCCGTTACCTGCACCTGTTACGATAACGACTTGTTTATCCATTGATCCCACTCCAATCTTCAACAACATGTACAATAATTGTACAATTGGTATATTCAATTTATAATAATGATAGTCAATAAGGAGGCTGTTGTCATGTCGAACACATTTGATAGAGTTTTATTTCGGTTGTTTATTTTTTGGTACATAAACGGTGTTGTTTTATTAAGCTTTGATATTTTGCCTCCCGCACTTGAATGGGCGAATGCAGTCTTTTTAATTCTTTCAGGGTTGCTTGGTGTCGTATATTTCCTTCGAAATTACGGTCAGGCGATTGGGGGAATCATATCCGCACTCATTTTCATTGTTACGTTATTAGCAGAGGCAATCGGTGTACATTATGGATTATTTTTTGGACACTATTATTACAATCCAGATTTTGGACTCGTGATAATGGATCTTCCGCTAACGATCGGTTTTGCTTGGTTAATGGTCATTGCTACCACTCATGTCATTAGTAAACAACTCGTTCATATGATCGATTCGACGTGGCTTAAGGGGCTTGTCTATGTAGTGGTTGCTAGCTTGGCAGCGGTTGTCATTGACCTCATCATTGATCCCGTTGCCTTTCACGTTAAAGAATACTGGATCTGGCATCAGGGCGGACTATATTATGACATCCCTTTTTCAAACTTTGCAGGCTGGTTCTGGTTAGCCTTCATCTTACATAGCATCATCTTTATTTTCCTTACTCTAAAAAAATTATGGGTACAAGATGTTTCTCGATATTGGACTGATCGCATGGTTTGGTTATTTCTTTTGATGATCGTTATGTTTATGATCATTGCTGCAACGGCGGGACTATGGCTTTCGATTATTGTAACTGCCATACCAATGATCCTCTTACTTCTTGGCTATTTCATCTCACGTAAGAAGGAGAGTGAACATCAATGATCAAAGCCGATAAACAAGCATGGTTTCAATCTATGCTACATGCTTACAATAAATATTGGCTTCTTCGCAGAAATTTTTATACGGTTCATCTAAACGGTCGTGTCCCTGAAACCGATCGACCTATTCTACTCATTGCCAATCATTCTAGTTGGTGGGATGGTCTTATCTCTTTCTACCTTTCAGAGCAGCATATTAAACATGATTGTTACGCAATGATGGGAGAAGACGGCTTGAAGGAGTTCCCTTTTTTCCGCAAAATCGGTGCCTTTTCTGTGAATCCGAATAATCCTAGGTCATTACTTCAATCGCTTCGCTATGGCAAAGACAAGCTTGCTAGAAATCAAGCGGTCTGGATGTTTCCTCAAGGCGCTGAACAACATTTAGAAAAGCGACCACTCGATTTCATGGGTGGTGTTGCTTATTTGCTTGAAGATCGCCCTGATGTGTTAGTCGTTCCTGTGACGTATTACTACACGTTCATGCATGAACAACAACCCGAATTATTTATTCAGATCGGCACAGCAATTGAACATTCTGACTTAGGAGCTGACCGCACAAGCAAGACAGTATATTTAGAAACTTACATTACGAAACAGTTAGACCATCAAAAAGAACGACTGATTCAAGGAAACATTGAGGATTATCAACCCGTGATAACAGGAAGACGAACGGTCAGTGAATGGTTGCAATCCTATCGAACGAACCGGAGGAACGAATGATGATTATGACTCTTGTTCTTGTCTTAGTTTTCCTACTAGGTTGGACGATTATTAATCGATCCTTTATCCCGTCCTTACCCAAAGTAGTCAAAAATAACAGTGACTCACCATTAATCTCAGTAATGGTTCCGCTTCGAAATGAAGAACGAAATGTCCAGGGACTTATTCAATCCTTTTCTCAATTATCATACCCAAATCTAGAATTTATCTTTCTAGATGATGGTTCAGACGATCAAACAGGAGAATTGCTTAAGAGATGGAGCAAAACATTGCCCAACGCGAAGATTCTCCTCGGAAAGCCTCTCCCTGAAGGCTGGGTCGGTAAGGTCCATGCGTGCAAGCAATTAGGTCAAGCAGCGAAGGGCGACTATTTAGCATTCATCGATGCTGATATCCGCCTCGCACCTGAAACATTTGATCAATCGCTTGAGTTACTACGACTCAAACAAGCAGGTCTACTGACAGGGTTTCCACATTTCCCAACAACTAGCTTTTTAAGTAAGCTTCTTGTTCCTTTGCAGCACATGATAGTGATCTTGCATTTGCCGCTTTTTATGGCCAATCATTCAACAAAACCAGCTTTTACCGCCGCACATGGTGCTTTTATGTTCTTTAAGCGTCAGGCTTATGTAGATGCTGGAGGGCATGAGGCTGTCAAAAACTCCCTTGTTGAGGATGTTCATCTCACTCGCGCGGTAAAGAGGAGTGGTCACCGAGCGATTCTCGGGTCGGTGACGTCTTCTGTCACTTGCTATATGTATGAATCAAATCAAGAAGTGTGGGACGGCTTCTCAAAAAATATCTTCCCGGGAATTGGTCGGTCGATCCCTCTAGCTATTATGCTATCCATCTTTTATCTATTACTATTTGTACTACCTCTACCGGTTGCGATTATCGGAGTAATAAATAGTGACTGGTTGGCCTTGCTTCCACTAGCACTCACTTTATTGATCCGATTCTACATTGATTGGTCGATGAAGCAAGAAAGATGGCTATGGGTCCTCATGCCACTCTCAGCGGTTAGCCTTCTTCTTGTTCTATATCGCTCGATGTATTTAAGTATACGAGGCTACGGTTTCACTTGGAAGGGACGGCGTTATTCATGAAGAAAATAGGAATAGTCGGGGGCGGCCTTGGTGGATTAACGAGTGCTATTCTCCTTGCTCATGCAGGATTTGATGTTCATCTCGTAGAAAAGAACGATCATCTTGGTGGAAAAATGATGCGACATCGACTCGGTTCGGCAAATTTTGATTTTGGACCTAATACAATCACAATGCCTGATGTGTTTAAACGTATATTTGAAACAACAGGAGTCAATCCTGATGATTACGTGACATTCATTAAGCTCGATACTCATACACGAAATCATTTTCAAGATGGAACTTCCTTTGATCTTTCTACCAATCAAAAAGAGATGCTCGAGCAACTCTCTGCTTTTGAAGGGATAGATGTCACCGAAAAATTTGAAGCGTATAAACAGGAAATCACGCGACTCTATCATTTATCCGATCGTTATTTCTTACATCGTACCTTTACAAATTGGCGTGATTATTTATCACCTAGCCTTGCCGCTGCCTTGTTTCAAGTCAAGCCTTATCAGACACTTGAGGCCTTTCATCGCAGCTTTTTTCAAAATGAAAAAACGATTCAAATGTTGAACCGTTATGCGACCTACATAGGCTCTTCCCCGTATATTGCACCTGCTACCTTTGCGATGATTGCTTATTTAGAATTGCTCGATGGGGTGTACTATATCAAAGGCGGCAATCCAAGCCTTGCTGAAGCTCTCGCTAAACGTGCCGAAGAACTCGGCGTAACAATCACACGAGGTGTGGAAGTTACTCGGCTAGATGTATCAAAACGTTCGGTCTCGGCAATGCAACTTTCTAATGGACAATCCATTCAAGTAGATGAAGTCATTATGAACGGTGACCTTCTGTCTGTTTATCCAAAGCTAGTCCCAGAAAAATTTAGGAGCCACTTTACTGATAAGAAGATTACCCGTCATGAACCATCGATCTCAGCTTTTGTGATCCTAGTTTCTTTGAATAAAAGAATTGATTCCCTTATTCACCATCAAGTATATTTTAGTTCAGACTACAATGAAGAATTTCGTCAACTATTTGATCAAAAAAAATACGCACATGATCCAACAATTTATATCTGTAATTCATCTTTCACAGATCCGTCCGTCTCACCCGATGGCGATAATTTATTTATCCTTGTCAATGCCCCGCCCCTTCATCATGCAAATGCTGAAATGGATGTGACCCAATACAAGGAACTTATCTACCGAACGTTAAAAAAGTTTGACGTTGATCTTACGCCTTATATCATTGAAGAAAAGGTCATTGATCCTACTTGGATTCAAGATACCTTCTATTCTTATCTTGGCTCTTTATATGGTCCAGCTTCAAATCGTAAGAAAGATGCTTTTCTACGTCCTGCAAACAAAGCGAAAGACTTAGAGAATCTCTATTTTGTCGGTGGTTCTACTCACCCCGGTGGTGGCTCTCCGATGGTGACGTTAAGTGGTGAAAACATTGCCAAAGTGATTCAAAATAAACACACGTAAAAGACGTGCAAAGGCGAATCCCTTTGCACGTCTTTTTACGCTTCCATTTTATGCAAAATTTCTTGTTTTTCTTCTGCTGTAACGTAATGTCTCGTTTTAAAAACATTGTAGTCATTTTTACGAACCGACTTTAAAATAGCACGGTATAAGACAGCAGAACCTTTTACTTGCAGTCTAGAGTCAAGTGGGTAGCCATCCATTGAATTTAGTGCCTGTGTATAAAGATCTTCTGCTCGATGGGCAAGTTCTTCCCACATCGCAATAAATGATTCATTTACATTCCCATGACGTAAATCCTCTTCTGTGTAGCTATGCTTTTCCATCACTGACTTTGGTAAGTAGATTCTATCTTTCTCCAAATCTTCTTGAATGTCTCGTAGAATGTTTGTAATTTGCATAGCAAGACCTAATGCGATTCCACCAGGACGTAATGATTCATGGTTGTTCGGCGCTAGAACTGGTAAAAGCATTAATCCAACAGTACTTGCCACATGATACGAATATTCCTCAAGCTCTTCTAAGGTTTCGTACCTTACTTTCGTTAAGTCCATGCGCTGACCGCGTATCATATCGTAGAAGGCGATTTCATCCATGTCAAATTTCGTAAACACATCATCCAATGCTACCCATTTTGAGTCAGTTAAGGGAAGGTCGCCTCGAAGAAATCGATCGAAATTTTGTTCGAATTGTTTTAGCTCTTCTGTCGGATTACTTCCTTCATCAACAATATCATCGACCTTTCTACAAAATGCATACACAGCCCATACCGCATTACGTTTTGATTCTGGTAATGTACTGAACGCTTTCGTAAATGTTTGTGAATGCTGATGTATGATGTCGTAGCAGTCTCGGTAAGCTGCTTTTAACCTACTCATGTTTTTCACTCCCTTTACCATGAATGCACCATTTCTTCTGTATCAATATAATCCGCTAGTAGTTTTGCCCCTTGCATGACAATCGGAATGCCTCCCCCAGGATGAGTTGAAGCACCAACAGCATAAACATTATCGAACTTAAATGGTTTAAGTTGTGGACGGAACACACCTGATTGCCTTAGCGACGGGGCGATTCCGAAACTGCCTCCTGCATACAGACCATCTTGCAGCGCCATTTTAGGTGTTCGAACTTCCATCCACTCTATCGCATCTCTTAGGTCTGGGAAGGCTCTTTTTTCTAATTCATCGATTCGCTCCTCAATGTAGTGGTCGACATCATCCCAATTAACCGCATCACCAGACGGGACGGGAATTAACACATACATGACACCTTTTCCATCTGGAGCCAAGCTTGAATCAATGAGTGATGGGTGGAACACATACATGGACGGAGACGAAGGCAATGTCTTTTCATCGAACACTTCTTTCATATGTTTTTCAAAATCATCTGTCATTAAAAATTGATGAACATCTCTTTCTTCGTACGTTCGATTTAATCCGAAATACAACAGCAAGCAACCCGAAGAAGGTGTATAGGATTTCTTTTGCTTCGTAACAAGGTGTTCTGCATTTGGGAAATCTCCGTTTACAATAAAACGGTCAAATAATTCTTCTTGCTGCTTGTTATTCGTTTTGATTGCGACACAACGATTTCCTTCCATCACAAACTCTTCGACCTCTGATTCTAAACGGATATCGACACCTCGTTGTCTTAATTTCTTTTCAAACAATGAGATTAAACTCGCATAACCCCCCTGAACATACCAAATACCGTGATAATGTTCACTAAACGGTACCAACGAATATAAGGCGGGCGAACCATGCGGAGCTCCTCCTATATACAACGTTTGAAAAGAGAACGCTTCTTGCAAACGTGGGTGGTTAAAGTAACGACTTGCTTGACGCTTTACGGTCTCATATGCTTTTAATTTCCACAGAGTGTGAAGATTCGGAGCCGAGAAAAAGTCGCGTTTTCTTACAAAATCTCGATCAAGAAAAGCGGTCTTTCCTTCTTCGAACCTCCACTTCATGTCTGCTAAATAGCGATCAAAATTTTCTGTTTCTCCATCAAACCATTTATTCAATTCCGCATATTGTTTTTCTTTATCGCTCCATTTATAAAACGTCATTCCATCTGGGAAATGTAAACTATATAACGGATCAATTCGAGTAAGAGGAACTTCCTCACGAGTGATTCCAACTTCTTCTAAAATCGAATAAATCATCTCAGGCAATAAAACGATCGTTGGGCCTTTGTCGATTTTGAAACCATCTCGTTCAACAAAAGCTAACCTGCCACCTAATGTAGCTTCTTTTTCATATAAGACCACTTCATGCCCGCGTTGTCTTTCGTAAAGTGCCGACAACATTCCACCGACACCCCCACCGATAATGGCTGTTTTCATCGTGAAACCTTCACTCCTTCATCGGCATCCATTAATAGATTGGTTGTAATTCTAGCAGATTCAAAAATAGTCGGTAAACCACTCCCTGGATGCGTTCCACCACCGACCAACCAGCAGTTTTCTAATTCTTGAAATTTATTATGAGGTCTAAAGTACATCATTTGCCCTAAATTATGAGCCAAATTAAAGGTTGCTCCTCTGAATACATGGTGATCTCGTTGCCAATCAAGTGGAGTGATGATTTCTTCTGTTTCAAGATTCTCGCGCAATCCTTTGAAACTGGTCTTTTTTTCGATTTGATCATAGACTAAATCACGAAAAGATTCTTTATTCTCTTCCCAATCAATTAAACTAAAATTGTTTGGAACAGGCGCGAGTAAGTACATCGCTGATTTCCCTTTAGGCGCGAGTGTTGGATCAGTCACACTTGCATTTTGAATATAAATGGATGGATCACTCGATAACACTTTAGAATGAGTGATCTCTTGTACATTTTTTTTATAATCACTAGAGAACAAGATTGTGTGATGAGGGAGGTCGTATTCTTTTTTTACGCCTGCATAAATCATAAACGTTGAACAAGAATACTTTTTCTTTTCTAAGCGCTCCCTAGAGTAAGTTGTTAGTTCGCCTTCCTCTACGATTGTCGTCATCGCATGGGCAAAATCCGCATTGATAACTACTTCATCACAATGAAGTCTTTCTCCTCCGTCTAACTCGATGCCCACCACTTTTTTATTTTTTGTTATCAGCTTTTGGACGCCTGAATTTAAATGGATTTTCCCACCAAATTCACGAACAACCTCTGCCATCGCTTTAGGAATTTGATTTAATCCACCTTTAGGATGAAATATTCCATATTTATGTTCCATATAAGACAATATACTAAAAGCTCCTGGACACTCCCAAGGTGACATACCTAAGTACTTGGATTGGAAAGTAAACGTAAACTTTAATCTCTCATCATTAAAGAATGAAGAAAGCACCTGATAAAGAGAAGAACCGAGTGAGAGTTGCGGAAGCGCTTTAAGTGTTCTCCACTTGGTGTAATCTAATAATGAGCTATGACGATTTTGAAGAACAGGCATTAACGCCATCATCTTCTTCTCTGTGTCTTTCATAAAACGAAGATACCCTTGACCTTCGCCTGGGAACAGTTTGTCAATTTGCTTTTTCGTTTCTGATTGGTTTCGAGATGGAAACAAAGATAGCTCATCAAATTTCAGCTCATACATCGGATCGATCTCTATCATTGAAAGGTAATCATCCATCCTGCGGCCAACAGAATCAAATAACTCTTCTAATATATACGGCATACTTAGAAAAGTTGGGCCGCGATCAAATGTATAACCCTCCTTTGTAAAAGATGATGTGCGACCACCAACATATGGTTGTTTATCAAATACCTCTACTTGATAGCCGCGTCCTGCAAGGAGCATAGCTGCTGCCATACCGCCTGGACCCGCACCGATGACGAAAACTTTTTTCATGGCCATCGTACCCTTCCTCTCTCTTAGAAACACTAATAGTTAAAAAATAATTGTACATAACCTATACACAAATTATATTCGGTACAGTTCATTTTTTCAATTAATATCCCTCATATTATGTGAAATTAATGATAAAAAGACATGATAGAATGGTAACTCTCATGTCTTTTACGTGATTGCTATTTTGTTTGATTAACTAACGAAGATAATTCTTCTGTTAGCATTTCTAATTCTCTAAACCGTTCACTCATCGAATTCATGTATTCGTTTTGTTCTTCGACGCTCGCAAACACTTCTTCAACCATAGCATGTGATGCTTCTGTTCCATTTGTTACATTGGAAAGTTCGCCCGTTAAAGTATGAGACGATTTCTTTAATTTCAACACCAGATCGTTAAAGGAACTAGCCGTCTCAACAACCTTTTTCATCTGATCGAGTAAATAATGAAGGCTATTTTCTGTTTGTTCGGTCATATCCATGCTGCGATTAATCGCTTGTTCACTCTTGCTGACATCAAGAGAAACTGACTCTGTTTTTTGCCTAATATCATGAAGAAGCTGCGAGATTTCCTTAGTTGCAAGTTGGGAATTGGTCGCCAACTTCCTTACTTCATCTGCTACAACAGCGAATCCTCTGCCATGTTCTCCAGCACGTGCAGCTTCAATCGCCGCATTTAGAGCCAGTAAATTTGTCTGTTCCGCAATTTGGTCAACTGTTTGTAAAATGGTGCCGATATTTTTTGTTTTACTCGTTAACTCCATCATATTCTCATTCGTTCCAAGCACCATCTTTTGCACTTGACTGATTTCACTTGTTAGTTCACTTAATCGTTTATATCCTGTCTCGGTTTCAGTCAAACTATCCCGGGCAACGGTATTAACCGTCTCTGCATATTTTGATACATACCCTACAGATTGATCTTGCTCTCTCATTAAATCGTTCATTTCACTGACACTACTAGCTTGATGTTCAATACCCCCAGATACTTCTTTGAACGTTTCATAAAGTTGATCTGAGACTGCTTGTGTTGATTGGATATCCTCCTTTACTTGTCCACTAAACTGAGTAATTACTCGCTGAGATTCAGACACCTTTTGAAGAAGGCTCTCCACTTTTTCTTTTTCATGAGTCGCTTCTATCGCTTTTTTCTGCACATCTCGTTGCATATTCGATCCGATCTTCGCTTGTGCCATTAAAATCAACGTCAAAAGTAATACATAAAGATTTAATGAAACAAGTACATCGGTTCCTAGGCCGTTAAACATCGGCTCATTTAAATTCAAGAAGAAGTAATTCGTTAAGACCAATCCTAAAACGCCTGATAACGCAATCAATTTATAATGGTGATACAACGTCACAATGGCTAAACTTACATAGACAAGTAAGTAATTTGATAATTTTGGAGATGTTGTACCAAGAACCAATGTTAAAATTGAAAAAGAGACCGTTACAATAAGAGGGACAAATTGTTGCCATTTTTCTTGGTACGTTAGCAACGTGATAATACTTGCTAAAAAACCTCCAGTTAGCCCATAAGCGAGAATGCCGTCTATAGGCACACCACTAATAAAATTACTAAGTAACCCGAGTACAAACATCGCCCAAATCAGCTTTGTTAATAGTCGATTACGTTCATATAATTGATTCGTTTCTTTTATCAACTAATGACACCCCCCACAATAAAATGAATGAACACGCACTCACTATTAATCACCCTTTTTACCCCCACAAATAGTATGATAATTCGATCATAGCATAAAAGTCAGATACTCCCAACTTTTTTGAGGTGGAACAAAAAATAAACCAGCAATATCCGGATCGCTGGTCTAGGTTTTAATTTTTTTTGGATTTAAGGATAGCTTTACGATCAGCTAGTTGAGGCGGTTCTTCCATCCAACCATGCATAGCCATTAACTTTGCCCCTTCAGAAGCGAAATCAAAAATCGACTTTCCAAGCCCGGCTACTTTTACAGGTAGGTCACTTCGTAAGTTAAAGGCCGATCCGAATGCACTGCTACCTAATGAAAAGCTGCATAAAAGACTTGTACAATAAATCATTAGTTTATCCGAAAAAGGCGAGATCGTTGATGTTGTAATCGCTCCACTTGAAGGTATTGAGAATTGAATATCATCTTTTTTCATAATTCCGCTCATTTCATCCACCACTTGATTGGCTAATTTCTTTCCTTTAAGAAAATAAGCCTGGACATCTTTCTCTTTAGCTGTTTGAGCAAACCCTATCATCAGTGTTGTTCCGATCGTATTATTCTCAAGAGCATGAAACAAATGTGCCAATTCAATCGCATTTAATGTTCTTTCATCCCCAATTAATTTCGTTCCTTTAAAATAATCTTTCCCTTCAACAAAATGAACATCATTCGTAATCGCTAAAAAAGGTGGTTTAACTAATAAGGAATGTTCTTCTAAATATGCCTGGCATGCTTTATAATAATTTTGCGTTATCTCTGTGAGCTCTGCGTACAGATCAATAAGATCTTTTCGATAAGCCATATTTAAATGCATAGCATGCATACCGATACTGATGGCTTTCATTAGCTTAATAAACATAATATCAAAATGTTGTTCAAACAACTTAGGTGCCCCAGGATTCACATCATCTTTTGTGAAGCCTATAGGAACCGCCCCACCCTCTTCAATAAAGAGTTTTTCTAATTTTATTACCACTTTTGAGGTATCTTTATATAAGGACGACATAATTTTTTTAGCTTTTTTATCTTCACTACACTGTTCAAAATGCTCCAGCATTCTTAATAACATCGTTTTCTGCTGATACGTCATCCATATAATGGCGATTCCAGATGAAGATAGTTGTTCTTTCATGATTCACACTCCTTCTACTTTTATCTGTTAGAAATAATGTGCCCCATTTTTTTGAAGGTAATGCATCAGCTACCTCTTTTAAAGAAAAAAGACTCCACTAGAATGCACTAGTCAAGTCTCATCTAAACCTACCCTTTTACTTTTACATCATATTCCCTCATCCAAAAGTCCATTTGAATGAAATGTGCAAGAAGTTGCGGCCCAGCCATTAATTGACCAAAGTATGGAGTTCCCGTTGACAGTCCACCACTTTCTGCTGTTTCTTTTAATTTTTCTTTGTTAATAAACTCAAAAATCGGCGCGTCCTTATCCTTCAAAATGTCTTGAATGCCTTTTTGCACAGCGGATGTATAACTTGGATGATGCGTTTTCGGGTATGGACTCTTTTTGCGATATAGAATTTCATCTGGGACGACGCCTTCTAGAGCTTTACGTAAAATCCCTTTTTCTCTTCCTTCGAGCTGTTTCATCTCCCAAGGAATATTCCAAACATATTCGACTAAGCGATGATCTGAAAAAGGTACACGGACCTCCAGGCTTGCGCCCATGCTCATTCTGTCTTTACGGTCTAATAAGTTAGTCATAAACCAAATGATATTCAAGTATGAGATTTCACGTCGTCTTGCTTCTTCCTTACTGTCGCCAGCGAATCGTGGAGTTTCAAGAATGGTTTCTTTGTATCGATCATATACATATTTTTTTAGATCAATTTTCCTTTGCCATGTTTCGTTTAGGAGTCCTTGCCGCTCATCAATCGAGCGCATCCATGGGAAGTTGTCAATATTCATTATTTCAGGTTTATGAAACCACGGGTAGCCACCAAAAATCTCATCTGCACATTCCCCTGATAAACCAACCGTCACATCTTTTTTGATTTCCTTACAAAACCATAACAATGAGGAATCAATATCAGCCATACCTGGCAAATCTCGAACACGGACAGCATCTTTTAATTGATTCGCCAGTTCCTCGATCGAGATGACCGCATTATAATGTTTTGTTTGGCAAAAATCACTCATTAGCTTAATCCACGGTCCATCAGCATTCGGTTGAAAAGCATTTGCTTTAAAGTACTTATCATTTTCATCATAATCAACGGAGTAACTACGTACCGGACTGATCCCTTGACGCTCATAGACTTTTGCAGCAAGTGCCGTTAACACACTTGAATCTACTCCACCTGATAAAAACAAGCCTACTGGTACATCTGCAAACAATTGACGTTCAACAATATCCTCCATTAGCTCTCTAATGTATAAGGCCGTTTCTTCTGTCGTATGCTCATGCGCCATACTTTTTAATGTCCAATACCTGCTAATCGTTGCGCCGTTCCGATCATAGATAAGCATATGTGCAGGTCTTAATTCATTAATGTCTTTATAGACTCCATGCCCTGGCGTCCTCGAAGGCCCAAGCCCCATAATTTCTGAGATCCCTTCACGTTCGACCACAGCATCAATGTCCCGATGAGCAAGCAAAGCCTTTAATTCCGAACCAAACAATAAACAACCATTTCTTACAGTATAAAATAACGGCTTCACACCGAGTCGGTCCCGTGCCATAAACAAACTTTGATCTTGTTCATTCCAAATCGCAAACGCAAAAATCCCATTTAATTTTTCTAGACATTGATAGCCCCATTCAATATAAGATTTCAGCAATACTTCGGTATCAGAATGCCCTTTAAAATCATGCCCTCTTTGCAATAGCTCTTTGCGTATGTCTTCTGTATTATATAATTCCCCGTTATAAACGATGGTGTAATCTTTCTTTTTATACGTCCTGGTCATTGGTTGGATGCCGCCCTCAGGATCCACCACAATTAAACGAGCATGACCAAAACCTACATGCTTTGACGTCCACACATTTAAATCGTCTGGACCTCGTCTGTTTAATGTTTTTGCCATTTTCATGACTTCTGAACGCTCATCTCTCATATCACGACGCCAATCAATCCACCCTGTAATTCCACACATTCGTATCAGCCCCTCTTGGGAATTAATCACCATCTATATATATATCGATCTCTCTTAAGTCCTCTGCCCATAAACTATGCTATTCAACATCTCGCCCAAAAGTGCGATCTTTTTTTAAAAGAGACCATTCAGAGCTATTCGCTAAATAATGTACATCTACGCTTTGTTTACATTAAGTAGTTTAGGCAAACACTAAAATAGGAGGTGATCAACATGCATTATCCAGTGGCCGATCTACAACAAAAACAATTACAAGAAATACGAGAACTCGAACAACAACTAGGCGTCGTCCTGATCGCCTACAACACCACCCAAGACCAAACCACCCACCCCCAACAAATCAACCAACAAAGAGAACTAGATTTTTTTTAGGTGGAAAAGCGGAGGATTCCGTTAAGCGGTGTATAAAATGTAGGGCGGTGACCGAGATAAAGGAAACACGAAGAACGCAGTGATTCGATGTTGACTTATCGACCGAGCCGAACGGAATTTTACTAGCCGCTGGACTCCGCAGCTAGACACGAAAAGCGGAAGGGCTCGTTTAGTGGCGTATAAAATGGAGGGCGGCGACCTTTTTTCCATTTTCTTGCTGCATTTGCGCGGAAACTTGCCTCATTTGCGCGGAAATGATGACATGTCGCGCGTAACAGTCATATATTCGCGCGGAAACTGGTGCGATTCGCGCGAATAAGCTCAAATAAAAAGCAAGTCCATCGACTGGACTTGCTTTTCTCTCTGTTGATATCTGCCCTACAATAGAAATAGAACATTTATTGGGGGTGTATGATGGATCTTCGTTTCATTCAGAAAATGCTGGTTCAAGTTGGTGAGACGTACACGAATGGTGAGCCGCTCAGTCTTAGTCAAAAAGAATTAGAAGAACTTTCAATCAAAATTAAAGAACGATTAGATACGTCCACTGATGAAACAGCTATAATTGTCGTACATGATGTTATGTATAGCTTTTTCACTGGTCAATCAGACGACTGACGTTTATTCATTAATTTCTTTACTTTCTCTTTTGGTTCCCAACATGAAAATTGGTAGGTCGGTTTCGTCTCGTAGCCTAATCTTTCACAAAAATAATGCATCTTATCGTTAGCTCGTGTCGCTTTAAAATGTATACAGGAAGCACAGCAATGGAATTCGTTCACGTCGGTCACTCCATTTCTTATTTTTGTCGCATTTTCTTGCCTGCTATCTTTTCAAACAGTGTCGGCATGAGTTGATACATTTTAGAGGCGACTCCCATCCATTTCGGGAGATTCAGCTCACGTTTAGGCTTCTTCATGATCGCTATGATCTTCTTTGATACATATTCTGGTGTTAGCATGATGTTCTCGATGTTTTTGACGTACGTGCCTTCTTCGTCAGCTCTTTCAAAAAATGGTGTTCGGATCGGTCCTGGGTTAATGGCCGTTACAAAAATAGAAGCTTCGGCAAGCTCAAGACGAAGTGCATTTGTATACCCTAAAACAGCGTGCTTAGAAGCCGCATAGACACTTGATTTAGGGGTAGCAAGCTTGCCTGCTTGTGAAGCTATATTAATGATATGACCACGGTTTTGAAGTTTCATTCGTGGAATCACGGCTTTGGTCATCGCCATCAAACCTAACACATTGACCGCAAACATCTCTTCATTGTCAATAATGGAAGCTTTGTCTGCATAATCAAACACTGCAAATCCAGCATTGTTCACGAGTATATCTATTTTTCCAACTTTTTCAAATACATCTTGAACGATTGCTTCTATATCAGCTGTTTTGCTAAGATCAAGTTTATAAATAAAAACGCTACCACCGATTGATCGAATTGTATCTGCTACTTCGTTTAGACGGTCTTCATTTCTGGCAAATAACACAGGTGTAGCTCCTGCTTTTGCCACATCGATCGCAAGTTGTTTGCCTAGACCACTCGAAGCTCCAGTGATCCAAATAGATTGATTCGTTAAATTCATGATGACACTCCTACTCCTTTATTTAAGGAACCATTATACTGCTAGTGTACTGGACAGATGAATGATATAGCAAAACATTTCTATGAAAACGGTTTAAAATTGTAAGAATCTTCTGATTACAACTTGACGAATAGCTTGACTAGTGATTATAATAATGAAAATTAAATCGGATGCGTTGAGAGGGATTAGTACGTAAGCAATATGTGAACAGAGAATGGTCTCACCGGTTGAGAGGACCATCACCCCTGTTGCTACTGAACCTGCCCTCGAGCAGTTAGGTGAAAGCCTGACCGTTTGTCCTCGATACGGATAACTAAGTGGGCATATCTATGTCAATCAAGGTGGTACCGCGGAGGCAACCCTTCCGTCCTTAAATTTTAAGGACGGAAGGGTTTTTATTTTTCCAGTGCTTAACCCGTACACTTAAAAATACTTGTGAAAGAAGGAAATCATTATGAAGAGTCAAAGGTTAGTGATGAAGGTTGGAAGTAGTTCTCTAACTGAGGCAAATGGAGCCCTTAGCATAGAAAAATTAAAAGGTCATGTCGAGGCGATCGCCGCAGCTAAAAAGCTAGGACATGAAGTCGTTCTCGTTTCATCTGGTGCGATTGCTGCCGGGTTCGCTTCTCTCGGTTACCCAAGTCGCCCAATCACAACCGCGGGCAAGCAAGCAGCAGCAGCCGTTGGTCAAGGGCTATTGATGCAAGCGTACTTACAAGAATTCAATAAATATGGATTAACAGCTGCTCAGCTTTTATTAACGAGAGAAGATTTTTCCCATCAAGAAAGATATCAAAATGCGTTGCACACCCTTACTGAATTATTAAAACGTTCGGCTGTTCCAATCATCAATGAAAATGACTCTACTTCGATTGAGGAATTAACGTTTGGTGATAATGACATGCTCTCAGCCTTAGTCAGTGGCTTCCTGCATGCCGATACCCTATGCATGATCACCGATGTCAATGGATTATATGATTCAAATCCAACGAACAATCCAAAGGCAAAAAAATATCATCACCTTCCTGAAGTGACAACTGAGTTGATGCAAGTTGCCGGTCAATCAGGGTCTAAGGTTGGTACTGGAGGAATGAAATCAAAACTTCTAGCTGCTAAACAAGCCCTTCCATTTGGTGTCAATGTGTTCATTGGCCAATCAAGTGGACAGGAAACATTACAAGACATTGTTTCTGGAAAAGGAGATGGCACCTATATTGGCTCATTTCAACAAGTTGCTGTCATGCCCGCCTCTAAACAGTGGTTAGCCGTTCACTCCGAAACACATGGCCGCCTCATCATTGATCAAGGTGCAGAAAAGGCCTTACTTTTTAAAGGAAAAAGCTTGTTACCAGTAGGAGTTGTTAGCGTTACTGGATCATTTGAGCCTGGGGATGTCGTTGAAATTGCAAACTTAAAAGGTGACATCATCGGCAAAGGTCAATCAAGCATGTCGGCCGAAGAGCTTGAATTAATTAAAGGGTTGACGACCAAAGAAGCCAATGAGCAAATACCAGGATTAAAAGCGACCATTATACATCGTAATCAATGGGTATCGACCACAAAGGAGAAGATTAAATGATAAATGAAGTGTATGATAAAGCAAAACAAGCACAAGCCATTGCCCCTAACCTAGCAAATTTGCCAACAGAACAAAAAAACAAAGCTTTACAAGTCATGGCTCGCATCCTTCGTTCCGAGCAAGACTATCTTCTCTCAGAAAACAAAAAAGACATCGAAGCTGCAAAAATGAATGAAATAAGTGACACAATGATTGACCGATTAACCTTAACAAAGGATCGGATTTCAGAAATGGCAAATGCCCTAGAACAAGTTGCTACACTTGATGATCCGATCGGGGATGTTCTTGAATCTTCGGAACGCCCGAATGGTCTTCACTTAAAAAACATTCGAGTTCCTTTAGGTGTTGTCGCTATGATTTACGAGGCCCGTCCGAATGTCACCGTTGATGCAGCAAGCCTTTGCTTAAAGACAGGAAATGCCGTCCTCCTTCGTGGAAGCTCGACAGCTATTCATTCCAATATCGCCCTTGTCGATGTCTTACAAGCAGCATTAAAGGAAGTTTCGATCTCTATTGAGGCTATTCAATTAATCGAGGACACAAGTAGGCAAACAGCAGAACATTTATTTACATGCCGTGAATACATTGATGTATTATTAATACCAAGAGGCGGAGCTCGCTTGATTCAAGCGGTTGTTGAAAAGGCTCGTGTACCTGTCATAGAAACAGGGGTGGGAAACTGCCATATTTATATCGATGATTCAGCCAAAGTGGAACTAGCGAAGAACATAGTTGTTAATGCAAAAACTCAGCGACCATCTGTTTGTAATGCAGCTGAAACGATCATTATTCATGAAGCTTGGGCCGAAGATCATTTCAACAGCTTAGTAGATGTCCTTGATCATTATGGTGTAACTTTTTATGGAGATGAGAAAGCCTGCATCATGGACTCAAGAGTAAACATTGCTACAGAGATTGATTGGACAGATGAATACCTAGATTTAAAGGTAGCGATAACTATCGTCCCTTCATTAGATAAAGCAATCAACCATATCCGCCAATATGGAACAAAACATTCAGAGGCGATTATTAGCGAAACAGATTTGAACGTAAAAATATTCCAGCAACTTGTCGATGCTGCTGCGATCTACCATCACGCCTCGACTCGTTTTACAGACGGCTTTGAATTTGGCTTTGGCGCAGAAATCGGTATAAGCACACAAAAACTCCATGCAAGAGGACCGATGGGATTACACGCTCTTACATCAAATAAATACCTTATCAAAGGTAACGGACAAATTAAAGGATAGGTGAATCGATATGCTAACGAATAAAACGATTACATTTTTAGGAGCAGGGGCAATGGCCGAAGCGATCATCGGAGGACTTTTACGCAATCAAATTGTCCGACCGAATCAGATCATTGCGACAAACCTTTCAGATACTCAAAAATTAGAACGATTAGAAGAACGCTACCAAATCCGAACAACGAGTGACCGATTACAAGCAGTAAAAGAAGCTGACCTAATCGTTTTGGCAATGAAACCTAAAAATATCGAGGAAGCCATTTCTGATATAAAACATTTGATTAATTTGGATCAATTACTTATTTCAGTGATAGCTGGGATTCCAGCATCTTATATTGAAGATTTAACGGGCCAACATGTACGCGTCATCCGTACGATGCCAAATACGTCTGCCAAGGTCGGAGCCTCAGCCACAGCAATCAGTGCTGGTTCGTTTGCCTCTGATGAAGATTTAGACATCGTCGCTTTATTATTCTCAGCCGTTGGGACCGTTACGATTGTGCCTGAGGTGAAAATGGATGCGGTCACGGGGGTAGCAGGAAGCGGCCCAGCCTACTTCTACTATTTAATTGAAGCCATGGAGAATGCTGCGATCGAGAGTGGTCTGACAAGAGAAGAAGCTACTGCACTCATTACTCAAACCGTTGTCGGTGTTGGGAAACGATTACAGGATACGTCAAAAACAGCGCGTGAGCTTTATGAAGAAGTAATGAGTCCAAACGGTACAACGGAAGCTGGAATTACATTACTCAGCGAACGAAACGGTCAAGATGCAATGCATGATGCGATCATCAAAGCCATTGCCCGCTCAAAAGAACTTGGATCAGTGTTTACAGGAAGCAAATTTTAGTAAAACGGCTTTTTCAAGTGAATAGTTTATGTTAAGAACCTCCACACATCATTCAAAAAGAAAGAGGCTAGGACGTAAGTATTTTAATTAACAAGAATCCTAACAATGCGCTAAGCTAGCACATTGTTGGGATTCTCAGTTAAACACTTTCTATATGTCCAAGCCTCTTTCTAATTTTTCATTTGATCAGCGATCCACTTACCCGCCGTGATACCAGAGAGAATCGCTCCTTCTACTTTCCCTTCGAAAAAGCAATCTCCAGCAAATACAATCGGAGCAGGGTACACCGTTTTTAATACTCGGTCTGGATACAACGTTTTCGGTTTAGCATAACGCCAACGCTTTACCTCCATATTAATTATATCTTCCTCAGAAACAATGTGATCAAGCTTTGCTAAAAGTAAGTTGCGAATCTCTTCATCTGTATCATCAAAATGGGCTGCACTCCAGTCACCCGAAGCATGCACTGTGAGGATCGGCTTAGTAGAAATCCCTTTTTGCTGGTTGTCTGCAATAAATGCAAGATCCCCTTGACCTTGAACCCCGCCTTTTTGTGGGAGTTTACTTTCTTTGTTTAAGGCTATCATTAAGCCCACACATGGCTCATAATCCAATTGAGATAATTCTTCTTTAATGTCACTTTCTATACCGTTAAAATCCATCCATGTTAAAGCTTGAGGCACAGGGATGGTGGAAATGAGCCCTTTAGCAACAATTTCTGTCCCTGTTTTTTCTTGTTCATCTTCAACATGTACATGCCAAGAACCCTCTTTATAATGAACTGTTTTCGCACGAGTGTGCAAGGAGACGTCTATTCCTGTTGCTAGATCCTTTGTTAAAGCATTCATTCCATCTGTTGCTGCGTAGCGCGGATATTCGTCTGAATGAATCTTTATTTCTCCCGTATCAGACAACTGATGGAACCCCTTCGTCCATTCATATACGACGCCTGATTCGATCCACTGATCAACTAGTTCCTTCATTTCATCACTTCTTGCAGTGAAAAATTGCGCCCCGTGATCAGCTTTCCCTGTATCAATTCTTCTCGTCGCCATCCTCCCTCCTACACTTCTTCCTTTATCTATCAATATGTAAAAAATTCCTTTTTCTTTTAAAGCATTAGCCGCCATTATCCCAGCAAGCCCCGCACCTAATATTAATACAGACGTTTCTTTTTTCATCGGAAGTAATCCCCTTTCTCATACTAATATTCTATCAAATTCGACATGAAAACCGCAATAAGATGCCTTGATCTACCTCTCTTTTCAAAATACTTGCTTGTCTTCCTTGCTTACTTTCTAGTAAAATAGGAAAAGTGTATAGGCGAAACGGAGAAGGAGTTACATTATTAATGGAAAACAAGCAATCATCTAGTACGACACCACCATTTGTAGCCGCTGTTCAGCGTGTTGTGTTTCATAAAGCATTTACACCAATCATCATTACGTTGATTTTATTTAATGCAATCATCGTCGGTCTTGAAACCTACCCTTCCATATATGAAGGATATAGCGGTTGGTTTTACGCAGCAGATACGGCGTTACTCTGGATTTTCACAGTAGAGATCACTTTGCGTTTTATCGCTGCCCGGCCAACAAGAGATTTCTTTAAAAGTAGCTGGAACTGGTTCGATCTCTTAATCGTCGCAGCAGGCCATATTTTTGTCGGAGCTCATTTTGTTACCGTTTTAAGAATTTTACGTGTGTTACGTGTTCTTCGTGCGATCTCAGTCATTCCGTCCCTTCGTCGTTTAGTAGACGCGCTATTGATGACCATTCCTGCTTTAGGAAACATCATGATTTTAATGAGTATAATTTTCTATATTTTCGCGGTCGTTGGCACGATGCTCTTTAACACAGTAGCACCCGAATACTTTGGAAATTTACAATTAACTTTACTTACGTTGTTCCAAGTTGTCACGCTTGAGTCATGGGCAAGTGGTGTTATGCGACCAATCTTTGCTGAGGTTTGGTGGTCTTGGATTTATTTCGTACTTTTCATCCTAGTTGGAACGTTTATCGTCTTCAACCTATTTATTGGTGTTATCGTAAGTAACGTAGAGAAAGCCAATGAAGAGGAAATGAAGTCTGATCTAGAAGAAGCTGAAAAAGATATGAAAGATGAGATTACTTCCTTACGAAATGAAGTATCAGAAATGAAAGATTTGTTAAAACGCATCCATAACAATCAATCAAAAAATGGATAAAAAAAGCGAGCGTTTATATAAACGCTCGCTTTTTACTATAGAACCACTTCTACAACCGCACCGAAAAATTCTGCATATAATTCCCTGACGGCACGGTCGGTATCCTCTTTATGAATTCCAAGAACTAAACTCACTTCCGAAGAACCTTGGTTGATCATTTCGATGTTTACATTAGCACGGGCAAGCGCTGCTGTTGTACGGGCCGATACTCCAACGGTATTTTGCATCCCTTCGCCTACAATCATAATCATCGCAAAGTCTTTTTCAATATAAACATCATCAGCACATAATTCTTCACGAATCCGACGAACAATTCTTTCCTCATTCTCAGGTGTCAGCTGACATTGACGGAGTATGACCGATGTGTCATCAATACCTGATGGGATATGTTCATATGATAAACCTTCATCTTCAATAATCTGGAGCAAACGACGTCCGAACCCTACTTCTCTGTTCATTAAGTATTTTCGTACATAAATCGTCGAAAAACCTTCATCAGCTGCAATCCCTATTACTGGATTTAAGAAATACTCTCGTTCTGCCATAATCATAGTTCCTGAAGAAGATGGATTATTTGTGTTTTTCACACAGACCGGAATTCCTTTTCTGAAAGCTGGAATTAATGCTTCATCATGAAAGACAGAAAACCCAGCATAAGAAAGTTCTCGCATCTCACGATAAGTCATTTTTTTGATTTTTACTGGCTCGTGGACTACATTTGGATTCGCAGCAAAAACCGAATCAACATCGGTAAAGTTCTCATATAATTCCGCTTCGACTCCTGCAGCTAAAATAGACCCTGTAATATCGGAACCCCCACGTGGGAATGTGACCAATGTTCCTTCTTTAGAAAAACCAAAGAATCCCGGAAAGACAATAATATCACCTGTTCCTTTTAATGTTTTCAAATTCTCATAAGCTTCCGGTAGCACCTGTGCATTGCCAGGTTCATCACTCACAAGTAATCCAGCTTCTTTAGGATTTAAGTATCTTGCTCTAAGTCCTATCATTTGCAGGTATGCAGCAATTAATTTGGCGTTATTATCTTCTCCACTTGCCTTAATCAGGTCCATAAATGAGTCAGGACGCTCTCGGTCAAATTGGAGACGTTCACGTAAATCTGCTTCAATCGTTGCCATAATTGAACGATCTAACTCTAATTCATTTGCAATGTCTTCATAACGTTCAAGTACAGCTTGAAGTTCCTTTTCTGCAACGCCGTATTCTAAGTATGCAACACATAATGTAATTAACAAATCCGTCACTTTCGTATCACCCGAATGTCTCTTACCAGGTGCAGATACGACAACAATTTTTCGCTCCGTATCATCTGAAACAATTTTTGCTACTTTTTTAATTTGCTCTGCACTCGCTACAGATGTCCCTCCAAATTTAGCTACTTTCATCTCGTCTCTCCAGCTCCTATCATCTCTCATTTTCTCTGTTTATCTAATTTATTCGAACATTCCAACTATATCATAACTGTATTTGAAGGGCAAAACGCATCTATGTGACTTATAGCGCATACTTACACCTCTTAATGGGTATTCTACGCTCATCCAACGATCACGTACATTTTAAGCTCCTTCTGCCCTCTGTCTCCCATATGCTCGCATCCATTTCCAAAAGAAGGTGTTCCAGCACATTTTTCTGTAAAGTCTACTTTATGCACGTTTCTTCTTTCGTATGTAAGAATATTCACGCTAAAATAGATAGATAAAAAGTCGCTATGGTATTCCCCTTCATACACAAAAATAACCTCTTCTCACTGCGCGCAGTGAGAAGAGGTTATTTTTTAACTAAACCAAGCCAACAAGATTGGCTTTTTGTCACCGCTTAGTGCTTCACTCGTGCATGATGATTCTACCTCGTAATTTAAATCATTTGCATATTGATACGTCGTCTCTTCTAAGTTATTCGTTAGATCCGCATTGTCATAGCACTCTGGTGCACTATACACTTTTTTTGTATGATCAATGATCACTCGTTCATCATTCGGTTCTACTGTCACTTGGATCGTTAAGCCTAAAATAATTAAAATCACAGCAAGACCTATGAAAATACCTGTTCCTTTTTTCAAAGCATTCACTTCCTTGTCTCTATCTCCATTTGAGTGTAATATGTATAGGTCCGATGTGCAACCCGTACATGATGTATAATCTTTATAAGCAATTTGTTTTTTTGATATGAAAAATTATGATATGATAATCTCGTAATTTAAAAGATTATTTTAACTTGTTATAGCATGATGAATGCAACAATCAGGAGTGATAATAATGAATAGACAATTACCACCTAAGGCCGAACGACATCGTCACTTTGGCTCAGTTGAACCGATTGAAGGAACGAAGCCAAAAGAAAAAGATAAAATGCCCGACTTACAAAATAAACCAGATGATTTTTACTTCCCGATCCAAAAAGTAGGGATCTCAAAAGTGAAATATCCGGTAATGATTGAATCGGACCTTGCACCGACTGTTCAAACGACTACAGCTGAGTTTGCGATGACGACTAGTTTAGATGCTAAGTTCAAAGGAATTAATATGAGTCGCTTAACAGAGCAACTACACATCTTTTTCCAAACTCACCTATTATCCGTTGAAACATTACGGGAATTCACAACGATTTTAGCACGTGAAATGAAGCAACAAGCATCAAATGTTCAAGTTACATTTCCTTGGTTTTTCACAAAATCAAGTCCCGCAATGCAAAAAGAAGGAATGGCACATGCCAATGTTACGTATGATATTAGTTTTAATGAAGAAACCGGCTACACGTCTAAAATCACATTGGTTGCTGCTGTGACAACATTATGTCCATGTTCAAAAGAGATCAGTGAATACAGCGCGCATAACCAACGCGGATTTGTTACGATGTCTGTTGTCGTTGATGAACACGCTGACATTGATTGGAAATCCACTCTATTAGAAGCAGCAGAAAGCAATGCAAGTTCCATTCTTTATCCTGTTTTAAAGCGTCCAGATGAGAAAGCTGTTACAGAACATGCTTACGAAAATCCACGTTTCGTTGAAGATCTCGTTCGTCTTGTCGGAGCTGACCTTTACGAGCACGAAGCTGTCCGTTCATTTGAAATTGAATGCCGCAATGAAGAGTCCATCCACCAGCATGATGCGATTGCTCAGCTTTCGTTTACAAAAGAAGTATAATCTACGTAGTTATAGCTAAAAAGCCTATTCCATTGAGGGATAGGCTTTTAACACTTTTCATTAAATAATTGTTGCAAAGACGCTTCGCGACTCTCCGTACGAAGAAATCTCTCCGTTGCTACGGTTTGTAAGAGTTCTTTCTTTACCTCATTGTCTATAGCCAACAATTTTATTTTATCCCGTACGGCTCTTAAATAGAGTAAGTCTTCTTCTAATGTATCTGGGAGATGCTTTGTCACTTCATTTAAAAGTTGTTTCGTATAGGTTGGACTAGCCCCTGATGTTGTCATAGATAATGTAAAGTTGCCTCTTTCATATGTGAACGGGAAGGAAAAATCACTAGTAGATGCGTCTGATGCGTTATATATCCACTGCCGCGGTTGCTTACTCTCGGTCAATGCTTGATTTAATTCACGATCATTTGTCGTGGCCATCACAATATCACTTTCAAATGTTTCATTAGGGCTGACCTTCCGCTTCTCCCACGTGATCACATGTTCACGAGACAATTCAGCAAGTTCCTCTGTAAGGGTTGGGGAGATGACCACAACAGAAGCGCCACTTGTCACAAATTTCTTCACATGCCTAGTGGCTACGTTCCCTCCGCCGATAAACACAACGACTCGATCGATCGCTTGCCAAATAATTGACAACCCATTCATGAAGACGACCTGCTTTTTTCAGCTTGAATTCGATATTGACAGAGATCACAATTAACTGGAACAAAGTTTGCTAACACCTCTTCGACTCTCCTTATTAAGACGTTTTTCATGTCATCATCAAAGCCAAGGTACTGACACAAAATCGATTCAATTCCTGTTTCTTCTGACCAATGAGTTAGCTTTTTTTGTAAGCCTTTCATTAAGACCCCTGTAAACAATAAGTAAGGAAGAACATACACTTTCTTGTATGGGTAACGCGTGAGACGCTCTAAGCCTTGGTCAACGGTCGGCCTAGTTGCTGCTATATAGCAAACTTCGACATCAGCTATAGGAGCTTCCTCCCACAAGAGACGCCCGATTTTCATTAAATCACTGTTTGCATCAGGATCACTACTTCCTCGCCCAACTAAAAGAACGATGGAGTCTTCTCGCTCATCATCAGTTGGACGAGCTGTTCGTTCTGGTAACCCTTGCTGTTCTAGTCGTTTCTTTAAAATCGAGATTAATGTCTCTTCGACCCCAAAAGGACGACCATATGTAAAGGATACTTGGGGATAGACTAACTTAGCTTTGTCTATTTCACGCGGTATATCAAGCTTGGCGTGATTCGCTGTGAGTAAGAGGACCGGAATCACTGCAATGTCCGTCGCCCCCTTTTTCACACAGGCAGCAATACCTTCTGCGATCGTTGGCTCTGATAACTCAATAAAACAATGCTCTTGTATAGCAATATGCTGAAAATGACCTTTCACCTGTTCAATAAATGTCATGAGTTGTTGATTTCCCGCTTGCACACGACTTCCGTGCCCAACGTACAATATGGCTCTCATACCTTTTCCCCTTCTTTCTTTTTACGATAAATGAGCTGTTCAATTAACGCCTTTGCTGAAGGTGATTCTAGCACAGCACCTACTTGATAGCCAGCTTGACGAGCTGCCTCATATGAAGCCGGGCCAAAACAAATAACACTCATATCTTTTGCATGTTCAAATGCTGTCCGTCCCATTTTCGCAAATGATTCTGTCACTGTTCGGACAGAATCGGCATTTGGAAAGACGATCGTTTTAAGTCGGTCCTCATCGAATAAACGCTCACATGTGCTCAAACTTTGTGAAACTAAAACCTCACGATGGCTAATGATCAATTGGTGTTCTCCCCAACGATTCACTAACTCGGTTTGTTTGTCTGCCCATTTTTCTTCTCCAACAATTAGAAGGTCTTCACTCAGACTGACGTCATTGGCTGAACGTGAGTGACAACCATGTTCTTCTACCATCTTCTTCGACTTGTGAGAAACTGTATAGAAGGTCGCCTGGCATTGTCTGATGTCTAGCTGGTGTTCTTTTAACGTTTGAAAGAATGATTTCACACTTTGCGGTGATAGAAAAAGAATTTGTTGAGCTTTTACTAACTCGGTTGAAGGAATCGCGTATCGTTCTGTTGTATAACGAGGAAACTCAAACACCTCCGCTCCTACTTGGCGCAACTGACTCCCTATTTCACTTTCATCCGAGCTCGTTCGCCCAAGCACAATTTGTTCTCCAAATAATGCTTTTTGTTCAAACCAACTCGGTCCCGTTCGTAAAGAAGCGACTTCCCCTACTAATGTAATAGCTGGGTTTGTCACTTTCGCCTCGCTCACACGGTCTTGAATGGTTTCTAACGTCCCTGAAACAGTCTTTTGTGCCCCGAGTGTTCCCCATTGAATAACTAATACGGGTGTATCAGATGATTTACCGTGCTTCACTAACTGCTGTGATATGTAGGCAAGATTTTTCACACCCATGTAAAAAGCAATCGTATCAATACCTGTTGCAAGTGCCTTCCAATCAATCAGTGGTTCTCCTTTATCTGATTTGTCATGACCTGTCACCATTGCAAAAGAAGCACCATGATCCCGGTGAGTGACTGATACACCAGCATAAGTGGCAGCACCGATCCCCGCTGTAATACCTGGAATGATCTCGTACCCAATATGCTCTTGTTCAAGTGCTGCTGCTTCTTCCCCTACACGCCCAAATACACTAGGGTCTCCCCCCTTCAAACGCACAACCACTTTTCCCGCTTTTGCATATTCAACGAGTCGCTCATTAATGACTTCTTGTCTAAGCAAATGACGTTTAGGGAGCTTCCCGCAATACACATGCTCACAATTCGGTTTTGTCCATTCCAATAATAACGGATTGATTAATCGATCAAACAAGACAACATCCGCTTTCTCTAGACATTCTTTTCCCTTTACGGTCAGTAATCCAATATCGCCTGGGCCCGCACCGACTAAATATACATACCCTTTCGTTAACACACGCTCATCTCCTCTAACGATCACTATTAATCCGACTTTTTTTATATGTTTTATAAAGTATAATATAATCGATCCATTCAAACAATTACTATTTGAGTTTTCGATTAATTTGCTTCATAAGAAATTTAAATGTTAGATAATCTAACAAAGCTCCGCACAACATTGGAAAGATTATGATATAGTATGACAAAAGATCAGAACATTCTAACATATATGCATGAAGGTGGAATGCTAACTATGTCGTATAAAGATAAAAAAGTAATTACAATTGGGATTGTAAGTGAACTTACAGGATTAACAGAAAGAAAAATTCGTTACTATGAAGAACGAAAATTAATTGAACCCGATCGAACCAAAGGCGGAACGAGAAAATACTCGTTTCTTGATGTCGAGCGACTCGTTGACATCGCCAATAAAATGGAAGACGGGATGCAAACTTTTGAAATTCGTAAACAAGAACAAAAAATGATGAAAAAACAAGATGTACGTGAAAAAATGCTTCGCGGTCAATTGAACGCAGCATTTAATATAAGAAAATAAGAGCTTGCGATTGGTGAACCATGCCAATCGTGAGCTTTTTTGTTTGGATTTTCCTCATAGAAAGAGACACATAAAGAAACACTAATTGCATAGAAGAATACTTTCAAAAGGAGGTCAAGCTCATGAGTCGATTGATTCTCTCATTTATCATCCTATGCTTGTTGGTCACTATATTTCCATTCCATACATTCGCTACAACGAACGAATGGAAAAAAGTTGCGATAGTGATTGATGATTTTGGTGGCAATGTTAAAGGAGTAGATGCATTTCTTACAGGTAATGTACCGATTACGGTTGCAATCATGCCTTTTTTAGAGCATTCCACAGAACAAGCGGAAAAAGCGTTCCATGCAGGACTAGAGGTCATCGTCCACCTCCCCCTGGAACCGAAAAAAGGAAAAGCGTCGTGGTTAGGTCCTAAAGGAATTACAAGTGATTTATCCAATGAAGAGGTTAGAAAGCGCGTTGAAGAAGCCATAGCTGATGTGCCTCATGCGGTGGGGTTAAACAATCATATGGGAAGTAAGATCGTTGAGGATGAGCGCATTATGAGTGTCATTTTAGATGTGGTGAAAGAACATGGGTTATATATGATCGACAGTGGCACAAGTAATCAATCCGTTATTTCACGCCTAGCTACAGAACGTCAAATTCCCCACGCCGTTCGCGATGTGTTTTTAGATGACTCTCTTTCTTCAAGGCAGCATGTTTCTAAACAAATGATCAAGTTAGCTACGGTTGCTACAGATGACGGGGATGCTATCGGAATCGGCCATGTTGGTATTAATGGAGATGAGACTGTTGCAGGAATTCTCGCTTGTCTTAATGATTTAGAAAAAAAACAAATAAAAATCGTTCCAGCGTCTCATATTATTCATACACACATCGACGAAGATCCTACACATTTCTGGATGCCAAAGCAACAGAGTAAAAAGGAGCGAACATCATGACAGTCGTAGCTGAGCCTTTAATTATGACTTTCACTGCAAAGGATGATACAGACGTCACTCTGCGACCTGTTCAGAAAAGTGATGCCATAGACATCATTACTTCTGTTGACTCAATCATTAAAGAAGGGACATACATTCAAAAAGAACGCCCACGCACGATTGAAGAAGAACATCAATTCATCAAGGAAATGAAAGAACAAGACAACATGTATATAGTCGTTGAAGTCGATGGCACAGCACGTGGCATTGCTCGGGTGATTCGCGGGGAACTAACGATGAAAAAACATACGGGAATGTTTCGAACATGGCTTCATGAAGATGCACAAGGTAAAGGAATCGGTAAAAAGGTGATGGAGTACACCTTTGAATGGTGCCGCATGCATATGCTCCATAAACTTTGCCTGACCGTCTTTGCCTCAAACAACATTGCCAAAACATTATATGAGCGGTATGGCTTTGTAACAGAAGGCATACAAAAGGAGCAAGTTTACTTAAACGGAACCTATGATGATGAGATTTTTATGGCTTATTTTTTTACTAAAGAAAACAAAAAGGAGCAATAATTATGTGGAGAATGGCAAAAACTGTCGCGATCGTAGCTGTAGTAGGCTTAGCATTAGCAATGATTGGACGTGCATTAATTGATGACAATAACATGGCAGTTCAACAAAAAAATATCCCAAGAACTCTTGATTCACAAGCGATGGATAAACTCATGGCTGAGGACTTAGCGCTTACGACTTCGATGTTTCTAAAGCAACTATCGGCACAGCTTCAGCGCTGGGCAGATGAAGATTTAACCGATACCGAGATTCAACAAAAATTTAAAGAAGAAGTAAACGAACACCCACACTTTAATGGATTTGCTTTAATGAAAGATGATCAACCTGATTTGATTGTCGGGGATATGTCTGTAACAAACCCAACTCTATTGACTCATCATCATATGAGCAGTGAATTTTCCGATCCATATGAGAATGAAGGGAAAATGTACATGCTCATGGGTGAGGATCTTAAGAATGGCGATATGATTGTTGGGGAAATTGATCTATCATTTGTTAAATTGTTCATTCGCAATACCGCAGCTATTGCTGATTCAAATGGAAACTTCTTCGTCTCAGGCGATAATCCGTCAATTGACTGGAAAACAACAGAGGACTTACCTGAATCAATTAAAGCAGTAATGGTCCCAGAGCTCGGTTGGCAAATCGCTGTTCAATCGAAGCAACCTGATAAAGAAAAACTCACGTATGTCAAACATCAAGCTGTGATTAAATTCAAGCGAACAAATAGTCAGGCACAATGGTTTAATGAACATCCTGAACTAAAAGTGGTTCACCAAAATGAACCCTTTTATGTTGTAGAAAGTGAGACAGAGTCAACAGAATCCCTCATTAAAGGGTTACAACGTGAGTACGATCTTTCTTTTGCTGAACCAAATTATGTTTTTACACAGCAAGGTCCAACTGCTCTATCTTCTGTACCAAATGATGAATTTTTCGAACCTTACCAATGGAATCTTGAACAAATCGAGATGAGTGACGGTTGGGATTTATCAGGAGGTGACGATGTAACGATCGCCATTTTAGATACGGGCGTGGATCCAAATCATCAAGACTTAGGAGAAAAATTATTAACAGGATTTAACGCATTTGACGACTCCTCTGATCATTCCGATGCACATGGGCATGGCACTCATGTCGCAGGGGTCGCAGCTGCACTAACAAATAATGTGACAGGTATTGCAGGGGTTTCGTGGAACAGCAAAATCCTTCCGGTCAAAGTGTTGAATGATAACGGGGAAGGCTCCTCATATGAAGTGGCTAAGGGCATTTATTGGGCAGTCGATAACGGTGCTGATGTCATTAATATGAGTCTTGGTGATTACTATCATGCTGATGTCTTACAGGAAGCAATTCGTTATGCATATGACAATGATGTCGTCTTAATTGCTGCTTCTGGAAATGACAACGTTGAAGATCCGATGTATCCAGCGCAATATGAAGAAGTATTAACGGTTGCATCAGTCGATGAGACACGGAACCGTTCGTTCTTCTCTAATTACGGACAACATATTGATGTAGCTGCACCTGGGTCACATATTCCAAGCTTGTTCCCAAACAATCAATACACTGTCATGTCGGGAACATCCATGGCAGCCCCACATGTCGCTGGCCTTGCAGGACTCATTCGCGCGATGCGACCAGACTTAAGCAATGAACAAGTTTATGAAGTGATCCGAACTACAGCACGCGACCTCGGAACCGAAGGCCACGATTCCTATTACGGACACGGTGAAATTGATGTTGCAGGTGCATTAGAATCATTAGCTAATTAAACAAAAACACGGAGAAGATCCCCTCTTCTCCGTGTTTTATCTTATTCAATAACAAATCCTACTGCTTTTTTTACTGTTTTTCGTTCGAGTAAAGTCATTTCATTGATTTCGGGTAGCACGAGAAACTGCTTTTCGACTTCCACTTCTGCACAACGAAAGGCATCCTCTTCGCTGTTTGCCGCGACGATCACATGCACAGTTGTGTCTGTCGTCTCCACTTCAAATTTATACAGCTGCATTATGCCACTCCTAATATTTCATCAAGTGCTGATTGCAGTGCATCCATTCCTACTCGTTGCTTAAAATCAAAGAAATTCTCATTAGGTTCTTTGGTTTCTTCAAAATAACGAAGAAATGCTGCAAGTGTCGGGGCAAGCTCTTCTGCTTCCACTTTTCCTTTCAACTTCTCATTAAATTGTGCACTGTCTCGCTCAAGAGTACCGCCTACATAAAGCTCAAACGCTTCGACCATGCGTTTATCTTTTGTCCGGAGTTTTATACCTTGAAGGCCAATATCGGCGATCTGACGTTGCCCACAAGCATTCGGGCAGCCAATCATATGCATACGAACAGGCACATCAATCGAAATATGTTCATCTAAGTATTCAGCAATACGGCGCATTCTTTCTTTTGTTTCAACTAGCGCAAGATTACAATATTCAATTCCGGTACAGGAAACTGAGTAACCAATAAAATGCTTTGGCTCGAGCTTAATTCGTTTAAATAATGGCTCTTTTAGTAAATCATCCGTTTTCTCATGAGGGATATTAGGAACGATTAAATTTTGAGAGTTACATGTACGAATCTCCCCATTACCATACTCACGAGCTATACGAGCAAGATCAAACCATTCAGTCGAAGTCATTCGCCCTACCGGAACATTGAACCCTACATAATTTAATCCTTCTTGTTTTTGAGGGTGCACGCCGTAGAAAAATCCACCATTCCACTCCTCAGTCTTATCGACTCCTTTAGTCGGTAATTCCGCAGTGTACTCAAGCAATTTCTCTTTGAATTTGTCAACGCCCCAATCAGCAATCAAAAATTTCAGACGCGCACGATGACGTTTTTCACGATAGCCAAAGTCGCGATAAATGGTCGTAATAGCAATCGCTACTTCTTTTACTTTCTCAGGTACTACAAATACATCAAGTTCTTCTGCTAAATAAGGCTTGGCACTTAACCCACCGCCTACTTTCACATGAAAGCCAACAACTTCTTGCCCGTCTATTTCTTTAACAGCGGGTGTAAAGGCTACGCAGTTAATCCGGTCATGACCAGCGTTATGAATGTTTGCTGAAATCGACATTTTGTATTTACGAGGGAGGTTAGAAAAATCAGGATTTCTTTGGAAGTATCGATAGACATCCTCGACAATTTCCCTCGTATCAACTAATTCAAACGGATCTAATCCCGCTAAAGGATTCCCCATAATCGTTCGTGGAATATCCCCACACGCTCCGACAGAAGACAACCCAACCGACTCTAGTCTTTTAAAAATATCTGGAAGTTCCTCAATTCTGAGCCAGTGATATTGAATCGCTTGTCGTGTGGTGATATCGATCACATCACGACCGTAGTCTCGGCCTATTCCTGCAATCACTTCTGCTTGCTCATTCGTGATTAAACCAGATGGAATATTGACACGCATCATAAAATAGCCGTCTTCTTTTGGCTTTTGTAAATAAAGGCCTGCCCATTTAAATAGACTCCACTCTTCTTTAGGTATGGACTCGAAGCCTTCCTTTGCAAAACGATCGATATCATTTAAGATATCAAGACCATCTTTGTTAAGCTTTAGTTGCTCATCTTTGTTTAATTTATCTGGTTCGTTCGCCCATACTTTTTCATATGCCACAACAAATACCCTCCTACACGATGTGATGTTTCACTAAATAGTCAATGATTTGATCAACAGATTCTTGGATTGATTGTGAATCTGAGTCAATGATGATCTCTGCTGCTTTTGGTTCTTCATATGGAGAACTAATGCCTGTAAAAGAAGGAATTTCGCCTGTACGCGCTTTTTGATAAAGCCCTTTAGGATCCCGCTTCTCACATGTTTCAAGAGAACAACGAACGTAGATTTCAACAAATTCATCTCGTTCTACTAAATGACGGACAAGGTCTCGATCTTCACGAAATGGGGAGATAAATGCCGTACAAACAATCGTGCCTGCATCCACAAATAACTTTGACACCTCTCCAATTCGTCTAATGTTTTCTTTACGATCTGCATCACTAAAGCCTAACCCTCGATTTAAACCATGACGGACATTGTCACCATCTAAAATATAACTATTTAATCCACGGCGAAACAATTCCTGTTCTAGCGCATTTGCTAACGTTGATTTCCCTGCGCCAGAGAGGCCTGTAAACCAAAGAATAGCCCCTTTTTGTCCATTTCTTTTCTGCCGGTCGGCTTTTGATACCGTTGTATCATGCCAAACAATATGATTTGTCTGTTCAGTCGACAAGACGTCACCACCTTTATAATTCATATAGAATTACTATGTTTTAAAGATATGCTTCAAGCATTAAAATGTCAACAAAATTCTGTTAAATTCCTCCGCCATCATCATACGTCGTTCGTCGTTCTGCTTTCGTTTGAGTATATAAGCTAATTGTACCAATCGTTGCAATCAGCACACTTCCAATGACGAAGGAGGTATAGTAATCAGCTTGACGGAATAACAAGATGAGCGAATAACAAACGACTAGAGAGAAAACAGGCGATACGATCCATACTTTTATGATCTGTTTTAAAATGCTTTTCTGCCATAACTTCCATCCGTTATTCGACGTCCCAATTCCGATAATCGCCCCTGTCGTCACCTGCGTTAATGGAACCGGTAAACCGAATACCGACGCAACAATAACGAGAGCCCCACCCGTCAGTGAAACCGCGCTCCCTTCAAGTAACGATAGTCGGGTAATTTTCTTGCCATTTGTTTCAAGCACTTTTCCGCCTAGAATAATCGCACCTAAAGCGACAAATCCCCCTCCAACAATTAGGGCAGTCTTGACATCGATCAGACCTGCCCCGACAAGCGGACCAACTGCATTTGCAACATTATTCATTCCAGCAGCAAATGCTTCTAAACATGCACAGAGAATGAGTAGGATCACTAACGGTTTACGCCATTTACCTTTGCCTGTTAAGAAGCTCCATTTTCTTTCAGCTCTCTTAAGTAATTGCCCAGCAATAAGTGCGATGAGAAATGCAACCAAAGGAACAATCACCCAAAACGAAACGATGATAAATAACCGATCAAAGTAAAGGGCTTGATACGCAACTCCAGCTCCAACAATCGCTCCAACAACGACTTCACTCGTTGACAATGGAATCCCAATCATGTTGGCGATAAATAAGGTCAAACAAGCCGAACCTAAAATAATAATCACGAGTTCAACATCGACTAATCCTGAAGGAATAATGCCACTTCCTAGAGTCTTCACTACTTCACCACCAGCAAGTGCCCCGAGCCAAGCAAAGATCCCTACAAGGACCATGGCGATCCGCTTATTCGGAAGCGCCCCACTTCCGTAAGCAGGTCCCATCGCTGCTGCCGTACCACTTGCTCCAATATTCATCGCAAAGAAAAATGCAATCGCAAATGCAATCATCGTCAACATACTTGCCACCTTCTTTCTCCATACCTTGCAGGGAGTGCTCAGCATACCTTAGTGTGCATCCAGGTCGCTTCAGTCGACGATGGGCTTTCTCCCTCAATCCCTTACGATTTAACGTGCGCTTGTTTTCTCATCCCTTCAATTAACACATCAACGACTTCTTTGCGACTAAATTCAGGTGGTGGTGTCACCCCGTTTTGTAACATTTCTCTTACTTTTGTTCCAGATAAAATCACGTGATCTTCTTTCGTATGAGGGCATGTTTTCGTCGAAGCCATATTCCCACATGCTTTGCAATAAAAACTATGTTCAAAGAATAATGGTGTAATATCTAGTTCATCTTCAGTAAAATGAGTAAAGATTCGTTGTGCATCATATGTTCCATAGTAGTCACCTACACCTGCATGATCTCGACCGACTATAAAATGAGTGCATCCATAATTTTTACGAACTAAGGCATGAAAAATCGCTTCCCTTGGACCGGCATAACGCATTGCTGCTGGAAAGACCGCCAAAAATACTCGATCGGCTGGGTAATATTTTTCAAGTAGAACCTCGTAACTTTCCATTCGGACATCAGCCGGAATATCATCCGCTTTCGTGTCTCCGACGAGAGGATTCAAAAATAATCCATCGACAATTTCAAGCGCTGATTTTTGAATGTATTCATGAGCACGATGAACAGGATTTCTCGTCTGAAAGCCAACGACTTTTTTCCAGCGTAGTTTTTCAAACGTTGCTCTCGTTTCTTTTGGATCTAGATGATAGGATTGAAACCGTCCACGTTCGACTCTCTTGATCAAGCTGATCGGTCCGGCAACGTATACGTCATCCCGATCCATTAGCTTTTTTACACCTGGATGAGCGAGGTCATTCGTTTGATACACGTTAAGTGCTTCTAGATCTTTATCCGCCTCGTATGTTTCCGTTACCTCGATCAACCCATATACTTCATCTTGATACGTGAGCTTAACCGTGTCCCCAAGAGATAAAGAAGCAGCTACTTCTTTATGAACAGGAAGTGTGATTGGGATGCTCCATACGGTTCCATCTACTAATCTCATCTGTTGTACGACTGATTGATAATCTTCTTTTCCTAAGAATCCCGTTAACGGACTAAAAGCACCGATGCCGATTAGTTCAAGATCAGATAATGCAAATGAATCGAGTTTGATCTCTTTTAATCCTTCTAGCGTTGGGGTGTTTGGATTGTAACGATTTATGAGTGTTCCTCCGTGTGGTTTGATCGCTGTCATTGTAGTGCCTCCTCGTTTTTCATCAAATCGATTATTTTTTAAGGTGAAGTCCACATTCTGTTTTTTCAGACCCTTGCCATCTTCCACTTCGAGGGTCTTCTCCCTCTTTTACTGGTTGCGTACAATACTTGCAACCAATACTCGGAAATTGCTGATCATGAAGTGTGTTATAAGGTAATTGATGTAATTTGATGTACATCCAAATCTCTTCTTCTTTCCAGTGAATGAGCGGACATACTTTGATAGATTCAAATCTTTCGTCACGATTAATGAATTCAGTGTGTGCTCTCGTTGGCGATTGTTCACGCCTCAGACCTGAAATCCACGCCTTATATTGACTTAACACACTTTCTAATGGTGTTAATTTACGAAGTTTGCAGCATTGATCAGGATGGTGCCTCCAAAGCTCGTCTCCGTATTTTTCGGCTTGTACTTCAGGCGTTAGAACAGGCTTTTTTATAACAAATTGGAGCTTTGGGTAACGTTGTTTAACTTGTTCAATTAGTTGATACGTTTCCTTAAAATGAAAATCAGTATCTAAAAAAACAATTGTTGCATTTGGTTTAACTTTGCTAATAAGATCAATTAACACCATCCCTTCTGCGCCAAAACTACAGGAATAGACGAGTTCGTCACCGAATGTTTGATAAGCCCATTTCAACACCTCTACACTGTCCTTCTTCTTCAATGCGTGATTCCATTGATCGATGTCTACGTCTGTCACCGTTTGATATGAAATGTCCATGTCATGCCTCCTTTGTTGTTCAAAATACGTTGATCTCTCCTTTTTGCAAATAAAAAGACGACATCCAAAAGAATGATCTTTTGGATGCCGCCTCTAGTTTGTCTAGTCAGCAAGCATTATTTTAATCGCTGTTTTTCATTTTTTTCAAGCTGAACAATCTTTCCGTCTTGTACGATGATCGTTACAGAACCGAATTTTAAATCCTTCAACATGTCTTGCAACCGTTTGGAAAGGAGCTGCCATTCTGATTGTTTATCCATTTGAACCTCCCAATTCAAACTAGCTGGACGTTAATTCCTTGTAATTTGATATGAATTATTAGTTTAATAGTATTCTATCCATCAATCCCCAAATTGTCAACGCTCCTTTGATCATTTTTAGAAAATTGGGCCTATACCCAAGAAGACAAAATAAAAAAGCCGCATCTCTGCGACTTTCGTACCTTACGGGGTGATGACTTCCCCTGTTATATCCTCTAATTCCAATCGATCACCACGTGCGCCTAACACTTCTACGTCTCCATCGATGTTCGTCATCTTCACGTTTCCACTACCACTTCTGAGTTGAATCGAACCAGTATGTTCTGAAATATTTACATCTCCTGAACCCGTTGTTAAGTTTATTAGTCCTGATGATTCTGTGATACTAGTTGTTCCGGCATTAATATTTAATTGAAGGTCACCTGTTACTCGTTCAAATGTAACACTGCCTGCACCGTCTGTTAATCGGACATCTCCAACAACATCCGTTAACGTCACTGCACCCGATCCATGTTGAATGTTGAGGTTGCTTTGAACATTTTTCAAATCTAAATATCCTTCTTTTTGTCGATAGTGAACAGGCAGATCAGCCGGAATACGGATGGTAAGATTGATCTTACCTTGCTCAATATTTGAACCTCTACGAATCGACGTCACTAATGAAGCGATGTCATCGTCCTTTTCTAAGGAAATAGAAAGGTTATCTTCAAAAAAAGCTTCGGCTTCACTCATTTCCTCACCAATCACTTCATATTTCACATCAACGATAATCTCATCTAGTCCTTCTTCACCTGAAAGTCGGACATCCCCTTCATCATGATTGACATCAAGTGCGGTGATATCCTCTACCGACAAGGTCAAAGTTTCTTCCACTTGATAATTCACTAAATTACACCCTGTAAGTATGGCTGCCAAGCTAAACGCTAAAGCTATTTTTAACATGTTATTAGTCACTGTTTAATCGCCCCTGTCTATCTAGAAAACACTCATTCTAGTTTAGCCCAATCAAGCTGATAAGTCATCAATGTTCGCCCAATCCACATGATGTTCACGATTTGTTCACGACTTGTGGGAATGGGATGATTAAGGCAGGTCGTTGTCTCTTATCAATGTTTTCCACCTTAAAACCTTCTTTCTTTCTTTTTTCGAATGTCCGCTTAGAAATAGGTCTTGGCGTCGACCACCTTAGAGAATGAACGTTCTCCCATGAATCATGGGTAATGAGTTCGGACTTATAGTAATATTGATTTCCCGATGGGTACGATTCACATATGTATTTGACGGTCTGTTTTGAATGCATAAGGACACACCTTTTTTAAAATTAGTATAGCCAATGACGTGTGATACCATACGTTTCAGAACTTATTTGAACTGCTTTTATTGACAAGTTTCTACCTTGACTAGTAGGATAGAAGTGGTAATTTCTATAATAAATCTAATAAAAAGAAGTGATACGATGATCCAGCATTTAAAACATAAACCTCTTTCCGATCCTGAAATCTTTGACATGCTGATCCCAAGCGAACAAGTCGCTCACGTACAACTAGCTAATCCATTAGAGCACGCCCTACTTGTCTTGATAAAGTCTGGTTATACAGCTATTCCTGTGCTTGACCCATCATTTAAATTACATGGATTGATTAGTAAATCATTAATTTTAGATTCTTTATTAGGTCTTGAACAAATTGAAATGGACCGTCTCTCTGAAAAGAATGTGAAAGAAGTGATGGATCCAGACATTCCGACCATTTACATACATGAAACCTTTGCAAAGGCTTTAACATACGTCATTAATCATCCGTTTATTTGCGTATTAGATGAACAAGATTCATTTACAGCTTTACTAACAAGACGGTCGATTTTAGCGTTGGTGAGTAAGTATTTACATCAAGTCGGAGCAGATGATTCGTCTTTCTAACGTTTATCTTGTAGACTTGCTACATAACCGTACTTTCACCTAAAAAGGAGAAGATTTAAATGAGTCGAATGCTTTTTTCACCTTATACAATTAAAGGTGTCACAATGAAAAACCGAATTGTCATGTCACCAATGTGCATGTATTCTAGTGACACAAAAGACGGACAAACGAGAGATTTTCACTTAGCTCATTATGAGGCACGTGCAATTGGTCAAGTTGGCCTCGTCATGCTTGAAGCAACAGCAGTCGTGCCAGAAGGACGAATTTCTGATCAAGATCTCGGCATTTGGGATGATGCACATGTTGAAGGGTTAACGAATGTCGTTAATCGTATTCAAGCACACGGAGCAAAAGCCGCGATTCAATTAGCTCATGCCGGCCGTAAATCAATGGTAGAAGGCGATATCTTCGCACCATCAGCGATCGCTTTCCAAGAAGATATGCGGACGCCTGTTGCGATGACCACTGAGAAAATTGATGAAACGATTGCAGCCTTTAAACAAGGGGCTAAACGCGCCAAAGATGCAGGGTTTGATGTCATTGAGTTACACGGGGCTCATGGGTACTTAATTAATGAGTTTTTATCCCCCCTAACGAATCAACGTCAAGATGAATACGGTGGTTCACTTGAAGAGCGTTATACGTTCTTACGTAAAATTATCGATCAAGTGAAATCCGTTTGGTCAGGTCCTTTGATGGTTCGTCTATCGGCTGCTGAATATGCTGAAGGCGGCAATAAAATGGAAGACTTTGTACAATTCGCAAGTTGGTTAAAAGAACAAGGTATCGACCTTGTGGACTGTAGCTCAGGCGCAGTTGTTCCGGCTAAAATTCCAGTATTTCCTGGCTACCAAGTAAAATATGCCGAAACGATTCGTAACGAAGCAACTATTGCGACAGGAGCTGTAGGAATGATCACCTCAGGTCTTCAAGCAGAAGAGATATTACGTAATGAACGAGCAGATCTTATCTTTATCGGTCGTGAGTTATTACGTAATCCATATTGGGCACTCCAAGCAGCAAACGATCTAAACACGGAAATCGAGGCTCCTGTTCAATATCAGCGTGGCTGGAACTAACCCACTGTAAAAGCCCGAGTGACTTGCACTCGGGCTTCTTCTTATCTTTGGAAATGTCGATGCACTGCTGTTGCTCTTCCTTTGAACATATTCGTTAATGCAGGTTTTAGCATGGCTGTGGGCAGTGGTGATTGAATTTCGACCGTGTCTTTCATCACCGTTGTCTCTCCCACCTTAGAAAATGCATGTGTATGCCGCCATTGCACTAAAGGCCACGGTAGCTTCACCCCGACATCGACAAAATAGTCATATGGGACAACCTCTTCAATGTAAGAATGCCAGTCAACACGAAGAGGTCCTAGCCCCATTTTCATTTTGATCGTATTCCCCTCTGTAGTAGCTGGATTCGAGTCAATCGAAATTTCGGGGAAAGATGTGATTTGTACGAGATTATCGGCTGTACGGAAAAATTCCCACACTTCCTCAATTGAGGCATCTACTTTTGCTTCGTATGTAAATATGTACGTATCCATGCACGGCACCACCTTATGATTTTCCATTAGTATATGCTGATCATGTAGCAGATAACAACGAAAAAGACTTTACTATGTACAGAAAGGAGGGTTCATCGATGAAAAAGAATGACCCCATTTTATGGATTGGTTACTTGCTCGCTTTAAGTCTACTTGCGATCAGCTTTTGGTGGCAACCGATTGATTTTTGGATGCTCTTTCCTCTTTCTTTATTCATCTTAACGATGGTTGCATGGGCGACGACCAAAATGGACATCTCTTCTCTGACGTCAAAAGATGTGACGATAGGCGTGGTGAGTGGGGTTGCGCTCTATGGAGTATTCGCATTAGGGAAATGGTTAATTGAAGTTACTGGGCTCCCATTGATGGACCAACTTCACACACTGTATACGCTCGTTCAACCGACTTCCACCATTCATTATGTTTGGTTGTTTCTCATTGTCATTCCTGGTGAAGAGTGGTTCTGGCGAGGATTTCTCGTTAAAAGGCTCCTAGTCAATCATACATCAATAAATGCGGCACTAATCGGTACAGCTTTATATGCCCTCGCGCATGTCTTTGCAGGAAGTATCTTGCTCGTGCTTGCCGCATGCATCGCAGGATTCGTCTGGAGTTGGATCTATATCAAGACAAGAAACCTATGGATCGCCATTCTTTCGCACCTTGTCTTTGATGTATTTTTATTGCTGTTGCTACCGCTTTTATAAAGTAAAAGACCTGCGGAGTCCCACAGGTCTTCTTCATGCGTAAATATTAACGAGTAGGCCTTTAATTTCTCCTACCATATCGAGGATTTGTAGCCCTTTCTTTTCCTTCGCTAGGACTGCATCGGTTAAATCTAACAACTTACGGTCCACTTCTTGAACAATCTTATAAATTTTCGTCCGTCCGCGTCGGTTAAATCCTCTACGTTCCTCGAGGCTCAAACCAAATTGAACAGCATCTTCCATAAAATCTTTGACTAGCTGTTTGTATTTTCTTAGTTCCTCAACCGTACGTGTCTCGGATAGAACCTTCCCTTGGTCGTCTATTTTGTGCATCATTTGTGTAAGCTTTTCATACGCTTTCTCATCACGTTGTTTCCCAATCACCTCTTGAAACGAAACCTTTCCAGTCGGCTCCTGTTTCTTCGGTTCGATTTTTCCAAGGCCTGTTCTCGCTATGCGCTGAACATCCATCTCCTCACGTCCTTATCCTCATTCGATTCATACTCTTATTGTAGCATATGACACACTCATATCAGACAAAAAAAGCGAAAAGACCCTCGTCTCTCCGCTCTTTCCATGATTCTTATTGTAATAACTGCAGCACGCCTTGAGGCAATTGGTTAGCTTGCGCAAGCATTGCTGTCGCTGATTGATTTAAAATGTTGTTACGCGTGAACTCAGTCATCTCAAGCGCCATATCCGCATCACGAATACGAGACTCAGACGCTGTTAAGTTTTCATGCGTCACCTGAAGATTGTTGATCGTGTGCTCCATGCGGTTTTGCACAGCACCCAGCTTAGAACGAGAATCAGAAAGCTTATTGATCGCTTGATCCAATTGGAAAATGGCATTATTAGCCGATTCATTTGTTAATACATCCACTTTTTCAATTCCCAAAGTAACAACATCCATGCGAGGAATATCAATCATCACATTTTGATTTGTGTTAGGACCAATTTGGAAAGAAAGAGCGTTGTTAGTGATGGTGAAGTCTAATTCACCATCAACTGTATTAGTCTTGAAATTATAATCAATTCCACCATGTTTAAAAAGACCATTTACTGAAGTTAATTCTCTAGCGGCTTGAATTGTATCATCTGTTGTTCCATCTGTTTTTTTAAGCTCTATTGTTGCCTTTGCTTCCATTTTCACTTTTACAGTACCGGCTGTTCCTATCTTACTTGTGTCAATTAAGATACCAGCAACAGTATTTTCAGCATCAGTAGTTGCTGCATTCGTTCCAATTGATACTACTTTACTACCAATTGATAAACCATCTGGATCTAATATCTCAATACGGGCATCTTCATTTGGTTCTACATCTCGAACTAAAAGTGTATACTCTCCAAACTTCATAGGGTTCGCTGTAGCATTTGTTCCAAATTCTGAAAATGTGATGTCATCCACATCAGACCCTAATCCAGCAGATGGCTGTGTAACTGTATAAACTGGAGCTAAACCAGTGAAGTCAACTTTATAATCTCCCGATTTCAAGCTAGCATCCGTCACATTAGGATACCCTTGTATGTTTATATCGTTATCCGTATACGTAGTCAACACCGCACTAAATCCATTCAATAATTTACGTGTATTAAACTCTGTCTTCTCAGAAATTGAATCAACCTCAGATTTTAGTTGATCAATCTCTTTTTGAATTTGCTCGCGGTCATACTCAGTATTTGTGTCATTTGCTGCTTGAACAGCCAATTCACGCATACGTTGCAGCATTGTATGTACTTCTTGCATCGCCCCTTCAGACGTTTGCATTAAAGAAATTCCATCCATCGCATTACGTTCTGCCATTTTCAGACCACGAATTTGTGAACGCATTTTCTCAGAAATCGCTAGACCTGCTGCGTCATCTGCTGCACGGTTAATACGCATTCCTGAAGAAAGCTTTTCTAAATTCTTAGATGTCTGAAATTGATTCTGATTTAAATTACGGTATGCATTTAATGCTTGAATGTTATTATTAATTTTCATTATGTGTTCGCCCCTTTAATCTTGATAAATAGCTGTAGATTCATATGCACTTGCCTTTTGTTTCATCATCTTCGGCTGCGTGTCTTTTTTCTTTTTCATCGCTTCGTTCCAAGTGCTCATGATCGTCTCTAAAAGTGTGATCACTTCTTGAATGATGGCCGTATCCTTCGTTAGGTTGGCTTCGACTAATTTATCAGCAATATAGTTGTAAACTTGTTCGAGTTGATCGGCGATAATGCCAGCTTCATAGTTAATACCTGCTCCTAAACGATGCACGATATCACTTGCTTTTTTAAGCTTTTCATTTGCTTCGATAAAGTCTTTATCATGAATGAATGTCACGGCATCTTCTAAGTTTGTTACACATGCCTCATATAATAATGCGGTTAATTCTTGTGATGTTTTCTGATGTAAGGCTTCATTTGTTAGGAAAGTGGTCAACTCTTTCCACCTCCGACTTTATTTTCTTAGTACAATACTTTTATCGGTTTGTGTCGATGATTGTTTAATAGTTTTTTTCCATATCTTCAATCAAGAGAAGGATTTCTGCCATAACAGAGTATAATTGTGGCGGAATATTATCACCAAGGTCCATATCCAGGAGATTGGTAACTAATGTAGCGTCTTCTTGCATATGAATATTATTCTTTTTCGCTAGATCAATAATTTGATTAGCGAGCTGTCCTTTACCTTGTGCGACAACCTTAGGTGCTCCGCCATTTTCATCATCATAACGAATCACTGCTGCAGTCGGTCCACTTTGCGTGCGGCGCTTTGTCTGATTGAAATGTTTTTGAACCATCATATTTTAAAGTCAAACCCTTTCTCGGTAAACGTTGGTGTTTGTTTTGGCGCCGCCGTGCTTCCTTGTGTCTCCTCCGGTGTTGCATTCAATTTCGCATAGTTAATCCCTTTGATCGAATACCCGATCTCTGCTAGCTTTTGAACGGCTTGATCAACGAGTGGGCTCATCCGAGTTTGGAAGGAGTCATCGTCATTTTTGAGTGTGACTGATAGTTGACGTTCTGACGCTGAGATTGCAATTCCGATCTCCCCCATCTTAGGTGTGTCCATTAAGAAGAATAGACTGCAGTTCTCCCAATCTACTTTCTCTCCTTCATTTCGCGAATTGACGAACACTTGAAGATTCTCTACTTTTTCTTCTAATAACAAAGGCAAATTAAAGTATAGACTTTGCATATTGGATTGTTGATCTGAGCGACTTAATAACTGTTGACCCGTTACGTTGTTTAATGCTTGGTTCGCTAGTTGGTTCGTTCGAGTTCCTTCTTCTTCGCTCTTTGCTAGCTGCATTAACATCGACTTCATATTACGCTCTGTCGACTCTTGGTTTTGTTGCTCTCTTCCTGATGCTAACTGCAACGCAAGCTCGCTATCTCTGTTCAAGCCCATATTTCTCACCATTTCAAACATTGCTCTTGGGGAAGAATCTGGCATCGGCGCTCTCACGGTTTCTGAGTATTGTTGTGTAAATGCTTGGCTAGGTGTTCGTCCATCTTGTGCACTTCGTTCATTTATCTGAACGTAATGCTTCACCTTTGTTTCAGATGGCTGGAAGTTCAATCGTTCCATTAATTGTTTGACTTCCCGCACGATCTGATTCGCTTCTTGATGATGCCCTCGTGCTAACAGTTTCTTCGCCTCAGCTAATTGTCCGCTTGCTTGCATTAAACTGCGCTCTGTTTTCATGTCCGTTAACAGCATCATTTCAGAACGCAGAATCGCGTTATCAAGTTTTTTTATGGTCGTCTCTAATAAAGGTTTAGCGACAGGTTGAGCTTGGTTTTTAAATTGATCGATTTGTCGCGTGACCTGATCAAGCGTACGGCTAATTTCTCGTTGAAATTGTTTAAATGATGCCGTCGCTTCGGCTACTTTTTGAGTGACCGTTGTAACGGCTATGTTTTTACTAGCCATCTCGACACTTGTTTGGAATTGCTCATTTTGTGTATATTGTCTTGCCTCTGCGCTCTCTCGTCGCTGCACTGGCTCGATCTCTTTTGCGGCTTGATCGACTTGTTGTAAAGCTTGTGTCATTATTTGTCTTGCTGCTAATTCTCGTCCACCATCTATTCGCATTTGCGCCTGCTCAATCTTCTGTTCAAATGATTGCTTCATAAGTTCTGGCAATTGCGGTTGATTCGCTATCGTCGTTTGAATTTGTCTTAATGCCCGTTCAACATTGGCTTCATTTTGAAGCGTCTTTTTTGCCGTTTCGACTGCACCTATTAACGTCGCTTGTTGAGTGTTTGGTTCAGCTTGTCCTTTTGATGTAGCAGGACTCACCTCTTGTTGGACCAATTGTTGTTCCGCTCGTTGTAGCGCCTGTAAGATCTGGTCACGCCCTACTTGGGAAAGTTGCTGAACTTGCGTTAAGACACGTTCAATCGCTTGACGAGTCTCTCCTTGTCCTTGCTGCTGTAGGAGCGTTCTAATTTGTTCAACGCTGCGTTCTGGATGAGGTTCCTGACTTAGTATAGCTTGAATATTCCTTGCTACTTCTCTCTTGGAAACTGAACTTCCTTGCTGGTTCATATCCCGAACCATTTCGGTTAAACGCTCACGCCCGACTCGGTCAAGATGGGCTGCCTCTGTAGTCGCCCGGTCGACTAATTGTGCAATATCACGTGGGATTTGAGGTTGATTCACTACTTGTTGACGGACTTCAGAAATCGCTCGTTGAACGGAGGACTCTTGACGTATGGCTTCTCTAGCACCTCTCACTTGTTCGGACGCAGGGCGTTCATGAGCTCCCGTATTGCGGAGTACCTGCGTCTCTTCTTGTCGTGCCGCTCCTCTTCGTACTTGCTCTCTCGGTTCGACCCGGAAATCTCGATCGATTTCTTTTGCCAAATCATTCATCACATGGGCTAATGGACGACCATGTAATGCTTCATGGACAGAACGTAAATGTGTCGATGTGACTTCTAAACGTTTATTTGCCATCGCACGAACCGTTTCTAGCCGCTTGTCTGGATTGCCTTCTGCCATGAAACGTTGTAGTTCCTTGACCGCTTCACGTGTAAGTGGTACATTTCGCTTCATCAACGATTGAGCCGCTTCTTTTAATTCAGGCGAAGGGTTTGACACACCTAACTGACGCATCGTTTGAGCTATAGCATCCCTTGGTTGCCCACCTTGACTCGAAACTGGACGTGTTTCATCATTAACCGCACGAACTCGGATGATTTCATCTCGCGCACTTTCAATTTGTACATTCACCCGGTCTCCGCGAGGCATCTCTCCCTCGAATTTCGCTACGACTTCGCGCCCTCTAATCGAAATGACCGCTTCTTGATTGTCTCTTCTTTCTTTTATCGTCGCTCTATATACATCCCCGTCACGTAACGGTATGTTCCGATCTGGCTGTTGGTTTTGATTTTGGTTAGTTTGTAGGTGATTGACTTGCATATGCTCACACTCCCGAACAAATTCTTATCCTTATTATCGGCATGATTCGTCATAAAGTTTATCTAGACACCAAAAAGAACCAAAGACTACTCCTCTGGTTCTAGAAAATCTTTTCGAAAACTCGACCCTTGACCACTTAGCTCGTCGTCGCGCTTTTTCCACGATGAAGAGGCTCCTTTTTGCAACACCTCATCGCCAAATCGCTCCCGAATTTCCTTTAAAGTGTGAGAAAGCTTTTCTTTTTTTATGTCTTCTTTATAATGAAACAAGTCAAGTTGTTTATAGGCATGTTGCTTTTCAACTAAATCATAGCTGCTAATGCCTAACAATCGAACGGAAGTGTCATTCCACGCGTGTGTAAATAACGCATACGCCTCCTTATAGAGGTCGTCTCTATCTTGAATCGGATTTTGAAGCCTTTTGCTCCTCGTCACAGTTTTCCAGTCATGGTAACGGATCGTCATTTGAATGCCTTGTGCGAGTACTTCTTTTCGCTTTAAGCGCCGACTGACAGACTCTGCTAATCTCATAAAGGTTTCTTGAATTAACGGGATGTTTCGAGTGTCTTGCTTTAAAGTCGTTGAGTTGCCAATGGTTTTAAATTCGTAAATGGCCTCTGGATCTACAGGGCGTTCATCGATACCATTTGCACGGTCATGTAATTTTCGTCCATTCGTCCCAAACCACGCTTGGACCTCTAGTTGATTTGCTTTTGCTAGATCACCGATCGTTAAAATACCCTTTTTCTCCCATTTTTCAACAGTCCGCTTTCCTATGCCATGCATCTCGCCAATCGACATTGGCCACAGCATCTGGTTTAAATCGCGCTTTCTTAACACGGTAATTCCATTCGGTTTTTTCATATCACTAGCCATCTTCGCTAAAAATTTATTAGGTGCAATTCCGATACTTGATGGCAAATCTAATTCACGTTTGATTCGCTCTTGCATCTCTTTAGCTAGGCTAAGGGGATGTCCTACACTTAAATAAGAAGTAACGTCTATATACCCTTCATCAATTGAGACTGGCTGCACAAGCGGCGTATACCCTTTAAGCAATTCAAATAAGGCACGTGAAGCTTCTCGGTAACGCTCGAAATTAGGCTTCATTAAGATTAATTCAGGGCACAGACGTAACGCCTTCCACACAGGCATCGTCGTTTTAACTCCCTTGGCCCTTGCTTCATAACTGCTTGTGACAATAATGCCGCGCCTCTCCTCGACGTTTCCAGCAATCGCTAAAGGTTTACCTCGTAACGCGGGATCATAGGACATCTCTACTGACGCATAAAAACTATTCATATCAATATGAAAAATAACTCGTCGTTTCTTCATGCCTCCCCCTCCTTATACGCTTATTATACGAAAGAATGTTCGCTATTTGAAGAGATTACATAGTTTTTTAGTATAGGCAGGACGATGCACCATATTAGGGCCATTTATGTAAATTCAACTTTTAGTGAGAACTAAAGGACTACATACGTTTGCTCTTTGTTAAATCTTCCAGTATCGTTATGGGTATAGGTAACATACGCTCGTATGATCAATGTTACTTTCTATAGGAGGTGTCGCTATACAATGAACAACTATATGTCAAGAGACAATCAGCGTTTTGCCGATGTTTACGACCGAATTGTTTTGATCCTCCAAAACTATCATGAAACACATTTTAAATCACCTAGCATCTCAGAAATTGCAAAAATGACTGGTGATTCAGAGGAAATGGTTTTAGAAAGCTTAGAATTTGGCCGAGACGTACATAACAGTTCTCGATTCCTTCATTAAAAGAACCCTTTTTTGATTTTTAGTTCTTAATGAATGGCTAAGCTCGATAAACAGTAACAACATAACCCTAGCTTTAGCTACATTTTTTAAATTAGTTTTAATGATTGTTTATAGTCTCATGTAATTGTCGATTCTTCTTCTTCTGCTTCAAACCGAGAAAACGATAGGCTTACAGATGCAATCATTTTCTATTATATTTTGTCATAATGACAATGTTGGTTTGTTTATACGTAAAAAACTCCGTTGAATCGAAATCAGTTCAACGGAGTTTTCTTTTGTTTTTATTTTGCTACTTCTTTTACTACCGCGACAACCGCTTCTGAAAGCTTCACAAGCTCTGCAATAGGCATACGTTCATTTTTCGTGTGGATTTCTTCATAGCCAACAGCTAAGTTGACAGTCGGAACTCCGTGACCCGCGAATATATTCGCATCGCTTCCACCACCACTTTGAAGAAGAGCTGGCGTGCGACCTATAGAAGTCATGGCACGTTTAGCCACTTCAACTACTTCGTCACCATCACCAAGTTTGAATCCAGGATACATGACATCAACTTCAACATCTGCTTTTGTTCCCATTTCAGCTGCTGCTGATTCAAATGCTTCTTTCATTTTCGCGACTTGCGCTTCCATCTTCTCATTCACTAATGAACGAGCTTCCGCTAAGATCGACACGTGATCACAAACGATATTTGTCTGACTCCCACCCTCAAAACGACCGATGTTTGCTGTGGTTTCTTCATCAATGCGGCCTAAAGGCATTTTTGAAATAGCTCTCGCTGCAACTGTAATAGCGGAGATGCCCTTTTCTGGTGCAACGCCAGCATGTGCGGTTTTGCCGTGAACAACTGCACGAACTTTTGCTTGTGTTGGTGCAGCCACAATGATGTTTCCAACAGCTCCATCACTATCAAGCGCAAATCCGTATTTTGCAGTCAGTAGAGCAGGGTTCATAGCCTTTGCTCCAACAAGTCCTGACTCTTCGCCGACAGTGATAATAAACTGAATTGTACCATGCTCGATGTTTTGTTCTTTAAGAACTCGAATCCCTTCAAGCATTGCCGCAATCCCTGCTTTATCATCTGCCCCTAAAATCGTTGTTCCATCTGTGACAACATATCCATCTTGAATCGATGGCTTCACGCCGTTTCCTGGCACGACTGTATCCATATGACAAGTGAAGTAGATTGTATCAACACCGTCTTTCGTTCCCGGTAATGTGCAAATCAAGTTCCCTGCACCGTGCTCGGTTTTGTCTTTAGCGTCATCTTCAAAAACCTCCACACCTAGTGCTGTGAATTTCTTGGTCAAAATTGGCGCAATTTCTTGCTCGAATTTTGTTTCTGAATCAATTTGTACAAGCTCTAAAAATTCATCTACTAATCGTTGTTCGTTAATCATTATGTATGCCTCCAATTTGTAGTATCTGTTTCATCGTACATGATTTTGCGTTTTTTTTCATCCTTTGACTATCTTTTCCCCATATTAACAAGAATGACATTAAGAATCATGACCTCAGAAAGAGCGCACTTCCTTAGAAGGTACGCTCTATTAGTTCTTATCCACCATTATTCTATAGGTTGTGCTTTCTCGCAAAATTCATACAGCACGCCTCTAGCTGATTTGGGATGGAGAAAAGCTACCTTGGCTCCACCTGCTCCAGGTACGGGTTCGTTGTGAATCATCTGAACCCCATTTTCCTTAATATCTTCAATCCGTGATTCGATACTCGTCACACCTAAAGCGATATGATGAACACCCTCACCACGTTTAGCAATGTACTTGGCAATCGGGCTATCCTCAGATAACGGTTCTAACAACTCAATTTTCGATTCACCAACGCCTAGAAAAGCCACCTTTACCCCTTGTGACTCTACTTCTTCAATACCAATTAACCGTAATTTCAAACTACCAACATAAAATGGGAGTACTTCTTCAATCGATGTTACAGCAATCCCAATATGATCAATTTTCTTCGGTGTCTTTTCACTCAAAGGAACCACTCCTCCATTCATGACTATCTATTACTTCTACTTCTTATTCAACATACCCGTTATAAATCCCTGCATAACTTGTCAATTTTTCATTATTATCACTTATCCCCTTGTCCTCGACGTTAAAAATGAGTAAAATAGAGGTACTGACGTATGAGGAGGGTTTATGCATGCCACGTAAATTCCAAAAAACAATTATTTATTTAATGATTTTTACAATGGTTATCGGAACGCTATTAATGGGAGTCTCATTGTTTTAATAATAACAAAAAGTCGCTGTCTATTCTTAGACAGCGACTTATTTATTACATAGCCCCAGCCTCTTTGGCAATTTCCTCGAATGATCGACCATCTTCACCTACGATATAAATCTTGGTTCCAAGAGGGACTTGATCATACAGCCATTCTACGGTTTCATTTGGTAAGCGAATGCAACCACCTGTGACATGATTCCCGATCAATTCAGGACGATTGGTGCCATGTATCCCATAGATTCGCCCATCAGTATCAAGCGCATCAAAACCGATCCACCTTGTTCCTAATGGATTATTTGGATCCCCACCTTTAATATCTAACTTTCGGTAGTAAGGATCTTTCGCTTTCACGACCACAGTGAATTCGCCAATCGGTGTTTGATCGGTTGCCTTTCCAGTTGCGACAGAGAGGATTTCTTGTATGTCGCCACCCTCTATCCATGCAAGTTCGTTCGTCGCACTATTTACAATGAGAAAGGGGTCGCCATGACTTGGGTTGGCACCTAGTGGCCAGATAGGTGAGGCCACTAAACTTATGACTAACAAAATAGACACCATACCATATCACCAATCCGTTTTCTTGTTAGTCTGTACGTTAAATCGAACGTTTATCCACGTGATTCCACAATCGATCTTTTATAAGCAGGTACTGTCTTAATTCATGCATAATATAAAATAACGACGATCTAATTTCAAACTCCTCTCGCGTTTGTGGCAAATCCATTTTTTTGAAATTAGCTTCCATGCGATCAAGACGTTCCATAAAGTAAGAAACATGATTGGCCGGGCTTAGTGACTTACTTAATTCCTCGAGAAAATTTGCGAGTTCTACACTTTGCGGAAGTGATTTTTCAAGAGAAGAGATAAACGGCATTAATCTCTCCACAATCTCAAATTGTTTCTCTCGCATTTTGAAATAATGGTAATATTGATCCTCATAACGGACAATGTGATTATGTACATTTCTTAACGCTTCATTTTTCCCTTTCTTTAATAGCTCAATCGTCTCGGGAATCTCTTGACCGTTCCAATCACTTTCACCGTGCCGTAAATATTCAGCCATTTCATGTAAGATCATTTTAAAATGAGCTTCGATCTCTCGTAAGTAGACTCTTAAAATCTTCTCACTACTTGGCATATATAAATTCATGATCAGTGCGACACCAATTCCAATCACGATTAACCAAAGCTCATTCAGTAAAATCGCGATCGATACTTGTTGTAATGTGTATAAATGCAAAACTATAACAAGGCTTGTCACAATACCTTCTTGCAACTTAAACATGACAGCTGTAGGGATAAAAATGAGTAAAAGAATCATTAAGGACCACGGCTGATACCCTAATCCTTCAAAGATCAAGACACTATAACCCATTCCAATTAAACAAGCGACAAATCTAGTCCATGAAACAACGAGCGAAAGTCTTCTCGTCACTGATATACAAAGAATTGTAATAATAGCGGCAGATGCATAAAAATCAAGCTCCAGCATTTGCGCTATAGCAATTGCGATACCTGAACCTACTGCGGTCTTTAAGGTTCGATAGCCAATTTTAAAATTCATCCCTCACAGACCCTTCTTTTTTTGCTCTAGTTTATCATATTTAAGGATGAATCTCTCAAAAAACGCAAAAAGACCCACAGCGCAAAACTGACTGTGAACCTTTTTCTTATAAGACTTTCTCTAAGAAATCTTTTGCACGTGTTGATTTAGGTGCTGTGAAAAATGTGCTTGGCGGCGCATCCTCAACAAGAACACCTCCGTCTAAGAAGAGCACGCGATCAGCAACTTCACGGGCGAATCCCATTTCGTGTGTGACAATGACCATCGTCATTCCCGATAGCGCAAGATCTTTGATAACTGCTAATACTTCTTTAACCATCTCAGGATCAAGTGCACTCGTTGGTTCATCAAACAACATAACCTCTGGTTCCATTGCTAGCGCACGTGCGATTGCGACACGTTGTTTTTGACCACCTGATAGACGATTCGGATACTCATCTTTTTTGATCAATAGACCGACTTTCTCTAACAACGCTTCTGCTCGTTTTGTTGCTTCTGTTTTTGATAAGCCTTTGACCTTCATCGGGGCGTACGTCAAGTTTTGCAACACTGTCATATGTGGGAATAAATGAAAATGCTGAAACACCATGCCAATACTTTCACGCGCTTTTAAAACATTGGTTTTCTTTTTAGTCAGCTCTTGATCTCCAACCCAAATTTTCCCGAGTGTCGGTTGTTCTAGGAGATTCATACAACGTAAGAGTGTTGATTTACCAGAACCAGAAGGCCCGATCACAGCAACGACATCTCCTTTTTTCACTTCCGTTGTAATGCCTTTTAAGACTTCTATTTTTCCAAAGGACTTGTGCAAGTCTTCTACTTTAATCACTACGTTGTAATCTCCTTTCAATCATCCGTCCAATGATTGTTAAAATCATCACCATGACATAATAGATTAACCCAACAAATAATAAAGCTTCAAAGTATTTATAAATTTGGGCGTTGACGATTTGTGCACGGCGCATAATATCCCATACACCAATAACAGACACAATTGCAGATTCCTTCGTTAAGTTAATAAACTCATTAAATAGTGCGGGTAAAATATTACGAAACGCTTGTGGCAAAATAATCCGAAGCAACATTGGGCGCTCAGGAATTCCAAGAGCTGCAGCAGCTTCTTTTTGACCTTTATCAACCGCTTGAATCCCTGCACGTATAATTTCAGATACATAGGCAGAAGAGTTTAATCCAAATGCTAAAACAGCAGCTACGTATGCACTCATTTCAATTCCAAATTGCGGCGCACCATAATAAATAATGGATAATTGCAAAATTAAAGGTGTACCTCGGAAGATCGATGTATAAAAGTGGGCAAACCAACGAAGAACGGTGATTTTTCCGATTTTCATGACGGCAAGGATAATTCCTAACACTAGACCGACTAACAATGATGTTGAAACAAATTGTAAGGTAACCCCAATCCCTTTTAAAATAAAAGGGATATGAGGTTCAATCACTTTAAAATCAATATTCATGACTGAGGTTTCCTTCCTACACTGCGTGTTGTTTATTCTGCTGTATCAAACCATTTGATGATGAGCTCATCCATTAAGCCACTTTCAATCATCTCATTTAACTTTTCGTTGAATGGCTCTTGAAGCTCGCTACCTTTAGGGAAAGCAATCGCAGAACCAGCTAGGTCTGAATTTTCAATTTCGAAGTACGTTAACCCTTCTTGAGAACCCATGTAACCATCTGCCACTGTATCTTCCATAAGGATCGCATCAATACGTCCTGCTAATAGCTCTTGAATCAATTCCGGGATACGATCACGTTTCTCGACATTGAATCCAAACTCTTCAGCCATGTCCTCTGCTTCTCCTTCTTGGATTGAACCAAGTTGAACCCCTACTGTTAATCCGTCTAAGCCTTCAAGTGAATCAATTTCATCACTTTCTTGAGAAACAATTAAGTTTTTCGCTTCGTAATAAATATCAGAGAAATCTACGTTTTCCATACGATCTGGAGTTGGTGTCATGCCCGCTAATACAAAATCTGCACGCCCTGCTTCCATCGCTGGAATGAGTCCATTAAAATCGACATCTTCAATCTTTAGCTCATACCCTAATTCACTTGTAATATGTTTAGCAATATCAACATCAAAGCCGATGATTTCGCCCGTTTCAAGTTCTACAGATTCATATGGTGGATAATCAGCTGAAGTTGCCATCGTAAGTGTTCCATTTTCACCTGTCGTAGCTTCTTCATTTTCTTCTCCGGTAGGCTCATCCACTGGTTCTGTTGATTCAGCTGGCGCATCACCACTTGCTCCACACCCTGCTAATAACCCTACTGATAAAATAGCTGATGCACTCATTACTTGCCATTTGTACTTTTTCATCTTAAAATCGACCCCCACTACTTTTCTAGTAAATTATATTTATGCTTCTAGATGCATAATAACACACATTATTATGCATGAAAATAACTTTTTATAAATAAATTCATTGATTTAATATTATCAGAATATTTTGTTTAGTCAAGCTATTTCACTTGACAAAAAAGATGACCGTAACAATAGTTACGATCATCCTGATGATTTATTCGAATTTATTCCGCTTCTTCTTCTTCAAGCTCTACATCATCTTCCATTTCCATTGCTGGATCTTCACCTGGCGCTGGCTCATCGACTGGGTCGCCGCATGCAGCCAATACACTCACTGATAATGCCCCTGCTAAAATCATATAAAGTAGTTTCTTGCTCATTGAAAATTCCTCCTTCAAGTCAGTTGAAATTTTTAACATGTGCTTCGAACTACCACCATCATACTAAAAGTTTTATGACTATATAAGCCTTTTTCCTGTAATTACAAGTTTTTACAAAACGTTTTGAATATTTCACATTCTCTTTTTGTCATATATGAACTGTTTAATTTCTGCGGTTGCTTCTTTCCTAAGCTTAATCAATGCATACATGTTAGGGATCACAACAAAGGCTAAAACAATGTCCATCATATTCCATAACATACTTGCTGAGCAGAACACGCCTATAAATAAGAGTGTCAAATAAAGAGAGCGTACAATGATTGGGTGATGATGTTTAAATAAGAAGTCTGCTTGCTTTTCTGCATAATAAATCAACATCGTCACAGTCGGTAGCACAAACACAATGAGCAACACCGTCAACAAATACTCGCTTACTTGACTCGACATCAATGTTTGAAATGCATTGATCAACATCTGTTCTGCTTCTTCTACTTCTGTCCATGTATTTGTAATGACGACAGCGAGACCTGTTAATGAACAAATAAGCAACGTGTCAATTACAACGGCGATGATTCCCCAATTGGCTTGTTTAAGGGGTGAATGATTCGCTGCCGCTGCATGGGCAATTGGAGCAGTTCCCATACCTGCCTCACTTGAGTACAACCCACGAGCAAGCCCCCATCTCGCTGTTACCCAAATCGATGCTCCGGCAAAGCTTCCGACCGCAGCCGTCGGTTGAAAAGCTTCACTGATAATTAATTGAAACGTGCTTAATAAAGAAGTGTAATGTGATCCGATCACAAAAACAGTTAAAACGACATAACCAAATACAATAATAGGAATCAAAAATTTCATTACCCCTGCAATCCTTTTAATCCCACCAAATACTAATATCGCCACAATAATCACCATTGCTGCTCCTGCTACAGTTGAGGAGATCTGAAAAGAATTTCCGACACGATCTGCAATGGTCTTAGCTTGAACCATTGTACTAAGTCCGAGTTGAACGATTAAACCAATCGCAAAAAACAGGGCTCCAAAGCGCCATTTAAGTCCTCTACTCATGTAAAATGCTGGCCCACCGACAAATTCTTTTTGAGGTGTTTGCTCACGATAGCGTTGACCAAGGATAATCTCAACCAAAATCGTCGCCATACCAACCAAAGCAACGATCCACATCCAAAAAAGGGCACCTGGTCCACCATAATGAATGGCGAGAGGGACTCCAATCAGATTATTTGCACCAACTGTCCCTGCTAAAGCAGAAGAAAAAGCACCAAAGGGGGTCACTTCACCTTTTGTGTGATCATGTTTTGTTCGTTTGAATAACGTACCAATCGTCGATTTGAAAATGTATTTGATATGTATAATGTAATAAAAACGTATCGATCCACCTAATATGAGCCCGCCCCCTAACAAGACGAGGATCATCGGGGCACCCCAAATAAATTCTGAGATTTCTTTTGTCCATTCGCCAAACGACATGAGCTTCCTCCTAAGGATGTCATGCCCTTACTATGACCGATATGGACCGATATTATAAAAAACAGAGCGAGCTCAAGGGCTCCCTCTGTTTATTTCACGATCATGACAGGCTTATTTACTCGTTTAGCTACTTTATGACTCACACTGCCAAGTACCATTGTTTGAAGTGGATTTAATCCTCTACTTCCGAGCACAACATACTCATAATCACCTTTATTAGCAAATTCAACAATGGTTGGCCCTGGTTCCCCGTGTAATGTATGAATCTCATAAGGAATACTAGCGCTAGTAAGCTTTTCTTCGACCGGCTTTAACCGCTCTTTACGACGCTTCTCAATGACGTATTTGTCGGTATTTTGCAACACATCTCTTTTTGACGTTGAGCCATTGATCACATAGACAATGTCAATTGCTGCATCGTACAATTTTGCGAGCTCAATGGCTTTTTCTGCAGAGCGGATTGAATGCTCTGATCCGTCTGAAGGTAAAAGGATTTTTTTCATGTTGTCGCCTCCGTTTAACAAAATATTATTTGATTAATAAAACAGGACATTTGACTCTTTTAGCTACCTTATGGCTTACACACTGCCAAGAACCATGCTTTGGAACGGATTAAGCCCTCTTGATCCTATAATCACGCAATCATAGTCATGCTTGTTGACAAACCTTACAAGAGCTGGTCCAGGTTCGCCTCGGAGATGATGTCTTACTTCATTCCACATAAGTATCGCAAACCCTTTACTTGATCTTCATAAAAAACAAAAAAAGTGTATGATTTTTTACCATCATACACTTTTTTTGCCACTCCTTATAGTGACTTCTTTGTATTTACTGCTTGAAAAGGGCATTTTGTCAAAATGGGTTCACAATCATCCCCAATAAAAAATTGCTTCCATTCCCGGTGACTAGGATCGCCGTAATGACTAATATCCGGATGTTTCGGTAACTGGTCCCAAATCTCTACTCTTTTACGTACTGCTTCTCGTGAGTTAATTCCGTTCGGCTCGGTGCCTTCAAGTCCCTTAAAAATTCTTCTTGGTTGAATACCGATGACCATACTATCACCTAAGTTACGCGTCACACGCTGCTTGTAAGTCGGAGCATTTCCGAAAGCAAAAATATTTTCATTATCAAAACAAAACGACCACAAAAAATGATCTGGATCTGTAGGGGTATGCTCCGGCCATTCGCATGGGTCATGTCGATTTAAATATTGTAAGACATCCCAAAAATAATTTCGATAATAGTCAAACGATTGCTCTTTCTCTTCAGGTTCAACAAACAGAAATAATCCCCGTCTAATCAAAGGGGGTTCCTTTACTAGATCTAGAAATGAAGATAGAGTTTTCGGTAAATGCCCCCAATCCGAATGGGTGATATACGAGTACCGTAATTCTCCACGTTGTTCTCCCGTTTTTCCAAAGAAACAAGGAAATGTCGGGTTTAATACCACTTCACGGTATTTTTTGTATTCTTCATTCACCCAGTTTGGAACGAGTTGTTCATCTTGCATTTGCTCGCTTGTAAACAAGTAATTTGATTCTTCACTCATTTAGAACCCCTCCTCTACAATAGCTTATGAGTATGATTAAAAAGATAGAATAATTCGTCGCAATAGTCCCAAAAGATGTATAACTCCTTTAATTCTATCATTTAATTAAGTAATTAGAAATCTTCTAGGGGTGGAGTGATTCGTTTTGTTATCAGGAATATTTTTAGGTATTGCATTAGCCGCACCTGTTGGTCCAATTAGTCTTGAGATGCTTAAACGAGGGGTTCAGTTCGGCTTTATTGCCTCTTTATTTGTAGGAATTGGCGGTATGAGTGCTGATGCGATCTTTATGATCCTTATTTATCTCGGGATCTCCCAATTATTAACGATTGAAATAGTTCATATTGGTCTCTTTTTTTTCGGGTCGATTTTTCTAGGGTTTCTAGCATTTGACTCAGTAAAAAAAATCGTTCACACCCACATAAGCACTGATCAAATAACTGTCTATCCTAACTACCTCTTACTAAAATGCTATGTGACAGGACTGCTCATTGCTCTTATTAACCCTATTAATCTATTGTTTTGGTTTGGCATATATGGCTCTGTCTTAAGTGAATCTGCCCACCTCTCCACAACCCTTCAAATCGTGACGAAAGCATGCTTCATCTTTCTTGGGATTTTTCTGTGGAATCTCTTAATCGCTGCTGTGGCAAAAGCTTCTTCTGTCGTCATTAGTCCATTATTGTTTAAATTCATACATGGATTTGCAGCGATGTTACTTATCTATTATTCCATTCATTTCGGATTAGAATTCATCCATTCCATTCGCTAGTTCATCAACCTTTTCATTGCATAATCTAGTTAATTATTAGATACTGAAAAAAACAGGAGAAAGCGAGAGAATGCTATGCAATATAAACGTGAAGAATCATTTCGTTACGAATTCCCTAAGCCCCTAGAAGCAACGTTTAAACTGATTCGTGTGGAAACATCATATGTAGAAAGTAAGGAAGGAAAAATGGATATCCTCGATATTAGCGGAGGTGGCTTAAAAATGAGCTCCTCCCTTGAGTTACCTGATCCTAATAAAAAAGAAATCCATCTTGAATTTGATCTTCAATTGGCCGAACATACAATGGAAACTCAAGGAGTCATCGTCTGGAAGAAAGCATTGGGTCAATCGTTTCAATATGGTATTGACTTCACTCATACCGACAAAGAAAGTCAAGCACTCATCACCTTACTAAAAAACCATATTAAGCAACAATCAAGTGAATTGGATGGAAGGTCTTGATGACCAACCATCCCTTTTTTTATGATTCGATTAGCACTGTGTCTGCTTCACATTCTGGTAAGATCACATCAATTCGGGTCCCCATTCCCACTTCACTATGGACAGTCATTAAGCCATGATGATGTTCAATGATTTTATAACAAACCATCATCCCAAGACCTGTACCTTTCTCTTTGGTAGAATAAAAAGGCTCTCCTAAGCGTGCCACTCGCTCCTTAGGTATTCCACAGCCATTATCCTCTACTTGGATACATACTTGATCTTCAGGGTGAGATCGTAAACGGATTGTAATTTCCCCGTTTTCTTCCACCGCTTCAAGAGCATTACGAATCAGATTCAGTAAAACTTGTTTTATTTGTTTCTCTGATCCGTAAACCGTTGCTACATCCTCAAACTCAAACTCCATGGTTACGTTTTTCATAATCGATTGAGTTTCTACTAACGTCATTACTTTTTGAATAATTTTCTGAAGCTGTAATTCAGTAAATGTCGATTCATGATTTGGTTTCGCTAATGTTAAATATTCATAAATGATCGATTCTACACGTTCTAACTCCTCCATCACCAACTGTAGAAACTGTTCATTAAATTTTTTATCACGCTGGAATAGTTGTAAAAAACCTTTGACCGCTGTCAATGGGTTTCTGATTTCATGAGCGACGCCTGCGGCAAGCTGAGCCACCACGGCAAGTTTATCTGATTTTCTAATTAAGTCATCCATACGCTTCCGTTCTGATAAATCTTTTAAGATGGTTCGAAAAGCAGGTTTTCCTCTAAATAAAATAAGCGTTGATGTTGCTTCTACATCAACGGTTGAGCCGTCTAGGCAATTCAATTGGAATAAGGAAGTCGTTACTTTACGTTTGCCAGACATCAACAGTCTTGCATTTTCTCGAATTCTCTTATAGTCAACCGCTTTGTATAAATCACCAACCTTACGGTTCATAAGTTCGTTTTGGTTGTTTGCTTTAAATAACTTTTCCCCTGCTGGATTAATATAAATTAATTCTTTCCCATCATGAACCGAAATCGTTTCAGGAGTGTGTTCAACTAAACTTTTATATCTTTTCTCACTTGCCCTGAGCTCATCTTCTACTCTTTTTCGATTTGTACTATTCGTAAAATAAAGGGTTATTTGCTCTTCGACACGGTATACTCTCACATCGTACCAGCACTTCGTCTTTTCAACAAAGTATTCTACTTCAACACTATCTTCACCGGCTAGCAACTCATAAATTTTAGTAGATAATCCTTTTTGATCCATTTGCAAAAAAGACCAAAATTCAATATGTTTCAATTTATCCCAAGTATACCCTAAAATTTCTTCCGCCTTTTCATTCACAAATAAGAACGTACCATCCATTTGAAAAGTGACAATCGCATCTTTAATTCCATGCAAGATTTTATCAGATAATTGATAATCACGAACATGTTGAGAATATAATGCTTGATCTGACGTTTTTTTCTTTACATCAATTTCTGATATTTGTAAAAGAAAGCTACTTTCTCCAAGGTTAAGTGGAATCAATTCAATTTTACAAGTAAACTTGGTATCAGTTTCATTTTTCCATGTGAAAAAGACATACTTTTGATTCTGAATCTTTTGGAAAAAAGAACTTTCATTTTGATCGATCCAGTTTAAATAGATCTCATCAACTGGTTGGCCAATTAACTGTTCTTTTGTTAATGCTAATAGATTACAACACTCTTCATTCACTTCTTTCACCGTACCGTCGTGACCAAGAAACGCTTGTGCCGTCGCTGCTCTTGCACGCCATAATGTATGAACCATCATCATTCTCCTTAAACTCTTATATACAATGTCCTTTAGGTGAAATTCTTCATAATTCTTATAATTCCTCCCTTTTTCCTTAGACAAATAACTCATTTATCCGACAACTACCATCGATTTTAAGCTAAAATTTCAGCATCTATTCGACAAAAAATCAGCTATACTATAGAGAAGGAGGTTTTTATGGATTATCTTTTATACATAGGATTAGGTATTGGAATTGGTGTGTTTTCTGGATTTTTCGGTATTGGTGGTGGGATTATCTTAACGCCTCTGTTGCTAATGTTCGGTCTTCCCCCTACCACTGTAATTGGTACAAGCTTAATGCTTTCACTTGGAACGTCGATTTCAGGTGCGGTTTCTCATTTTCGTTTAAAAAATATTAATTGGTATTATGTCATAATTATTAATATAACAGGGATTATAGGTACGCAAATTGCTCACCCAATTATGATTCAGCTTGATCAACGAGGATTGGCCGAATCAGTCATTTCCATTTTTTACATTGCTTTGTTGAGCTTTTTTGCTTTCTCCTTACTGTATAAACGGAAGACTAGTAAGGGTCCGATCAAAAAAAGAAGCGTTTCTCCTCTTATTGTCGCTGGATTGATTGGACTTGGGGCAGGCTTTATCTCATCTGCTATAGGAGTTAGTGGAGGCTTCTTCATTGTACCACTTTTAATCTCCTTACTCGGCTTAAAAGCAAGTCAAGCCGTCGGTACTAGTTTAGCCTCGGTTGTGTTTATCGTCTCAGCTGGGTTAATCACATACAGTATGTCAAGTTCGCTTAATTACGGGATTGGCATTGCTTTAATAGTAGGAACGTTCTTTGGGGCACCTATAGGGGCTCTTGCGACGAAGTTATTTAATGAGGCTAGAATGAAGAAACTTTTGGGCATTCTATATGTCTGTATGATCATCAGTGTTGGTTCTAATCTCGCCTCTCTCCCTTTCATTGGTCTTGTCATCATTAGTTCCTTTGCACTTTTCTTCTTTCTCCTTATTGCACGAAATTATGTTCGACAACAAAAAAAGCAAGGATCACCTTCCACCTGAAGGGTCCTTGCTTTTTTCTTTGCTAATTGTTTTATCTTAATGGCCTGAACCGACACCGCTCATTTTCGTCATAAGCTCTGTGCTATCTTTGTCCATACCAATAAAGGTCACTTGAATATCTTGTTGTTCAAATTTCATTTTGATCTTATCAAGTGCTCCTACTGCCGAGTCATCCCATAAATGAGATTGTCTAAAGTCAATTTCTACAGTTCTTATGTCCTCTTTATAGTCAAATTTCGTTAATAGATCTGTAACGGATGCAAAGAAGATTTGTCCTCTAACACGGTAGACAGTCTTTGCGTTTATTTGATCGAACTCTCTCGTTACATCGACTTTCGAAATCTTTGCTGCAAAGAACATCGCACTTAAAAGCACCCCAGCAAATACACCGATCGCTAAGTTATGCGTGAATACAACTGTTGCGACCGTTACGATCATGACCGCAGCATCAGAACGTGGTACCTTGTGGAGATTTCTTACAGAACCCCAATCAAATGTACTAAATGCAACCATGAACATTACACCAACTAGAGCTGCCATTGGAATCTGCACCACTAAACCACCTAATACAATGATCAAGAACATTAAGAAGACACCTGCCACTAAGGAAGAAAGTCTACCATTTCCACCAGACTTGACGTTAATCACAGATTGTCCAATCATGGCACAACCAGCCATTCCTCCGAAGAATCCAGAGACAATGTTCGCGATCCCTTGCCCACGGCTTTCTTTATTCTTATCACTTTCCGTATCTGTCATATCATCGACAATGTTTGCAGTAAGAAGTGATTCTAATAAACCAACAATTGCTAGAGCTAATGAGTAAGGTAAAATAATCATGAATGTTTCTAAGTTAAACGGAATTTGCGGGATTAAAAACATTGGCAATGCTTGTTGAAGAGCCCCCATATCACCAACTGTTCGTACATCAACATTCATAAAAATGGCAAAAGCTGTAATTACAACAATCGCTGCTAATGCAGAGGGTACCACCTTTGTGACACGCGGTAATAAATATATAATACCCAGCGTCGCAGCAACGAGTGCATATACGACCCATGTTGCCCCCACAAACTGGTCAAGCTGTGCCATAAAGATCAAAATCGCTAAGGCATTGACGAAACCAACCATTACTGATCTTGGTATAAACTTCATATATCGTGCTAATTTAAAAACACCAAAAAGAATTTGAATAATACCAGTTAATAATGTTGCTGCAAGTAAATACTGAAGACCATGATCAGCTACAAGCGTAATCATTAATAATGCCATTGCTCCTGTTGCGGCTGATATCATACCTGGACGTCCTCCGACAAAAGCAATCACAACAGCAATACAGAATGATGCGTACAGACCAACCATCGGGTCGACACCTGCAATAATTGAGAATGCTACTGCTTCAGGAATTAAAGCAAGCGCAACAACCATCCCAGCTAGTACATCCCCTCGAACATTCCCAAACCAACTTTCTTTCCATGTTTGTGTATTCATTTGACACCTCTTTCTTTCTTTCTTTCATTTATCTTGAATTCCTTAGCTGACTTTCGACTCTCACGAAAGTCGGATCCGTTTTCAACTGAAACATTGTAGCATGACTTTCAGTGTTTAAGAAGTCGTATGAAAGCGCATAACTACCTTTTTTTCTTTCCCTCACTCACATTCTCTATCGATAACTCTCTTTTTTACATTTCACAAAAAACAACTGAACTTATTATCTATCTTAATGACCCACCCACCTCTGCATGATTTCACCAAATTTGTAGATGATAAGAGTGAATAAATTCTTACACAGAAGTTGGTGAGTAGTCATGAAGCGATTAACAAAAGTACGTCTTTCACAAAGACATTCTGAGCAACAAGCGTCTAAGTCAATTGCTTCAACAAATGGCCCTTCTCCTTCTCCTTCTCCTTCTCCTAGAACATATAACTTATTAGTTAAAAACAAGAAATTCATCGAATCAGCTTTTGTAGAGGCCGAAGATCTTCAAAAACGTGAATTTAAAATCGATCAGGTAAAGGCTACGATCTATTTCTTTAGTTCTGTCACAGACTTTAAGAAGATCGAGAAATTTCTTTCAGCAACGTTTGATGGCGAAGGCTCGGTAAGAGACATGCTAGAGCATTCTGCGGCAGTTGTCCCAACAAGCTCTCAAGAAAATACAGTCAATGCCTTACTCGAAGGGCGATCAGTGCTATTGATAGATGGCATTGAACTGGTTTACATACTCGATTCATCCAATGCGATTAAACGAGATACATCCGAACCGCAAAATGAAAAAGTAGTTCGTGGCTCTCATGAAGGATTTGTTGAGGATCTCGCTACAAATATTCATCTCGTCCGTCGTAGAATTTCAAGTTCGAATTTAGCCGTTCGCTATCTAAAAATTGGAACAGACACAAATACATCGGTCGCCATTGTTTACATGAGAAATATTGCGAATTCTACTATTGTTCAAGAGGTGATTAAGCGAGTTAGTTACATTGATACGGATATGACGTTTAGCCCTGGCTTTATCGAAGAATTTATTGAGGATTCAACTTTCTCACCTTTTCCACAAGTACTTTATACAGAACGTCCTGATCGAGCAATGTCAGCCTTAATGGATGGGCAAGTCGCGATTTTGGTCGAAGGAAGCCCAACGACTATTATTACACCCATTACTTTTTTTGCTTTTTACCAATCTCCAGATGATTTTAATAGTCGTTTTTATGTTGGCACTTTTTATCGAATGATTCGCATTTTAAGTTTTCTAATCGCGATATTGCTTCCTGGCCTTTATATTGCTGTTGTCGGCTTTCACTTTGAGGTCATTCCAAATGATCTTGTTCTACCTGTGAAGAGCTCGGTTGAACAAATTCCTTATCCTCCTATTGTCGAGGCCATTATCATGGAATTAACGATTGAACTCATTCGGGAAGCCGGGGTCCGTCTCCCTTCACCAATCGGTCAAACGATCGGTATTGTTGGGGGTCTAGTCATTGGAGATGCGATTGTTACTGCAGGCTTGGTTTCGAACATTATGATCATTGTCGTGGCACTAACTGCGATTGCGGCGTTTGTTGTCCCTTCAACAGAGATGAACACTTCTGTACGAATCTTACGTTTCCCGTTCATGTTCGCAGCTGCATCGTTTGGCTTTTTAGGGCTTTCTTTTGCAGGGATGATTTTATTGATTCATTTATGTAAATTGGAATCATTCGGGACACCTTATTTCTCTCCACTTGCCCCGTTTAAGTGGAAAGATTTAAAAGATACGTTCTTACGATTACCCGTCTGGATTATGAATGAAAAGCCTACAGCGTATTTACCAATTAAGAAGAAGCAACAAGGGTTTTCAAGAAGGTGGGATACTGATGAGTAAATTGTCCAAAAGTACAATTACCCCTGGGCAAATGGGTTTATTTGTGTTGCAAACGCAAGTCGGGGTCGGGGTCCTCTCCATGCCTTATTCGGTCTTTGATGCAGGAGCGAAAACCGATGGCTGGATTTCTATAATTCTTGCTGGCTTTGTTGTACAAGTGATGATCTTTGTCTTTATGTTTTTATCGATGAAATTTCCTAAAGCAAATTTATATGACATCCTTATTGAGTTATTCGGTCAGTGGATAGGGAAATTTCTCATTTTAGTCCATGTGATCTATTTTATTTCTTTAGGAGTACTCATTCTTATTCTCTTCAGCTCAACGTTAAGTGTGTGGGCTTTTCCTCATACCCCTCAGTTAATTAAGATTGGGTTGGCCTGCTTTACTGCCTATTATTTAGCGAAAGAAAGCGTACGGATTATTGCTAGGTTTCATTCATTTGTTTCCATTCTTCTTATCCTGATCGTGCTATTGACCGTTACTGCATTTACAAATGCGGAGTTTCGCTATATCCTTCCAATCGGCCAGGCAGGTTTTTCAAATATTGCTACAGGCGTTAAAGCAGCGATGTTATCTTTAGTAGGTTTTGAGTTGTTTATTATTTTGTTTGCTGCAACAGAAGGCACATTGAAAGTAAAAGTAAAAGTAGCGACCATTGTCAATGTTGCTGTCACTCTTGTGTACACCTATCTGGCTATTGCTTGTTATGTGTTTTTCAGTCCCGATGAAATGGCTTTTGTACCTGAACCGATTCTGTACTTGATTAAATCATTCTCTTTTATCGTCTTAGAACGTATTGATTTGATTTTCATCTCGATTTGGATTGTCGCGGTGATGACTTCTTTTGTCAGCTATCTCTACATTTCCTCCATTGGTGTTGCAAGAGTAATGAACAAAAAAAAACATGCTCCTTTTACCGCCATTATTGCAGTCATCTGTTTTGTATTAAGCGTCTCGCCACATAATCTCTTAACAGTTGAGAAGATTACACAGATAGTTGGCAATGGCGGACTGATTTTTTCATTTCTAATTCCCGTCACACTCTTACTTCTAGCACTTGTTCTTAAACGGCAGAAGAAACCAGTTGCAACCAATGAAAAGGGAAGTGCTTCGACATGATCAAACGAATTATACTTTTGATTTTTATAGCAGTATTAACAAGCGGGTGTTGGGATAGCCGCTACTTAAAAGACGTTCAATTAATCTATAGCGGCTCGTTTGACCTTGAAGAATATGGACAAGTGAAAACGACAGTCTCCATTCCAAAAATAGAAGTAGGTGCTCAACAATCTCCCAATTCTCGAATTGTTTCCTCTATTGGAAATACAGTTAGACAGAGTCGGATGCGTGTGGACCAAGAGGTTTCAGGGCGACTAGATTCATCAAAAACAAGAGTCATTTTAATTGGTGAAGAAGCTGCTAAAACAGATATTTATTCGTACATTGATGTTTTTTATCGCGATCCGCGTAGTCCTTTAAATGCAAAGATTGCCATTACAAGTGGCAAAGCGGCTCCCTACTTAGATCGTCAAGTCGAAAGCCAGCCTCTGATCAGTGAATATTTGCGAGACCTTCTTGATGCAGGGGAAGTAACGACTATTTTACCTGTAACCAATATCCAATTTATTTGTCCCGTACTCTTTGATCCAGGTCAAGATATTACTTTACCTTACCTTCGAATTCGTGAAGATTCAGAAGAAGTCCACGCTAATGAGACAGCGCTATTTAATCAAATGAAAATGACTGGTGTGATAGGAACCGAAGAAAGCACCGTTTTATTATTACTTATGAATGAATTACAGCGCACAGCTAGTTTAACCATTAAAGTAGACGATACAAAAACACCTGATATGAATAATTTCGTGACTGTTCAAATCACCAATCTAAAACATGATCTTAACGTCAAAGAAAGTCCCAATGGCTTGATCGATGCGCATATAGAGTTAACCGCTAAACTTAATGTTTTGGAATATCCGGAAGATAATTTAAATCAGCGAGAAACGATTGTCAAACTAAACCAAAAAATTGAAGACCATTTACAACAAGTTGCAAACCGTACCATCAACGAAATCCAAAAAGCCAATTGTGATGCACTCGGCATCGGACGAGAGCTCATCGCAATTCATCCAAAAACATGGGAGAAACTCGATTGGCAAAAAGACTACCCAAACATCAACCTAACCACCACCATCCACACCGAAATCGCCACCCACGGGATAATAAATTGATAAGAAAAGCGGAGGTTGCCTGCTCAGAGGCGGGATGCAAATGTTCTGGTAGATGAAAAGCGCTCTTTGCTTTTACATCTGGCAGGTTATTTGTCCACGAGCCTCTGGCAACCGCAGCTAGACAGAAAAGCGGAGGCGACTGGTCTGGGATGCGAGAAAACTAGGGGAAGCGATTAGAAGTCGCTCTTTGACTTCGTTCGATTCACCGGTTTTCTCCGCAGCCCAAGGAGCCAAAGCTAGACAAAGAAAAACGGAGGTTGCCTGCTCAGAGGCGAAGTAAATAGAGGGCGGCGATTTTTTCCGTTTTTTTGAAGTGTTTGCGCAGAAATTTGCTTAGTTTGCGCGAAAATGATGACATTTCGCTCGCAACAGCAAAGAACTTGCGCGAAAACCGGTCTGATTCGCGCGAACCCACCTCCTTCTCCCCTCTTCCATCAAAAAAGCACGCATCCTTGCGTGCTTTTCGATAGAGTCCATATAATTGTGTAAAAAAGAATAAGCCACATCAATTTCTGGCAACAATGTTTTCAGCGACGAAAATATTGAAAGGAGAAATTGATGATGGCTCAAATTAAGTTTACCCTAGATATGGAAAATTTAAAAGATGAGGTTATGAATTCTGGATTAGAGGCTGTTGTAAAGTCTTCTCTTGTTTTAGTCTTAAATGAATTTATGGAAAAAGAGCGCGACGAGTATATGGAGTCTGATTTCTATCAAAGGGTAGATGATCGTAAGGATTACCGTAACGGTTACTATGAAAGAGATTATACGGTTTCGATCGGCAAACTACAGCTTAAAGTTCCCCGTACTCGAAGTGGGGAGTTCTCTACTAGTTTGTTTGAAAAATATCAACGAGCAGACCAATCACTGGTCCTCTCTATGTTAGAAATGGTCGTGAACGGGGTGTCTACCCGTAAGGTGACTAAGATCGTAGAACAGCTTTGCGGAGAAACCGTTTCTAAGTCGTTTGTCTCTAGCCTCACAGCTAAGTTAGACCCTCTCGTAAAGGAATGGGCTGACCGCCCTTTGAACATCACCTACTATAAATATGTCTACGTAGATGCCATGTATATTAAGGTGAGAGAGCACAATAAAGTAGTATCTAAGGCCGTCTATATCGCAGTGGGGGTAAACCAAGATCATAAAAGAGAAATCATTGGTTTACGTGTCAATCACGCAGAGAGTAAAGAAGCATGGATGTGCTTTTTTGACTATCTAAAATCAAGAGGCCTTCAATCGCCTCGTCTACTGATTTCTGATGCCCATTCTGGACTGAAAAGTGCCATCACAGAATCTTTTATTGGCACGAGTTGGCAACGCTGCACAGTCCACTTTAAGCGCAATATCTTTCAGTGTATGCCAAAGAAAGGGTCATATGATGCAAGAGAAATGGTGAAGAGCATCTTTGATGCGCCTAATCCGGAAGCCGCAAGAACACTTAAAAACGAGTTTATTCAAACATATGAACTTCAAAAAGCCTATGAGAAGGCCATTAACACATTAGATGAAGGCTTTGAAGATGCCATTCAATTCTTGGATGAACCGGCCGAAGCTCGAATTAAGATACGAACAACCAACAACTTAGAACGTTTAAACTCAGAAATTAGAAGAAGAGAACGAGTGATACGAATCTTCCCTAACAATCAATCAGCTTTTCGACTGATTGGTGCGGTACTCATGGATTACGAAAAAACGTTAGATTGCGGTGGACGTAAATTTTATTTTCCCAGTGAATCATCCATGTAGTGCGAAGCGAAATTTTTTGGGAGCGAGGGGTACCCCTCGCTCCCAAAAAATAAAAACAAACCTAAACCATGATCATCAGCAATAGCTGAAACATTGAATCCTAATTTACACAGGATTAAGGACTTGACTTGCTTTTCATCGTTTCTTCACATGTATCGTTTATAATAAGAGAGATTTATTCATTTCTTTAAATTTTTTAGGAGGCTTTTGATGAGATTCATTCAACTAATTGTTACTTTAATCATTTTAAGTCTATTAACTGCCTGCCAGACCTCTTCTCTCCTTAGTATAGATGAGACAGAGCCTTTGATCATCGTCGCTAATTCTTTTAATTCAAGCATTAGCTTTATTCATAGTGAAACACATGATGTACTTGAGACATGGGAGTTAGAATCTTCGGTAACAGGGACTTTGTTGCTTGATCCTGACCATTTGCTCACCTATAGCTCAACACATCCTACTTTATCGGTGTATCAATTATCAACTGGGGATACGGTAAATACATGGACATTGACTAGCGGAGTAGATGATGCTGTTTTGTATAAAGACCTGCTCATAGTGACACAACGTAGTTCTAATCAAATGATCGCTCTTACGTACTCAGGTGAGCTCATCTGGGAAATGACGGTAGGTGACTCGCCACAACATCTGTACCTCCATGAGGACTTGCTATATGTCTTAAACTACGAAGATACAACGATTTCTGTCATCGAACCTGGCAATGGGAGTGTGGTTGCGACGTTACCAAGTATTGATCGAGCTTCAGACTTTATCATTGTTGATGATCAAGGATGGCTTGGTGGACATGGGAGAGGCAGAGACATATTAAATGACATTCATCTTATTGATTTACATGAAGCGAAGCTGATCGACCAAATCTTTGCTCCAACTATGCCGATTGCCTTTTTGCAACATAAAGATTCGATCTTAGTTTTGAGTCATGGATCAAATGAATTAAGACTAATTGATTCCACTACAAAAGAGATTTTACAGACTACTAATACGGTCGCCAACCCTTTCAGTATGGTAGCGACAGAGCATGCGCTTTTTATCGCTGGATATGACAGTAACTCAGTCGAAGTACTAGATATCGAATCGTTACAATCAATAAACACCATTTCGGTCGGAGAAGGTCCCATTCATTTAACAGTTAGAGAGGAGATTGTTCAATAATGACCACCACCATTCTCGTTGTTGAAGATGAACAAACGATGCAACTCCTGTTGAGCATCCATCTAACAAAAGAAAATTATCAAGTACTCGTCGCAAACAACGGGGCCGAAGCACTTTCCCTCCTACCTCAATATCAACTAGACCTCGCGATTGTGGATGTGATGATGCCCGTGATGGATGGCTTTGAATTTATAGATCAGTTACGAAAAACATCTGACTTACCTGTAATTTTCCTAACGGCCCGGTCCGATGAAGTTGATCGGATAAAGGGATTAAAGTTAGGTGGCGATGATTACTTAATAAAACCATTTAGTAAGGGTGAGCTTCTCGCCCGGATTGAAGCTGTTCTAAGACGAACAAAATCAACACTATCACTTAGTAAAAAGCGGTTCTCTCATCACGGTCTAGTCATTGATCCGCAATCAAGACAAGCTCACCTTCATCAAACTCCGATTCATTTAACGGTGAAAGAATTCGATCTCGTTCTCTTTTTAATCGAACATCGCGGGCAAGCGTTCTCTAGAGAACATTTGCTTACGTCGATTTGGGGATTTGATTACGACGGGACCGAACGAACAGTTGATACCCATATCAAAACCATCCGTATGAAATTAAAACCTTATGATTCACTAATCCAAACGGTATGGGGAATCGGTTATAAAATGGTGGACGAAACATGAATTGGCGATCATGGCCTTTTCATAAAAAAGTTTGGGCATTTTTACTAGCCTTTACCTATGGTTCGATTTTGATTGCTGTTTTATTATTCTCTTATATTTATCAAGAGGTCTATTTAAGTTCAGAGGAAGAACGCTTACTTTCATTCGGTAACGAACTCGCTCTCCTTCACGAACCAGGCCCGTTAACAGACGTTTTCGTTGAAAAGGTTGAAGCGCATAATGATGTTTCTGATACGAAAATATATGCTATCGAAAATCCGCGAGAATTAAGTGCTTGTCTACCTTTTGAGATCGATTACCAATCTTTTATTAGTGAGGCCGAACGAAGGGAATTATTAAATGGAGAACGATTAGTGAAGCTCGGTTATGAGCCTCGAATCGATCGTAATGTACTAGCTGTGATTGTTCCATTAATTGAAGATCGGGTTTTAGACGGTATATTGTACGTCTATGTTCCTGTTTCCTCTATCCAAGAGGTCTTTTTGCCAGCTACGCCCATTCTCGTTTTACTTGTTTTAACTCTTTTTGTCGTGTTGTATTTGGTCGGAGTTAAACTTACGCACTACTTAACAAAGCCAATTACTGGTATGCAGGAAGCCACACAAAAAATCGCTGAGGGGGATTTAACAACGAATGTCCCCATTTATTCCGAGGATGAATTAGGCAAGCTCGCACGGTCCTTTAATGAAATGGCACAGTCCTTACAACTAGAAGAACAGAAGAAACAACAATTTTTATCAAATGTCTCTCATGAACTGCGAACTCCTCTCAGTTATTTGAAAGGTTATAGTGAAGTATTGATGGAGGACGATGAATTAAAAGAAGATCAAAAAGAGTATGTCAAAATTATTCATCATGAATCTAGCCGCTTGGGTTCTCTAGTAGCCGAGTTATTAGACTTAGCTCGCTTACAAGAAGATACCTATCCCCTAAGCATACAACCTACAGCTCTTGCTGCTTTGATTGAAGAAACCATTGCTTCGTATCGACCAGAAGCAAGAAAAAGAAACATTACTCTTCACGTAGAAAAAGATGATTCCGTTATTGCTTACCTTGACTCCAATCGAATACAGCAAGTCCTGCATAACCTTTTGCAAAATAGTCTCCGTCATTGCCAAGAGCAAGACGTGATCTCGGTTACTATGAAGACAACGAATCAACACGAGGTGCAAATTACGATTTCTGATAGTGGAAGTGGCATGTCTAAAGAAGCTCTCCAACAGATCGGAGAACGCTTTTATCGGACTGATTTTGCCCGAACAAGAAAAGATGGTGGGAGTGGCCTTGGCATTGCGATTTCAAAAGCAATTATCCACAAACACTTCGGCCACATGAACTATGACAGCGTTTTAGGTAATGGAACAACCGTCACTTTAATCATACCGATTCACCATAAAAAATAGGATCGACTGTTTTATACAGCCGATCCTGTTTTTTTATTTAAATTCAAGCTCTACAGTGAAATGCTCGTGTAGGTCATCTTCATCACGTTCAATATGAACGATCGCATCATAAGAACCTGTATACTCATCAATCTCATTCAACTCGTACACTCCATTGCTTACTTCAGATGTATCCAGCCAGAGATGGGGCTTTTCTTCTCCTTGCCACATTTCAATGGTAATTCTACCGTTATCAAGAGGCTCTCCTTGAAGCATGATCGTAAATGATAGAATATCATCCTTTATATCTGCTTCTACATCGACATCTGCATGATTATGATGATGATCGTGCGAAGCACTATGATCATGTGCGTGCTCTTCCTTTTCTTCACTAGCTTCTTCGTCTGCTTGATCTTCTGCATGTTCACCTGAACCAATCACAATCTCTGACGTAGGCATCCGGTGAAGACCTCTCGCTGTCACATGTGTCTGAACATGGTACGTTCCCTCTTCTGTAAACACATGTGTTAATAAATATCGATTCTCTTCTTGATCCGTTGCTTCAATCATTTCACTTGACTCTTTTTGTCCTTCAGCCCACACTTCATACACGACTTCTTGTGCATCTTCGACAAGGTCATCACCTTGAGTGACAATACTTTCAAATAATACGTCTTCTCGGGCTTCTGCTTGTGTTGGCACATTTAATTCAACTTCGATTGGAGTTAAATCATCGGTCATTCCTGCTTGATCTGAGTCTTCTCCTCCGCATGCAGCTAACATGAATGCCGCTATAAATGCAGTCATTACTATTTTTTTCATATTGTTCATCACCTCATTTAGTTTCATTAAGGTCAGTTTACCATCCAAATGTGAGAAGACTGTGAAGCAATAGTCTTTAGCTCCGCTAATATGTGAACAATACTTGAACAAGAATCTCTAACTAGACTATAGACCGAGACCGCTCCAATACTTTTCCCAAATCTCTTTCACACGACATTCATCTATTCTTCTTTGTAGAAAAATAGATGAAGCACATTCCCGTATAGTGTGATGTCTTGGGCTTCTCGTTACTTCTTCTTATCTGGTTCAATATCGAGTTCTTCGTATAGATCTTCTTTGATCTCCTCGTACATTTCTTCTTTCATTTCTTCCATTACTTCCACTTTCACTTCTTCTCGGAGTTCGTCATACACTTCTCCCTTAACATCTTCCATTATCTCTTCTTTAAATTCTTCTTTGAATTCTTCTTTTAACTCTTTGACACGTTTTTTTCGTGTCTTCTTGTGTTCGATCTGATAATCCTTCCCGAGCATAGCAAGCACCGAAATGATCATCACAATCATAATAATAGCAAATGGTAAGGCGGCAATAATTGAGGCGGTTTGCAGAGCACCTAGTCCTCCGTCCCCACTAATTAATAGCACACTCGCTGTTCCGGCAATGAGGAATCCCCATAATAATTTGACCGACAGCTTAGGATTTAAACTACCATGTGAAGTCATCGCACCTAACACATAAGAAGCCGAGTCTGCTGATGTGATAAAGAAAATCAAAATTAAGATCACAGCTAAAATGTTCGTGATGGCACTTAGAGGTAATTCCCCTAATGTCGCAAATAACGCCAGTTCCACATTTTCCATTACAAGCTCAGCAATTGGAGCTTGTCCTGCAATTTCAAGATGTAACGCTGTACCACCAAATGTGGTAAACCATAAGACAGCAAGCAATGACGGAACGACGAGAACACCTGCCATAAACTCACGAATCGTACGACCTCTTGAAATTCTAGCAATAAATAATCCCATAAACGGAGCCCACGCAATATGCCAAGCCCAGAAGAAAATTGTATTCGTTCCTAGCCACGTACTCTCAGAGAATGGTGTCATCGTTAAACTCATCGATGCGACATTTGTGATGTAGCCACCGAGTGTGGTTACGAAGTTTTCTAAAATAAATAGTGTAGGTCCGACAATAATGACAAAGATCAATAAAAGACCTGCTACAGCAAGGTTAATATTACTCAGTTTCTTAATTCCTTTGTCTACGCCTTTCCCTGCTGAAAACATAAATAGCACAGTGACAATAGCGATGATGGTAATTTGAGTCCAGACATTATTCGGAATCGCACTTATATAAGATAAGCCCCCAGTAATCTGCAAGGCACTTAATCCAAATGTAGTGGCCACCCCTGTACATGTTGCAATAACCGCTAAAATATCAATCGAACGACCAGCCCAACCATTCACCCGGTCCCCTAATAGAGGATAAAATGCAGAACTAATTAATGCTGGACGATCTTTTCTAAATTGCACATACGCTAACGTTAGACCAACAACCGAAAAAATTGCCCACGGATGCAAGGCCCAATGATAAACGGCATAACGTAATCCCGCAGCCGCCGCTGCTTCTGTTTCAGGCGTGTACCCCATTGGCGTATCCATATAATAAAGTACAGGCTCAGCTACACCCCAAAACACAAACCCTACGCCAATTCCTGCAGCAAATAGCATTCCAATCCAAGAGTACCAAGTGTATTGCGGTCTCTCATCAGGTTTGCCTAGTCGCATGTTTCCAAATGGACTGATTGCAATTGCGATAACAAATACCACAAAAAATGCTGTCGATAACATATAAAACCAACCAAAGTTTTCAATCATCCATCCAAGTCCAGTATCAGCGGCAGACTGAAGAGTACTTGGTGAAATCGCTCCCCATAGTACGAAGAGGGCAACCAACACAGCAGAGATAATTAAAACACTCCCTGGTTTATTCGTTTGATTCATTTGCTCATTCATGAATGTTGTACGCATCCCTTCTCATCTAATTTTAAAATAAACGTTAAATAATAGCCTCAATCTTCCTCCATATCCAAAACTATACCCATTAGTTTACCCAATTGTGCGAAGGGATGAAACCTCTAATTTCATATTTGCACATAAAAGTTCTTTCTTCCCTCAAATTCATCTCACCATATCTTTCAACAAAAGGCTATGTACAGCATGAAAGGAGGTGATCACATGACACAACAATCAAGATTAACAATGCAATTCATTGTTGGGCTCGATATGTATGGAGAAGAAATCACTCGCGACAAACGCTTCTCTAACATCAAAGGTAGTGCAACAGACGCAGCATTAGAAACAGTGGCCCTCACACTAACTTCACTGCAAAAGCACAACTTACTTCAAGTCGTACGTATTAATAATTACACATTAATCTAATCAAAATAAGGAGTGAACCAGATGGCAAGAGTATTAGAATTATTATTTGAAAATGAAGAAGGACGTCAAGTATCTATTCCCTTTGAGGATCCAATTGAGCCTGTCGATCCTGTTAAAATTCAAGAAGCGATGAACAAAATAATTGAAGAAAATGTTTTTACATCATCCGGTGGCGATTATGTTAGCATTCGGGGCGCACGAATCGTCGAAAGAACGGTTGAAACGATCGAACTTCCTACCCCTTAACAATGACTGGAATTGAGATTTGGCTACCGATTCTAAGTGAATATGGCTTTCCCGTGATGGTGACGTTGTACTTACTTTATCGTCTAGAACGTAAGCTCGACCTCGTCATAGAAGCTGTAGGGCATTTAGGAAATCCTAAAGCCAACCATGATCTGTCCTTTTATCAGAAAAAAATCCATTAAAAAAAGGAAGTCTCCATAAAATTGGAGACTTCCTTTTTATATGCTCTTATTCTGTATGAAAATGTAAAAAAAAGAGGATAGAGCAGCCAGATTTAGACAAACTATCATTAGAACGATTTACATGAAGTCAGGATGGAGGATTGGATATGAAAACAACGAGATCGCTCCAAACGTTGTCATGTCTAGGACCAAGTATTTCAAAGTATAGCCATACATACCTTCTGAGGCAACATCTTTTCCTTCACGTACACGCACAACTTATTGAAAGTAGCGATGAACTTACATGAGTAGGGAGAAGAGAGTAGAGGCAATTCTTTGGAGCATTGCTTTTCCTGGATTTGGGCAATTTTTAAATAAGAAGTACGTGAAAGGTATATTTTTTGTCATCTTAGAACTACTTATCAATGTGCAAGCCTTATTAAATACAGCTATTATTCCTAGCTTCTATGGAAATGGACAAGAGGCAAACGCAACCGTCAATTACCAATGGATTATGTTCTATCCTTGCTTGTACTTGTTTTCTATGTATGATGCCTATCGTGATGCTGGTGGTATAAGTGTGAAGTATTCCTCCGTACCGTTTGCGATTGCTGCTTATAGTGGGACAATCGGTGTGATTTATTCAGGTAGCTTTCGTTTAAACGGGCACCTTGTTGGTGTCATTTGGTCGCCAATTATATTTCTATTACTTGGCTTTAGCATCGGTTTACTCATTCGTTTGCTTATTTTACATGTGAGTAAAGACCGTGTAAAGGCAGGTTAACACACTTCAAAATTATCACTTGATGCGAAGGAGGTTTTATATGTCTTGGTTTACAACAAAAAAAAGATTGACCATCTCAAATCAACCAGAACAAACTCCTCAGACAATCGAACAAGCTCTTGAAAATTGCATGCGATCAAGTGATTTTGAACATGTACAAGTGACAACACCTTATAAGAATATTTGGGTCTCTTACTTCAGTACCCTTATCGATAAAAACAGATTGCATGATGACATCATTGAAAAAATCCAAACCCATCAGTTTCACAGTCCTGAAGACTTACGCACATTTATTCCCTTAAGTAGTTCAAAAATAACAACGGATGCGAGCGAATTGGCTAATGCACTAATGCTTGGACATGTGTGTGTTCAATTAGAAGAATCGAATGTCTTATGTCTTTTGATTGACATAAATAAGGATGACGATCGTCCAATCACGACTCCTGAAGTTGAGTTCAGTGTTATCGGACCAAAAGAATCCTTTGTAGAAGGCATCGATACAAACATAAATTTAATCCGCAAACGTATTCCAATACCCGAACTTAAGATAGAAGAATTTAGAATTGGTTCTCTTTCAAGGACAAGGGTTTGTGTTCTATATATTGATTCCATAGCCAATGATGAAAATGTCAACACAATGATTGAACGTGTTTCTAATATTCAATTTGATCAAATCAATGATAGTTCCTATATTAATCAAATGATTGAAGACAAGACCTATAGTCCTTTCCCTCAGTTCATTGACACGGAACGCCCTGACCGAGTCGCTGCTCTATTAGCAGAAGGAAAGGTGATTGTCCTAGCAGACGGCTCTCCACAAGCGTTTTCAGGACCAACAACCTTAGTTGAATTCTTCTCTGCTTTTGAGGATTATTTTTTAGCTTGGCATATCGCAACCGCTTTTCGCCTAATACGATTGTTTGCCGTGTGGTTTTCTATCTTTGCTACTCCTTTATATGTGGCGGTGCTAACTTATCATGCAGAAATCATTCCACAGGCTCTTCTAGCTACGTTAATCGTCTCAAGAAGTGCAATTCCGTTTCCTCCTATAATTGAAGCTGTATTTTTAGAGCTAACGATCGAATTATTACGTGAAGCTGGTGCTAGACTTCCTACAAAGATCGGCCAAACCATTGGTATCGTTGGCGGGATCGTGATCGGAACAGCGGCGGTAGAAGCGGGCTTAACAAGTAATGTCTTATTAATTATTGTGGCACTCGCAGCACTCGGATCGTTTACGACACCTGTCTATCGAATGGGTAATACGATTCGTTTAATCCGATTTCCTTTTATGCTTACCGCCCAATTATTGGGATTAGTTGGGCTCGCTATTTTATTTAACTTTATGCTTGTCCATCTCTTGACAATCACATCTCTTGGCCGACCTTATCTTGCCCCGTTGTATCCGACGAGGTTAGCTGATTTTAAAGATGCTTTTTTCAGACTTCCAATTAGTATGCAATCGAAACGTCCCATTCACCTCCAAACGAAAAATGATACAAGGTTTAGTAAACGAAAAGCCAAAGAGAAGAAGGACATCGACGAAGGAATCTAATTTCATCAGTTTATTGAAAGGAGAAGGGCTATATGACCACTAATACTGTACCTAAGAAACCACAGGCAGCACTGATGGTCCCGCCCTTTGTTGTTTTCTATCTCGTCCATTCCATGCAGGTAGGCGTCGGCATTCTTGGCTTCACTCGTTATATCTCAGAGATTGCAGGTTATAGAGCTTGGATGTCTGTGCTATTAACAGGTGTCCTTTTTCACATGGTCGTTTGGGTGATCTATCAACTATTAAATGATCAAGAAAAAGACCTGATCTCCATTCATAAACGAGCATTCGGGAAATGGATCGGGGGATTTCTTACATTTATCTTTCTTATTTATGTTACGTTGTTGGCTGTTACCGTCTTACGCACTTACATTGAGATCGTCCAAGTTTGGATTTTTCCAGATTTACAAACATGGACGATATCGATTAGTATCATTCTTATTGTTTATTATGCTCTAGTACATGGATTTCGTGTTGTTGCCGGTGTTTGTTTTTTAGGAGTCGTTGTTCCTTTTTTTCTATTTCTTACAGCGTTAGCACCACTTGAATTTGCTACACCTAGAAATTTATTGCCGCTCTTTGATACATCATTAAAAGTTCAAATAGAAGCTACAAAGGCGATGACTCTCAGTTTCCTTGGCCCAGAACTTTTATTAATATATTATCCATTTATTCAGGAACCTCGTAAATCACAGAAATTTGCACAGTTCGGGATTCTATTTACTGTTTTTCTTTATTTATTTATTACGATCATTTCTTTTGTATTTTATAGCGAAAAGCAATTAGCTACAACCATTTGGCCAACATTAAGTGCGTGGAAAGTATTTGAGCTCCCCTTTATTGAGCGGTTTGAATATCTTGGAATTGCTACTTGGATGTTTGTCATCTTGCCTAATATCACATTAGGTCTTTGGGCAGCAAGCCGCGTGCTTAAGCGCCAAATGAATATAACCCATAAAAAAAGTATCCCAATCATCTGTCTGATAGCTTTTATCTTGAGTATAAATTTTCAAACACGAGAACATATTGATTTATTAAATACTTATGTTTCAAAAGCCGGGACTTATATTGTTTATTTTTACCTTCCGATACTCCTATTGATTTTAACTATTATTAGGAGGCTAAAAAAATGAAAGTCATGATTTCTTTACTATGTATCCTATGTCTGCTAACTGGCTGTTTACAAACATCTATCTTAGATGAAATTCAACTTGTTCATGCGGTTGGTTATGATTATTTTGATGAAGAGCGAATTGAGGCTACCGTGAATGTACCAGTCTATAATCTAGGGGATATAATCGAGAGTGAAACTATTTCAGCTGTTTCTAAAACAAGTAAAGATGCCAGACTTGCTTTAAATGCACAAGCCTCTAAACCTCTCCACAGTGGAAAGATTACAACGATTTTATTTAATGAAGAAGTTGCTCAAAAAACAGGCCTCATGTCCGTTCTCGATACGTTCTCGCGTGAACCGACGATCGGGATGAGGAATTATATCGTTATAACTCAAGGATCATCAAAAGAGTTGTTAAATTCGACCTATCCTCTCGAGATGGAGGTCGCAACGTATCTTGAAAAACTCATTGAACAAAACATAGAACTTCAAAACATGCCATCTACTAACTTCCATTTATTTTTGAAATATTTTTATGAAGAAGGACGTGACCCTTTCCTGCCCTATATTAGACAAGAGAAAAATCATGTTAAAGTGGATGGAGTTGCCTTATTTAAAGAGGATCGTTACGTCGATCGTATTGACCTAACGGATACGTTCATTATGAAAATTTTACTCGAACCCACATCAAATGGGACATATGAAGTTGAGCTCGGTGGCCAAAATGAATTTGCCGTGCTTCGAAACATTCACTCGAAAACTAAGTACAAGATTGAACATGGAACAAACACACCAAAGATTGATGTGTTTGTCGAATTCAAAGGGAAGATAAATGAATACTCTGGTCAAATTATTGACCCTCCAAAATTAGAAGAAATTAAGGGAACTTTAACCCGGCAAATTCAAACCGATTCAGATCGATTGATTAAATTATTTCAAGAAAGAAATATTGATCCTATTGGTATAGGTAGTCGTGTTCGAGGAAAAAATTATCAATTCAAGCTAGCGGAGTGGGAAGATTATTACCCGAATGCGCAGATTAATGTTGAAGTTAAGGTCGAAATAACCGAAACTGGCGTGCGTCAATAATGCGAACAAAAAAGAAGCTAGCTCCTGCAAGGACAGGACTAGCTTCTTCATCATCCTCCAATGGTATGGAGAATCATGTGAACCAAAAACAAGCTGGCAATGAAATAAAGCGGCATTGGAACTTCTTTTGCTTTTCCGATCGCTATTTTTAAAATCGGGTAAGCAATAAAGCCAAAAGCCATACCTTCTGCAATGCTATATGTTAAAGGTATGAGGGCAAGCACTAAAAAGGCTGGAAACCCCTCTGAAAAATCATGAAACGGAATTGATTTAATATTCTGGACCATCAATCCGCCAACCACAAGTAAAATCGGTGCAATCGCACTATCAGGGACAGCTGTAATTAATGGAATCATAAACAAGGTAACTCCAAATAATAACCCAGTCACAACGGCTGTTAACCCGGTTCTTCCACCTGCTGAAATTCCTGCAGCGGTCTCTACTGTCGCAACAGTCGGACTCGTGCCGAATAAACCTGATGATAGAGCAGATACCGCATTCGAGCGAAGAGCCCTCGGCGCTTTTTCAGGATGCCCTGTCATTTGTAAGTGCCCATGAATTAAGCCGATATTTTCAAAGACAAGAACCATTGTCATCGAAAAGACAGCAATCCAAAAGGCTAACGTAGCAAGTCCTCCAAATGAAAGTTCGCCAAATAAAGATCCGTAGCTAGCAAGTGAAAAGGCCTCTGTTGTGCTTTGAGTCGGTCTCACACCGATCAAATAAGCAATCAGCGTCCCAGCAACCATCGTAATCAAAAAATTACCAGGCACTCCACGGACGAATAAAACAACAGCGATCAGTAACGTAAGGATCGTTGCAAGCGGAAGTGGCGAACCTAAATGAGCAACGCTAATAAACGTCTCCTCATTCGCTTGGATAAGCCCTCCCTTTTGCAAGCCTATAAACGTTAAAAATAACCCAATTCCAACCGTAATCGCGTCTTTTAACGAATGTGGAATCGCTGCACTTAGTATGGGGGCCAACTTCGTAAAGGCAATCACCGTAAAAATGATTCCTGAAATAAAGACAGCAGCTAGCGCTTCCTGCCACGTAAGACCGAGTGCATGGACGAACGTGTACGTAAATAAAGCATTTACTCCCATACCTGGCACCAAGATAATTGGTGCATTGCTCCATAATCCCATCATGACACAACCGACAAGTGACGTAACAATCGTCGCCACAATCGCAGCTTCAAGTGGAATTCCTGCGTCAGCTAAGATGACACCATTGACAGCGACGATATACACAATCGTCAAAAAGGACACAAGCCCCGCTGTCATTTCTCGTTTGACGGTCGTCTGATGACCGTCTAAATCAAACCGTTCAAATACCCCTTTCATTTATAACATTCAACTCTTTTCGTTGAATCCCTCTCCCACCCAGCATCAGTCAAAAAACCGCGCCAAGATACTATCTTAGCACGGTTGTAAGAAAAGGAGAAGAACTAAAATGTACAAATAAACGGAATGATTTATCCAAAAATTTAAATGGCTTTTTTTGTTTAAGAGCACACTAAAGCGTATCTTAAGTCAGTTCGATGTCTATCATGATATACTGACACTAAATGGTGTAAAGGAGAGTTGTGACATGAGTGAATCCTTTAAGAAGGCAACCTTTGCTGGAGGCTGTTTTTGGTGCATGGTCAAGCCTTTTGATACGTATGAGGGAATCGAAGCCGTCGTCTCTGGTTATACAGGCGGACACACAGAGAACCCTACCTACAAAGAAGTCTGTTCAGAAACAACCGGTCATTACGAAGCTGTACAGATCACATTTGAGCCTACAAAATTTAGCTATAAACAGCTTGTCGAAGTCTTTTGGCAACAAGTTGACCCGACGGATGCCGGTGGTCAATTCCATGATCGCGGAGACTCTTATCGTCCAGCGATTTTCTTTCATGATGAGGAACAAAAAGAAATCGCGTTGCAATCAAAAACAGAATTAGATGAAAGCGGCCGCTTCACGAAGCCAATTGCTGTTGATATTCTTCCTGCTACAACCTTTTACCCTGCTGAGGAGTATCATCAAGACTACTACAAAAAGAACCCTCTTCATTATATGATGTATCGCAAAGGATCAGGACGAGCCGCATTTATCGAGAAGCATTGGGAGGAGAAATAAGATGAGTTCAAACAAAGAAGAATTAAAGAAAAAGCTTACACCGGTTCAGTATGAGGTCACACAAAATAACGGAACCGAGCAACCGTTTCGAAATGAGTATTATAATGTAGAGGATGACGGGATCTACGTTGATCTTATTTCCGGTAAACCGTTATTTAGTTCGCTTGATAAATATGATGCAGGTTGTGGATGGCCAAGCTTCACTAAGCCGATTGAAGACAAAGAGGTCATTGAAAAAGAAGATCACAGCCACTTCATGGTTCGAACAGAAGTCCGAAGTAAAGAAGCCGATTCACACCTTGGTCATGTTTTTAATGACGGTCCAGGACCAAACGGATTGCGCTACTGTATTAACTCCGCCGCTCTTCGATTCATTCCAAAGGAAGATCTTGAAAAAGAAGGCTACGGACTGTATTTAAAACTATTTCAAGCGTAACTTTTAAAAAGGTTGGACCTTAAAGAAAAGGTCCAACCTCCTTTATTTATCTTCCTTTAATCTTCACATTCATAGAGAATAGCTTTCTCGTAAATAAGAAGCTTAAATATCCAAAGACTAAGAACCCTATCCAATAAAATAAGATATATATCACTGATTCTCTTAATCCCCACGGAGCAAGCCCTGTTCCGATCATTCCTCCAAGTAGAGCGAAGCACACAATAATGCCCACTTTGAAGATAGGTTCAAGTTGTTTGAAGATCAGAAACTCTCCATTATATTCACTTTTGTTTCTCTCATATAACCACTGCCCCATAAATAGAAAGATGAACGTAGCAAACAATGGGAAAAGCAAATCAATACTCTGCAATTGAAACATATTATAGCCCGGTGTATAAAATGAGTAAGCAGGCCACATCAAACGCCCTAACTCCTCTGTCCATTCTAGAATTCTACTATATACATTTCCAAAGTTCACATCAACAAATACTTGTAACAATGCGAGAAAACCTACAGGGAAAATAGTAAAGATAAAGGTTAAGGTAAGCTGTGAGATCATTTCTCCTGTAATGGTCCCAATAAATAGAGCAAAACTATATGTTGCGATAAAGCCAATTAATTGAAAAGCAAATGCTTCAAATACATTGAATTGATTTAAGTACATACTAAATTCTGAGTTTAAGATGATGAAATAAGACATAAAAAAGGTAATCGTAAACATAACAACTACAGGAACGATACCCATTAACCATTTCATAAAGAAGATCGTACGACGTTTATACGGGAGTGAAAACGTAAAATCAAGCTTTCTCGTACTTCTTTCCGATCCGATTAACATCGTAGCCATTAAGACTAGTAGAAGGATAATAATCATCGTAAAAAGACTGCTGCCAAGTTCATTCGGTACAGCATAGCTCATTTGCTGAGGAAACCATTCCTCATCATAATGCCCTGCTTTTATATCTTCTCTCCAGTTCTCAATGGCTATCATCGAGCGGAATGGAAAATGAAAGAATAACATTAACGTGATCAAATAAATAAATCCTCTGGCTTGCTTCCATTCTTTACGTAGTAATCCTTTAACCGACAAACTGATCACCTCCAAGTTTTGCAACGAATAGATCTTCTAGAGTCATTGGAAGCTCTTCCATAAATAGCGGATTCGCTTGCTTTAATTGCATGAGACCTTCTTCTTTACTGTTTTCAATGATTAAGATAAAAACTTTTCCTGTATGTTCTAACACATGACTAAATTCCTTCACTGATTCTGGTAACCCAGCAGGGAATACGGCTTGAACCTTTAGATAGGATTCCTTAATCGAATCGATGGAGTAGGTTTTAGATAAGCCTCCATTCTCAAGCATAATAATCGAATCAGCAAGATACTCTAACTCATCTAGTCGGTGCGAGGAAATCACAACGCCTACTTGATAATCAGCCACCGCTTCAACGATAAACTGTAAGATGCGCTTTTTAGCAATGACATCTAGTCCATCTGTCGGTTCATCGAGTAAGATGTACTGCGCTTTTGTCGAAAATGCCAACACTAACGCAAAAAGAGCTTTCATACCTTTTGAGAATGATCCAACCTTGCCTTTGTTCGGTAAAGTAAAGCGGTCAAGTAACTCATAAAAAAGATCTTCATCAAAATTCGGAAAGATATCTTTATAGAGCTGGCAAATTTCTTTAATGGAATACGTTTTTAGCGCTTCTGGTGAGTCTGGTACAAATACTACATGTTGCTTTACTTCAGGATGCGCATAAATACTTGCTTGATTAACTAACACATCTCCCTGATCTGGTTTTAGGATACCAACCATTAATTTCAAAAGTGTGGTTTTCCCAGCCCCATTTCGTCCGATAATGCCTGTTATTTTTCCTCGTTCAATCGTAAAGTCGATATTTTCAAGAACTGATTTTTGCTTAATTAATTTTGAGACACTTTTAATTCGCATCGCTACTTCCCTCCAAAGCTTTAAATTCAGCCTCTAGCCACTCTGAGATTTCTGTTTTCGTTACTCCTGCATAATTGGCTTCAATGACTAATTGCTGAAGTTGTTCTTTCACCTTGATTCTTTGTCTTGGGTCAATATGACGCTCCGCTTGTTCAGCGACAAATGTTCCTTTTCCACGCAGTGTGACAATCACACCCTGACGTTCCAATTCTTTGTACGCTTTGCTTACTGTATTTGGATTCATCACAATTTGCGCAGCCAACTCCCTTACAGAAGGCAACTGCTCCCCCTCTTCCATTAAATCTTTTGCGACAAGTTCTTTTACTTGCTGCACGATTTGTTCATACAGCGGTGTTTTACTTTTCGGATTGATTGATATATACATCGGTTCACCACCTTGGTGTTTATGGTGTACTACTTTACGTAATACACATAACACAATTAGTATACGATTTCACCATTTCGATTGTCAATGATTTCTTTTGAACTAATTTCCAGTTCTTTTCATGACAAAAAAACTGCATTCATGCCAATTCGGCACAAACACAGTTTTGTATTGTCTATTAGATTAACATACCAGCAATCGCTGCACTTAGTAATGAGGCAAGCATACCTGCTGCTACAGCACGTATACCAAGACGTGCAATATCTCCACGACGTTCTGGTGCAAGTTTACCAAGACCGCCTAAAAGAATACCTAGTGAGGACAGGTTGGCGAAACCACATAATGCAAAGCTGATTACGACAACTGCTTTTTCACTTAAGTTTTCAATTTCAGGGGCAAATGATAAGTAAGCAACAAACTCATTCACAACAAGTTTTTGGCCAATGAAGCTACCAGCCATAACAGCTTCGTCCCAAGGTACACCAATTAAGAAGGCAAGTGGGGCAAATAAAAACCCTAGAATTAATTCTAGTGATAATTGCTCAAAACCAGCAAAACCACCTAAGATCGATAACAATCCATTGATCAAAGCAATTAGGGCAACGAATGCAATTAACATAGCAGCGATATTTAGCGCAAGTGTCAAACCAGTACTCGCACCTTTTGCTGCTGCATCAATTATATTTACTGTCTCTTCGTCTTTAGCTAGTACAAAATCATCGACCTCGTTTGTGTTACGTTCTGTTTCAGGAACAATCATTTTCGCCATGATTAAACCTGCTGGAGCGGCCATGAAACTGGCTGCTAGTAAGTACTCAAGTGGTACACCAAGTAGAGCGTAACCAATTAATACAGATCCAGCTACAGATGCAAGTCCCCCTGTCATAACCGCAAACAATTCAGAGTTTGTCATCTTATTTAAGTAAGGCTTAACAATTAATGGTGCTTCTGTTTGTCCAACGAAGATGTTAGCAGCAGCCGACATCGATTCTGTTTTCGATGTACCAAGAAGCTTCGCTAATCCGCCACCAATAAATTTAATGACAAATTGCATGACTCCGATATAATAAAGTACAGAAATTAGAGCCGAGAAGAAAATAACGACAGATAATACATTAATCGCAAAAACGAACTCGATTCCTGAATCACCGAAGAATCCACCGAATACAAAGTCGATTCCTTCATTTGCAGCCGAAATAATCCAAGATACTCCTTCTGTTAATCCTTGCAATGCTTGCTGTCCAATGGTCGTTTTTAAAACAAGAACGGCAAAGCCAATCTGAATGGCTAGACCACCTAAGATCGTTCTTGGTTTGATTGCTTTACGGTTTGATGAAAGTAAGAATGCGATTGCAAAAACCGTAATAATCCCAACAATTCCCCACAAAAAATTCATCCCTATTGCTCCCCTTTTTTCATATTTTAGCGAGTACCCTACCTGACTCACTAGAGCCTTACTTGTTATACCGATAAATAATAACCTTCACATTAATCTACTTATCCACGTGTATAGCATGCTTCACTAAGATGAATGATATGTATAAATCATTCATGCAGTAACACATTGCAAACGCTTACTATCTAAACGCACAGTAGCATGATTAATGAAAAATATGTCGAATTATAAAGAACTTTGTCGAGTTGTCAGACGTCAGAACTTCTTTATTACTATAGCAATTCCAAAAAAAAAAGTAAATAAAAATTTGAAGGAAAACTTATTTTATATTTATAATTTTATCTACGCCTAAAATGTGTTGATATATGTGCATCATTAATAGAAAAAAGGAGGAGTTAGGATGGATAAAAGAGTGGAATCTGACACACTTGGTAAGATGTTTATTGATCATTCAAAGCTTTGGGGAGCACAAACGCAAAGAAGCCTAGAAAATTTTCCCATAGGTACAGAAGTCATGCCACAAGAAGTCATCTTTTCTTTTTTACAATTAAAGAAAGCATGTGCTATTGTGAACAAACAGCAAGGTCAATTAACAGAGAAAAAGGCTAACGTCATCGTCCAGGCGATTGAAGAATTGTTAAAAAGCGACTTGACTGAACATTTTCCACTCGTCGTATGGCAAACAGGTAGCGGTACTCAGACAAATATGAATGTAAATGAAGTTGTCGCAACATCAGCAAATGAGTACATAAGTGAACCGATTCACCCAAATGACGATGTGAACTGTTCTCAAAGTTCAAACGATACCTTCCCTACTGCGATGCATCTCGCAGCCGTGATTGCTGTTGAATCCCGATTAATCGATGTTCTAGACCGAATCATTACGACATGTGAGCAGAAGGAATCTGAATTTCGCGATGTTGTAAAAATCGGTCGAACGCACCTTCAAGATGCAACGCCGCTAACTGTTGCAGATGAAATAAGTGCTTGGCGGCACATGCTATTAACGAGTAAAAAATTCATTATAGAAAGTTTAAACCATGTGCGAATTCTTACTATTGGAGGAACCGCTGTTGGCACCGGGTTAAATGCACCTGATGGATTTGGTAAGGACGTAGCTTCACAGCTTGAGCAACAATTAAATACTTCCTTTCACTCCTCTGAAAACTTTTTTCACGGCTTAACCAGTCATGATGCTCTTGTTGGCTTACACGGCCAGTTAAAGGGACTCGCGGCTAATGTCTTTAAAATCGCCAACGATATTCGCTTTCTTGCTTCAGGACCACGCTCTGGTATTGGGGAATATCAACTCCCAATCAACGAACCCGGTAGTTCGATCATGCCTGGTAAAGTTAACCCCACACAAGCCGAAGCTTTAACGATGGTATGTGCCCAAGTGATGGGCAATGATACGACGGTTGGCTTTGCTGCAAGTCAAGGGCACTTGCAATTAAATGTGTTTAAACCTGTTATCATCTACAATGTATTGCAATCGATCCGCCTCTTATCAGATGGTTTAGCCAGTTTTCATGATCGCTGTTTAATTGGTTTGACGATCAATGAAAAGAAAATTACAGAACATTTGCAGCAATCTCTGATGCTTGTGACAGCACTCAATCCTCATATCGGTTACGAAAAAGCGGCTAAAATTGCCAAGTTAGCCTTTGAAGAAAACCTAACATTAAAAGAAGCGGCCATTAAGACAGGGTTTATACCTGCTGATCAATTTGATCTACTCGTTCGGCCTGAGAACATGATTAAGAAACGCTCCATATAGATAATAAAAAGAGCTAGTGCATCAAGGCGCCAGCTCTTTCTTCATCATTCATCATACGTATAACGGACAATGTATCTATCTGTTTTTAATTTTCGTACCTCGACAAGTGGGCCGATTTCATATCCATTCTCCCAATTATCCTCAAGCTTCGCTTTAATGCAACCAGCTTGAAATTTAGTGCGAAATGTTTGTTTATAATAAATCCACTTCGGCAACGTATTCATCACTAAAGCATACCTTCTTTCGTGGGATTTCTTCTATTATAGTTTATATTGAAAATAAGCTCAATTTCCAGATCAAAAACACCTACACATATTATCCATGCGTAGGCGCTTTATCTCTAACCAATAAGTTCTTCATCTTCACGCTTTTTAATATCCTCTATCCGGCGATTTTCTTGTATGTCACGCAAACGATGAGCAAGTCTTGCCGCCGCACTCGCAGCAATACTAGCAACAAGATCATCTAAAAACGTATGTACTTCTGACTTTCTATGATCTAAATCTTTAATAATCCCAACTTTTTGTTTATCAAGGAAACCAAACGTCGTTACAGCAATGCTTCCAAACCCAAAAACAGAGCCTAATGCGATCGTTTCATCAACGCCAAACAAACCTTCATCTGAATCAATCAGTGACTGAAGTGGTTCAGACAGTTGCTTACGCTCGGCTAATACATCCAATTCTATCCCAACAAGAACAGCATGTTGAATTTCTCGCTTGCATAAAACAGCATCCACACCCTCATAGCACTCTTCTATCCTCAACTCTGGATTGTATGGTAATTGAAGCTCGTACACGATGCTTGCGATATCCTCAATCAACACGCCTCTTTCTATTAATTTCTCTCTCGCTGCTTGTTCAACTACTTCACAATGAACTGGTATTTTCATGCTGATCCCTCCTTAGTCTTTATTTTATCACAGTTTACAGAAAAGTCGTTTAAATAGAAAATCAACACCTCATCTACAACGTCCATTGAGATTTTTCTCTGATAATTATGGTAGAATAAAGGCATCCAATAGGTAAATTGAAAGGATTGTTTATACATGGCCAAACGTTATGAAGGAACATTATCTGAAGAAGTATTTCAAAGTGACTATTTAGAAACAGAACAAAAGCTTTTATTTTACACGCCACCTAATTTCACTCCATTAAAATCATATGACTTATTGATTTGTCAGGATGGGAACGATTATTTTCAATTAGGACGTATTCCTAGGCAGGTGGAGGATCTCATTGAAGAATCCGAGATCCGTGAGGTGATTATTGTCGGTGTTCCTTATCCTTCAGTAGACGAACGACGTAAGCGGTATCATCCGAACGGTGAGAAAGCTGAAGCCTACAAACGGTTTCTCGCTCATGAACTTGTCCCTTATTTAGATGATAAGTTTCCCACGCACCAACTGGCTACGAGCCGCACACTAGCAGGTGATTCACTGGCTGCGACGATTTCACTTATGGCGGCTCTTGACTATCCAAATCTATTCGGACAAGTCATGATGCATTCTCCATTTGTAAACGACACGGTGCTCGATGCTGTTCGTCAATGTAAACAACCTGAGTCTCTTCACATCTACCACGTCATCGGAACTGAGGAGACGACGGTCAAAACGACGGATGGCAAGAAGCTAGACTTTCTCACACCGAATCGTGACCTCAACAAACTTATGACAGAGGCTCGTTTCCCTTATCATTATCACGAATTTAACGGTGATCATACATGGACGCACTGGCAAAAAGATATCCCAAGAGCGCTGACAACTTTAGTACCATTTATATAAGTAAGGAAATTACAATTAGACATTGTTGCCATTAATCAGTAAGATAAATAAAAAAGATCAAGAGAGGATGATAATCATGAAGTATGGTATTGCTTTATTTCCATCAAAGAAACTACAAGACCTAGCTAATTCACACCGCAAGCGTTACGACTCGCACTATGGATGGATACCGCCGCATATAACTATGAAAGATCCTTTTGAAGTAAGCGAGGATAACCTACCTTTTATCACGTCTAAATTAAAAGAAATTGCTTTAGCCGCCCAACCGGTCGAGATTGATGTGTATAAAGTAGATACGTTTTATCCGCTGTCTCTAACGATCTTCTTTAAAATCAAAGAACATCCAACATTAACCACTCTGCACCAAATGCTGCATACAGAGCCTTTTGAAGAGACGCCAAAACATAAATTCATCCCGCACCTAACAATAGGTCAAGACTTATCAGAAAAAGAACATGCTGATGTCTTAGGTCAACTAAAAATGAAAAAAGTCAATCACCATGAAATCATTGATCGTATGCAATTAATGTATCAACTAGAAAACGGCTCATGGACAGTGTATGAGACATTTCGCTTAGGGGAGAATCACTCATGATCGATGTTATGAAAGTCACGAATCAATCCCAACTAGATGATGCCTATTCAGTCCGTATGAACGTCTTTGTCGACGAACAAAATGTTCCAAAAGAAGAGGAGCTCGATCAGTACGACGAAACGGCCACACATTTTGTCGTTTACAATGGCAATGAAGTCGTTGGTGCTGCTCGACTCCGTCAAGTCGAAACATATGCAAAGATGGAACGGGTTTGCATCGCTAAAGAAGTCCGCGGCACGGGTGTAGGCAAGATCTTAATGAAACAAATGGAAGCCGAAGCCAAAGATCAAAAGTTAAGTACGTCTAAACTGAACGCACAAACTCAAGCCGTTCCTTTCTATGAAAAATTAGGTTATACCGTTATCTCAGAAGAATTCCTAGATGCAGGCATTCCACATGTAACGATGACGAAAGCTTTATAGTAAATTAACAAGGCGACCTCTATGTGAGATCGCCTTGTTTTCATATCACTATTTCTCTTCAGTTTGTTCGAGTCTTGCTTGTACAGATGCTCTCTTACTACTCAGCGTGCTTTCCTTATCACGTCTGTCATCAATGCGAATATTTGTCGCCACACGCTTTAATCCATGCTTAAATGGAACTTCGTGAATTGCTTGAATGACTTCAAACAACACTGGTAATTCCCCTTCTATCAATGTACTCATTGGTGTGAGTTCATACGTAATTTTCCCTTCGTACTTAGCTAAGACTTGCTGAATCTCAGCTACATATTGACTAACGCTTGGGCTCTCAGTTCCAATTGGAATAACCGTTACATCAACAATTGCCATATGCTTCTCCTCCTTTTTCTTCGTGACCCGCTTTTCAACGAGATGTTGTGGGAATTCTTCCTTCGCTAACTTTCGATAAGACTCAATCGCACAAATAATATGTTTATGCTCAGGCTCGCTTGTGGTCACTTTCACTTGTAACCAATACGAGATCGCTAGGATGAATGATTTCAGCCATCGAAACGCTTTATACTTCATTAATTGTTGAACGACTGGGATCGCTAGTAGAGAACCATATGAGCCATACATGAGCGCTTCAGACCATTGCCAGCCTCCTGCATACAATCCGATTACCGTTACGATCACACTTAGAAAATAAATAACGACAACATTGGTCGAGCAATTCCTATTTGTAATAGCCGCTTTTTTAATTCGATACATTCGACCACGACGCTTCACCCCTCGGTCACTAAAGACCTTATGCTCTGCCCCGTGGTATTTCTTTAAGCTTTCAGGAAAAATAAAATGCGTTCCTAACATTAAATAAAACAACGTATAAACAGGTAGACCTGTCCAATTTGATGCATCAATAAGCGTCGTCAATTTCGGAACAATGACGAGCGATACCCAAGCAGCGGCTATTAATGTAAACCACATCGGCATCGCAGAAATGATTTGTCTCATCATGACTAGCATCGTCTTTGTCTCGTAAGGCTTGATCCATGTTTTTAGTCGTCCGTTTTCATGATAGGCACACGCAACATGCATTTTTCCAATGAAAAAGATTCCCCGTTGGTAGGACAAACCGCGAATCATCATTTCACGCTTCTCCTCTCCTTTTCCCTACTTATGGTTTAGGTGCTTGTTCAATAATCCAATGAGGTACATTTTGTGCCCCGCTAAAATCTAGTACAGTAAACTGTGCATCTTCTTTCGTTAACGGGCTATGATTCACCCACGTATGAAGGAGTTTAACAGAAATATCACTTGAATCAATCTCTGATCCGCTTACTGTTACAACCATTTGACCAACGTTACCATAGCTTTTATGTTGGTCTAATTCATTTGGATATTCGAAAATCATGCCATTGTCTACACTCTGCCCCATTGTTTCATAAATAACTTCGTCGGCATAGATTAATTCGAGTTTGGCATCTTCAAATACAACGTCTTCTCTAGCATTCGTTCTAGATGAATCTAACACTGCCACACTTACATAGTCCTCTCCGTACATGCCACCATCTGGCATCATCGTCCAGTCCCAGTTCACACGAACCACCCAATCCCCCTCACGCTCAGATGCATGAACGTCTAACTCGATCACATCTTCTAATTCTTCATGTGTCATTGTTTCTACCTGGCCTAGAAAGTGATACCCACCAAAAAACATCAAAACCATTAAAATCGCAGGTAAAATTAAAACAAGCTTGTTTCCATTAAACATAATGACTAATTTCCCCTTTTATCCATATCTCTAGATTGAACCATTATATTCAATCCGACGTAACTGCATTTTTTTATTGAAGAATCGACGATATGTAAACACTGTAACAAGCATCGCACTCACGGATACGGCTACGAAAATACTTAAGGATATAACGATTTGATAGCGAATCGCTACATGCGGTGAGACACCTGCTAGAATCAGACCTGTCATCATTCCAGGCAACTGAACAAGCCCGATCGTTTTTAAACCATCAACATTTGGAATCATGGCTGCTCGTACGATTCGTTTGATCACAGGTTGAGTAGCCTCTTTAGGAGTTGCTCCAAGAGAAAGAGACGCAAGCAATCGTGAATGGTTTTCTTTGAATTCACTCTTCATACGCTCTAGTGCAAGGCCAATGGCAACCATACTGTTTCCGATAACCATCCCGCTCATCGGAATGACTTGCTCTGGTACAAATTCAATCATACCAAATCCAAGCCACATCGAGAGCACCACGAGTTCCACTGTCACTAAAATGCCAAAGATTAAAAATATAACTCCGCTGATTCCTTGACCTTTTTTCCCAGCATGAAAACCTGCAACAGTAATCATCACGGTTAACATTAACGGTATCCCCACTAATGGAGGTAATTCAAACAAATATGTTAGTAGGTAACCGATTAAAAAGAGCTGTGCTGCTCCTCTAAACGATGACCATGTAATACTTTTTGTTAAATTTAATGAGTACAGATACGACAAAGAAACTGGAATGAGCACAAAGACAATTAAAAATAGCATCGATGTAGTCGATATTTCAGGAGCCATTATGCTTCATCCCCTTCCGTATCACGATATAAAAATCGCTTTGCACGATCAGATTGTGGAGACCTGAAAAATTCTTTCGTTTCGCCATGTTCAATTAATTCGCCTTGCTCTAAATAAAATGTTTGATCTCCTAATCTCTCAGCTTGTTCCACATCATGTGTCACCATAAAAATCGTTTTCCCCTTCTTTTGAAGAGTCCGAATAAAGTCTTCGACTAATTCGACATTGCGTAGATCTAGGGCACTGGTAACTTCATCTAGCAATAAAATCTCTGGCTCATTCGCTAATGTTCGTAAAAAGGCAACTCTTTGTTGTTCGCCTCCTGAGAGTTCTTCAATCGGTTTATGGAGAAAGTCAACAGGTAAGTGAACGGCTTCAAGTAATTCAACTGTTTGATCATCAGACCAATCTCGCCCGTGCAATAGTGGGCCGTATGAAACATTATCCTTCACCGTCCCCTCAAATAAAGCGGGAGATTGAAAAACCATTCCAATTCTTTGTCTTAATTCAACAATTGAAAAGTCTTCAATTGCCTTTCCCCTAAACAGAATTGAGCCATCTTTCTTGTCACTTAAGCGATTCATTAAGTAAAGTAAGCTACTCTTTCCTGCTCCTGATGGACCGATCAATGTGACAATTTGATTTTCAAGTACGGTAAATGAAATATTATTTAAAATGTCTGTGCTGACATCTTTCCATCGTACGATTTCCACCTATCCACCTCAGTTCCCATCTTAGATCCTTTACTAGATCTTATTATACAGGAATGCAAGACGAAACAAAAAGTCTACTCATTTAAGTAGACTTCCACGTTTGCTTAGGACCTATTTTGTTTGTATGCATGATGATTCGTGGGACCAATTCCAGAGCCGATCTCAAGTGAATGACGGATCGCTTCGGTGATAAATTCTTTGGCTGTTTGAACGGCTTGTTGAATCGGCTTACCTTTCGCTAATTCAGCAGCAATCGCTGCAGCATAGGTACACCCTGTGCCGTGGGTGTGTTTAGTGTTGATTCGTTCAGTATGGAGCTGATGAACTCGTTGGCCATCAAAAAGTAAATCAACAGCAGGACCTTCTTTCAGATGCCCGCCTTTTAATACGACGTAGGTTGGTCCAAGTGTGTGAATTGCGCGAGCCGCTTCTTCCATCTCCTCTAATGACTCCATTTCCTTAACTCCAAGAAGCTTTGCTGCCTCTGGTAAGTTTGGAGTGACCACCGTTGAGATCGGTAATAATTCGCGAATCAAGGCATCCGTTGCTTCATCTTGTAGCAAGGTTGCTCCGCCTTTGGCAATCATAACAGGGTCAACAATAATTTGTGTCACATCATATTCTTTTAACTTACGGGCAACGAGTGTAATAATATCTGCTGAAAACAACATCCCCGTCTTGACCGCGTCTGCTCCAATGTCTGAAAGAACCGCATCAATCTGCGCCTCAATTGCCTCTAACGATTGAGGAAACACTCCATGAACCCCTAGCGTATTTTGAGCCGTCAGTGCTGTAATCGCACTCATTCCAAACGTATCGAGTTCTTGAAACGTTTTTAAATCTGCTTGAATCCCCGCTCCACCGCCACTATCGGAACCTGCGATCGTTAAAACTTTAGCCATTGTCATATTGTATACGTCCTCCCATCAATCTCTTATTCATATGTAAAACGTTCAGGTGTAAAAAGCTTTAACGGTACTGGTGACTTGCTGCCTTGGATTAGGGATGAGACCACTTTTGCTGTGATTGGACTTAATAAGATCCCATTACGATAATGCCCTGTTGCAAAAATTATATGTGCGGCCTCTGGGTGATGCCCGATTAATGGATAGCCATCTTGTGTCGCTGGTCTTAACCCAGCCCAGCGATGAAAAGGTTGCAATGTTTTTAAAAAAGGCAAGATATTTGGGTTCCAATTCGTTAAACGATGAATTCCCTTGTCTGTCACATCGGTAGCAAATCCAGCTATGTCTTCAGATGCCCCATTCACAAGTGTTCCGTTAGCCTTTGGAACAACATAGCCTTGGCTCGTGTAAATAATATGATTCACCGCTTGATTCCCTAATTCATACGCACAGATCTGACCACGAATCGGAAAGATAGGAATTCGTAGGGAGAAGGTTTCCTCAAGCTCCGATGACCAAGCGCCACTGGCTACAACTAATCGATTCGCTTGAAAGGATTGTCCGTCTCTTGTTACTACCTTGATTTCTTCTTTCCAGCTATGAATCGTAACTTCTTCTAACTCTTCAACAATCTTCACACCATTCTTCAAGCAAGCAAGTTCCAAGGACTTCACGTAATCTGGTGCAAACACATGACTTTCTTCTGGGTAATGCATTGCCCCAATAATTGAGTCAGATAAATGCGGTTCTAACGTTTTTAGCCGACCACCTGTAATAAGCTCAGCATCTGCTCCCCACTCTTTTTGCCATGACTGTCTCGTTTGGAGAGAGAGCATATCAGCTTCATGGTAAACGGCATGTAAACTGCCACTATTCGTGTATTCAAAATCAAATCCACTCATCTTTTTTATTTCTTGTTGCCAAGTATCATACTCTCTTAAACTAGCTAAACATAGATGGAAGAAATCATCAGGGTCTTCACCGATCTCTGAGTACGGTGCAAGCATTCCTGCAGCGGCTCCTGATGCTTGGCCCCCGCATTGGTTCTTTTCAAGTACCGTAACTTGATGGCCGTCACAAGAAAGTTGCCAAGCAACAGAAAGCCCGATAACTCCTCCTCCAAGGACAATGACACTCTCTGTCATGAACGTTCCACTCCTTCTAGTTGGTGACTATCGTGAAATCAATGATGTGAATTCACTGCTCGCTGTGGCGTACCTCTTTTTGGGTATCCGCCCTGCCACGTATGATGCGCGACCTGCGTCAATAGCGAGTTTCATCGCATAAGCCATTTGAACAGGGTCTTTTGCTTTTGCTACAGGTGTATTCATTAGGACACCGTCCACCCCAAGCTCCATGACTTCAACAATGTCTTTTGCTGATCCGAGACCTGCATCCACGATGATCGGTACATTTGCTTCTTCGGCAATCATTCCGATATTGTACGGATTCAACACACCTAAACCCGTACCAATGGGTGCCGCTCCTGGCATCACAGCAGCCGCTCCTGCTTCTTCTAGTCGTTTGCATAGAACCGGATCATCGGATGTATACGGCAAAACAACAAATCCTTCATTTGCTAAAATTTCAGTTGCTTTTAAAGTCTCAATCGGATCAGGAAGCAAGGTTTTTTCATTAGCACTGATCTCGACTTTGATCCAATTGCTAATGCCTGACGCTTTAGCCAATCGAGCAATACGAACCGCCTCTTCAGCCGTACTAGCTCCTGATGTGTTCGGTAAATAGGTAAAAGAATCTTGATCTAAATGCTGCAAGATCGCATCTTCACTCGGTGCATCCAAATTCACGCGACGAATCGCAAACGTTAACACTTCCGCCTCAGACACACGAATCGCTTCATTTTGAATGAATGGATTCGGATAACGTCCTGTGCCTAAAAAGAACCGGGATGATAACTCTTTTCCGGCAATGACTAATTTTGATGGTTTCATATCAATCAACCTCCTCCTACAAAATGAACTAACTCAATTTTCATTCCAGGTGTTACTTTCATTTCTCCCCATTTTTCGCGGTCAATAATAACGCCATCTACTTCTGTGACAACAAGATGACTTTCTAGATTGAAGTGGATAACAACTTCTTGCAACGTCTCTGCTTCAACTTGTTGTTCTTTCCCATTAATGATAAGTTCCATCATTACTTCGCTCCTTTTTCATCTAAAATAGCTATGAATTTCTCGCACGTTCCTTTGATATCATTGGCTCCAACAATCTCACTGATCATGCAAATTCTTGTGGCTCCTGCGTCTAATACTTGGTCGACATTATGAAGCTTGATTCCACCTAAAGCAACAAACGGAATGGTAATCTCTTCTACGACTTGTTTCACATAGGCTGTCGTAACTGGATCGACGACGTCTTCTTTACTATTTGTTTCAAAAATCGGTCCGACGCCAATGTAATCTGCTCCACCTTGTTCTGCTAGACGTGCTTCTTCAATAACATGGGTGGAGATCCCAATGATCTTATCCGGACCCACTACTTTTCTTGCCTCTTCTAGTGGTAAGTCATCTTGACCGACATGGATTCCATCGGCATCGACAGCTAAAGCAACATCAATATGGTCATTGACAATAAATGTAACATCATGCTTTCTTGTTAATTCTCGTAATGCTTTCGCTTTTTTTAAGACGTCGATCTTCTTGCTTTTCTTATCGCGTAATTGAATAATATCGACCCCACCTAGAATCGCTTCTTCCATTACCTCAATCAGATCTCTCTCTGGATGGAATTCTTCTCCTGTGATTGCATATAGTTTAAAATCTTTCATGTGATCTTCACCGTCTCTTTCCATTTTAGTTATTTTGATCATGAAAAAGCCGTATCCCAAAAACGTTTGGAATACGGCTACATATGATGATGAACTTATCATTTGAAGTCGACTTCCCTACGCTGGTATGAACCAGATCAGGTATAAGGGTAAAAGGAAACTACCTTTTTCTCAGCCTACTAAATGTAAGCACCCCTAGCCTTCTACAGCTTTATATAATTATGACTCTATTATGACAGACTCCATAGAAATTGCAAACAACAACATTTCTAGCTTGGCAACAGAGAAATTTTCTCTTTCTCTTCGATTAAAATTAATTCTTCTAACCGATTTCCTATTAACATCCTTTTTCCATCTGGAGAAAGTTTTAGCGGCACGTGCTGGCCAACTTCGAGAATCGTCACTTCTGAATCTCCTTTTGGCTGATAGGCTTTTAATTCATAGCCATCTTCGTAGCTGAAATAGTCGCCGCTATATTTTGGCCGCAAATAATAGAATGCCCCCTCATTTGCATCATATTGATGAAACGGCACCCACCAAGTTTCTGAGTACGTATTTAAAATAGGTATCTCTAGCTTACTAATCAGTTGATCTTCTTGCTTGAACGTGTACATCGTATACAGTTCATAAATCGAATCTACTGATACTTCTACTTGTATATGACCCGGAAAACTTATCATGGAAATCAATGGCTGATCAACTTTTTTCGTCTCCATCGATTCTAAATCTAATTTCTCTAAAGGAGCTTCATAATTCGGTTCGAATTCATCCCAGCTTAAGTACGCAATCTCTGTTTCTGATAGCCACTGAAAATACGTTTGCGATACTTCAATCGCCGTTACTTGTTGATTGGAAACATTCACATGAAACACTTCAAACTGCCAATCGGGTAAGTAGGTCACAAGCATGAACTCATCACTCTTATACGGGTTCCAATAAATCGTATAACTATCACCAAATTGGCGCAACTCTAGCTCCATTATGCCCTCTTGATTGACTACATTTAACGATGAACGATCTTGTGCATCAATTGTTACGATCGAAAACAACGAACGGTCTTCATTCCCCTTCACATCAACAATCCATTCATCCGTTTCAAAGAATGTCTTTAATTCACCGTTGTATAGATGATAACTCATTAACGAAGATTTCTGGTCATGTTCATTTAAATAAAGGATGGTCTTATCATTGAGCCAGTCAGTGACCATAGCAAAACCTGTTGCATCTTCAAGTGGCTTTACCGTCGTATTATTAAAAAAAGAAGAGGTGACTGCGGGCTTTGGCATATAATTTCGTTCTGTTTGCGGAAGTGGCTGACTCGTTCGTTCAAAAAAAGAACACCCTGACAAAAGAACTAAAAAGACAAGCACGTATATGATGTTCCGCATCGATTCCCCCTCCTTTTTCTCTAGTTTTTTCTATTATCGCATGACAAAGTTTGAACAACAATGATCGATGCGACCTATTTGTATGTAATCGTTGTTTTTAATACCCCTCACGAATCACTTCTCTATATAAGACGTTTAAGAAGCAAATAAGTTTCACATTTAGTTTTAATGATGATGTCAAATATTAACTTTATCATTAGTGACAGCAGATGTCAGGAGTCTAATTCTAAATTTTTTATAAAAAAAACATCCACTCTTCTCGAAGAATGGATGTCCATACGTATTTAACCGTAGATGAATCTTGCTCCTGCAATTCCTGGGTTTGTCATTTCCTTAGGATCGAGAATTTCATTTAACTCTTCTTCGGTTAAAATTCCTCGCTCTTGACAAATTTCACGAACCGGTCGATCAGATTGGATTGCTTCTTTTGCAATACGTGAGGCGACTTCATACCCAACATGAGGGTTGATCGCCGTAATTATCCCTACACTACGCTCGACCATCTCACGGCAATGATCAATGTTTGCTGTGATACCTTCTATTGCATATTTGCGGAAGACGTTCATTCCGTTTTGAAGGATGGAAAGAGATTGAAGCAAGTTGAACACAAGCACAGGCTCCATCACATTTAATTCGAGTTGACCTGCTTCTGAAGCTAAGCTGATGGTTTGGTCATTTCCTATCACTTGGAACGAAACTTGATTCATCACTTCACACATAACAGGATTTACTTTGCCTGGCATTATCGATGAGCCTGGCTGTCTAGGAGGTAAATTAATTTCATTTAACCCCGTTCGTGGACCTGAGCTCATTAAGCGGAGATCATTTGCGATTTTTGACAAGTTGATCGCCATAATCTTCATCGCACTCGATAGTTCTGTATAGGCATCTGTATTTTGAGTCGCATCAACTAAATTTTCTGCCGTTACAAATGGGAGACCGGTAATATCCGCTAAGTACCTAGATACTTTTTCAATGTACTCAGGCTTTGCATTTAACCCTGTCCCAACAGCGGTTGCGCCTAGGTTAATTTCATACAAGTGATCGACTGAGCGCGTGAGGCGACGTAAATCTCTTGTTAATACACGTCGATAGGCTCCAAATTCTTGACCAAGTCGAATCGGCACAGCATCTTGAAGATGAGTTCGACCCATTTTTAACACTTCGTCAAATTCGATTTCCTTCTCATGCATCGCTCCGATTAACTCCGTCAACGCATCGGTTAATCCTTTAGCTAAATTTAGGCTCGCAATGTGAATCGCTGTAGGAAAGGCATCATTTGTCGATTGTGCCATGTTCACATGAGTATTAGGGCTAACACGCATGTACTCCCCTTTTTCCCCACCAAGAATTTCAATAGCACGGTTGGCAATCACTTCATTGGCGTTCATGTTAAACGATGTGCCAGCCCCACCTTGAATCGCATCGACAATAAAATGCTCTAATAATTCGCCATTAATGATATCATCTGCGGCTGTTATAATCGCATCAGCTATATTCGTTTGCAAAGAACCTACATCACGATTTGCCATAGCTGCCGCTTTTTTTACATACCCAAATGCGCGAATTAATTCAGGATGTGGTGGATAACCTGTAATTGGAAAATTTTCGCGAGCTCTCATCGTTTGAATTCCATAATAAGCATCCTGTGGTACTTCTTTTTCACCTAATAAATCGCGTTCCGTTCGATAGTCAGTCATTGTTGTTGTTCGTCCTCTCTGTCCGTTCAGTCTATCTATTTTTCGTTGGTTTTTATTTATGCTTAGCATGACCAGATCTAGATCAGTCATGTATATGAGTTGTCCACTTTTATTTTATCATATGTTTGTATAAACGAATTGGTGTCTTATTTGGTTGCTTGTCTTGCAAGCCATGCACCGCCAATGACACCTGCATCGTTTCCAAGCGTGGCCACCTTAAATTCCGCACTTTCTGCGACACGGCCTAGTGCAAACCGTTTAAAATGATGCTGGAGTGGCGTTAATAACGCGGCTCCTGCTTTAGATACACCGCCACCGATAATTATTTTCTCGGGATTTAACGCATTGGATAAGTTTGCAATCGCAAGTCCTAAATGGGCTGCTACTCCATCTAGCACTTGTGTTGCGACTGCATCATTTTGTTTGACGGCATCAAACACATCTTTAGCCGTCAATGCCCCATGTTGATCATAAACATCTGTTAAGATACTTTCTACTCCTGTCGTGGCAATCGCTGCCACCGCTAGTCGAGCGATCCCCGTTGCTGATGCAATCGTTTCAAGACAACCCGTCTTCCCGCAATTACACGGAGCTCCGCCCTCAACGACCGAGGTAATATGACCAATTTCTCCGGCCATTCCACTTGCTCCGTGAAGGATTTGACCGTTAGCAATGATCCCACCGCCAACTCCAGTACCAAGTGTCACGCATAATAAGTTTTTAGCACCGTCTCCAGCACCACGCCACATCTCACCTAAAGCAGCAATGTTTGCATCATTATCAACGGTAACAGGCAAACCTGTTTCCAACTCAAGACGGTCTTTTAACGGAAAGTCTTTCCACCCGATGTTGACCGCTTGATAAATAAAGCCAGTCTCCATATCAATAAAGCCAGGTGCCCCCATTCCGATGGCAAGAAGATGATCTTTTTCTTGATTTAACTCTGTTAATTTATGGTCAATTGCTTTAGCAATGTCCATTGTTATGTGAATCCCACCGTCTTCTGTATTCGTTGGAATCTCCCACTTGGAGACGATTTCCCCATATGTTGTTAGAAATGCCATTTTTATCGTCGTTCCACCTAAATCAACGCCTACAAACCATTTCTCTGTCATTTTCATCCACCTTTTACTGTTTTGCTAGATTTGCTTCATGCTTAATAATTAGAATGGCCTGTTGAAATGTGATTGTTTCAATCATTTTCATTTGATGGAGCTCACGAATTTCCTCTTCCATTAACTCAAGGTCCACCGCTCGTTCCCGTGTATAAATAAAGATGCCATATTTTTTAAGCAATTGCATCACGTCAAATAACGTTTTCATGACGTTCACCTCAACATTTATTATAACAGCTTTATGATAGATACGAAAAGAAGCCAAATGAGTGGAGTGTAGACAATATAAGAAATACGCCACATCGCCATCTGTATTTGTTGTTGGACAAACAATCCAATGAATAGAGCCAACAAGAATAAAGCCGTAGCTAGTAGGGTGAAAAAAGTTCGCATCTCAATGATTCCCCATTCAAACCCCATTAAAAAAAATAAAGCAGCCAACATTATTAACCCAATGCCTCGGTCCTGTTTAAAAAAGCCAAACGTCGGATGAAAACTTGTCGCCGTGGCTACAATAAAGAGTAGCGTGACAATCACAATCAGAATTTCAATAAACCAAATCGCAAAAAAAGGAAAGAGAAACATTCCGACAATCATGCCTAAATAAGTTAGCAAGCCAAAAACAAGGGTGAAAAAAATAACATGTAGTAGTTGCGGTGGTTGCTTCGCTGCACTAAGTAACCCCCCAACCGTCAATCCAATTGTAAAGACAAAGAACAAAATCATCATCCAAATCCACATTTTAAGCTCTCCTTTCTAAATGTCCATAGAACTTAATCAATCCACCTTCGTACGGCATGCATACACGCCATAAAGTTCTTTATGTTATGATATGTGTGTAAGCAGAATTAAGGACATGTTTTCATACCAAGGTTAAGTCCGAGAGAGAAAGAGGGATACGTATGGATCAAAAAATGCAAGACATACTCGATCATGCCCTGTACGGCACACCTGAAATTAAGCCTGAGGAACGCGCACTATTTTTAACTACGATTAGGGAAAGAATTTATCTTGCCCTAACAAAAAGCCAAGTAATGAAAGCTGGCACTTATGATGAAGTCATTCAAAAAATAAAAACAACGAAAAATCTAAAACTGTTCTTAAATGGTGATCTGTCATACGGCTTATATTCCAATTACATCAAGGAAGCCACTACAAACCAAGTTCCCTTCACCATCGTGACGCCTTCTACAGACACTCCATTTGGTCTTGTACTTGCCGATATCAACACTGCGATTAGTCAATCAAGCTTTGTGATTGAAGATGAATGGTACGCACAAGACATTGAAACAAAAAAATAAAAAATCCTCTATGCCATATGAGCATAGAGGATTTTTTCTAACGATCTGGGTCATTTGGATGCAACGATACTGGCCTTCTATTTTTAAGAGGCATCGGTGCACGGAAAAGAATGTCCTTCATCGCTCTTACATTAAACGGAATGAACGGCCACAAGTACGGCATATCGAGTACCTTCGTTCTAACAAGTAAAAGAATCCATAACGTGATTCCGATAACATAGCCACCAAGATGAAATGTTGCTGCACTAATCAATAATCCTACTCGAATAAACCGATTGGCTAACCCCATCTCATAACTCGGTGTTGCAAAGGAACCGACAACGGCAACAGCTAAATACAAAACGACCTCCGGAGAAAATAACCCCACTTCGATCGCAACTTCCCCGATTAATAAAGCGGATACTAAACCAAGAGCAGTAGCAAGGGCATTCGGCGTGTGAATCGCTGCCATCCTCAGCATTTCAATCCCAATCTCCGCTATGAGAAATTGAGCAAATAACGGTACACTCCCTTGTTCTTCTGACCCGATATAACTTAACGTCTCAGGCCCGAACACATCACTTGTTGCAAGCAAATACCATAATGGAAGCAAGAAGATCGATGCCCATACTGCAGCAAATCGTACCAACCTCAATCCAGCACCAATTACTGGCTTCTGTCGATATTCTTCTGCATGCTGCATATGATGCCAGAATGTTGTCGGTGTGATCATCACACTGGGTGACCCATCAACGACGATCAAAACATGACCTTCAAACAAATGAGTCGCCGCCACATCAGGACGCTCTGTATATCTTGCTAAGGGATACGGATTGTAATGATGACCGAAAATAAATTCTTCAATGGTTTTATCAGCCATTGGTAACCCGTCCGTATCGATCTTTTCAATTGCTGCTTTTATTTTCTCAACATACGTATGATCAGCAATATCCGCTATATAGGTGATGGCTATGTCCGTTTTCGAGCGCCTTCCGACTTGAACATACTCGACTCGTAACGTTTTGTCCCTGACTCGTCTTCGAATCAGTGCTGCATTCATCACGAGTGTCTCAACAAAACCATCTTTAGATCCACGAATCACTTGTTCTGTATCAGGTTCCTCTGGTCCCCTAACCGGATACTCTCTTGTATCTAATAAGATCACATAGTCGCATCCTTCAACAACTAGTGCAGTTGGGCCAGCTAATACTTGATCGACGACATTATCTAAATCATTTGTTGTTTCAATCTCGACAAACGGAATTCTACTCTTTATTAACGTATCGATCGGCTTATCTTTAAGCATTCTTTCTGTTGTCCGAGAAAGTTCACGCTGAATTTGCGTAAGGGCTTGATCTTTGGCAAAGCCATCAACGAGAAACATCCCCATCTTTCTCCCGCCATGTTCTTGCTCCAAATATATGAGATCGAAGCTGTCATCAACAGCTAATTCTTTTTTTAAAAAAGCGATATTGCTTGAAAAATCATTGGAGACTTTATGTATTATTTCCTCTTGGGTCATATCTGCACCTCCATTTATCCTTGTCATTGTTTGCAGTTCAAGTACAAAACATGCATGTTATTCATATTTTTCGAACAAGCATCATATGATTGAGACAACCGTTTGCAAAGTGGAGGGGCTTATTTTGAAAAAACAAACCATTGTTTTCACCATTCTCGCAGCCGCTATCATGGTTGGCTTATTTCTATCTATTTATGGAAAACCAAACCTTTTACGTGAAACCTTAACGACGTTTCCTATTGACCCTAATGCATCTTTTATCGAGGCAAGCTCTAATGTAGAGTTCCTACAATCAATGGATGAAGACGAGTACAAATTAAAATGGGATACGTTGTCTGTCTTAAATGAAGTGGCGCCTCTTAGACAAGATGTTTCTCTTTTATTTGAAGATGGTGTATTAAAAGATACGATGGCGAAATGGGAAGAAAATACTGACCTCCTTGGACAAGATAAAGAAGTATCGGCCGAGGATAGCGGGCATTATGAAGTGATTACCTTTCATCACGCAGAACTTAGAAGAGCAAATGATGAATTTCGAAGCGCTCAAACGATGAGTACAGATCAGCTTTACGTCATTGACTCACCACTAAGCGCGTTGCATGCCTTTAAAATTCCTGAAACAGAAGAAGATAAAGAAAGCAAACGAATCCTAGATTATATATTAGATCAACAGCAAAGCTATGATTGGGATGACTTATATGACTTTTATCAAATCCCCGCTTCAGATTATAGTCGAATCCCGTTAACGAAGATCGACCATTATCAAACAGAACCGCTTCCGGGCTTAACGACGGAAGAGACCACCAAATTTCTCGGTGGCCTCTTTGAGGGTCTGTATAAAAATTATGTGTTAGGGATCGATGTGAATGGTTCTGCTGTAAGCCCTATAGGAAGTACAGTTCCACTCATCGTCATACCTAAAGAAAAACCAGATCATGTGTTTATTTTATTCCGTACCGCAGAAGATCAACCGATACAACTCATGCAATCGATAAATTAATCTTTACTCTGTAAACTGCTGATACACTTCGTTATACATTTCTTCATTAGGGGCTAAGGCGATCGCTTCTTCAAACGAGCGGATCGCCTTTTCTTCTTCATCAAGCTGCATATAAGATAATCCTAAATTATAATGCGCTTGATGAAAATCTGGACGTAGCTCAGCTGCTCGTTCAAAGGAAACCCTTGCTTGGTCATAGGATTCCTCTTCATACTTGATATATCCGAGAAAGAAGTGGCCATCAGCTAACTCTTCATCTGCTTCTAGCGCGGTTTCAACGTATGGATAAGCCTTATCAAATTGGTCTTGCTCAAGGTATTCTTGTGCAACTTGAAGGGATACAACGGCCGTCATCTCACTACTATTTCCCTTCATTGCATACCCGAACAAACTAACAGCTCCAATCACCGTTGCCAGAAGAAAGAGCCATTGTTTTTTACTTGGCTTTTGTTTAGGAAGTTGCACGATCAGAGCTGCCATAAATCCTCCGACAAGCCCGCCGATATGCGCACCGTTATCAACCATCGGAACAACAAAGCCAAACACTAAATTGATTGATAAGATGACGAGGACATTCATTCCCATCGTGCGGAAAAAAAGCTTCGGATGAGTCACTCCAAAGTAGAGCAAGGCACCAAAACAACCAAAGATCGCACCAGAAGCTCCTGCTGAGACTTGGTCGTTAAAAGCAAAGCTTGCAATGGAACCGATTAATCCTGCTACAAAATATATAAGAACAAAACGACTCGTACCGAACATCCTCTCTACCGCACTACCTAAATAAAACAGAGCAAGTGAATTCATAAGGAGGTGAAAGATGCCAATATGTAAAAACATAGCACTAAATAAACGCCACCACTCACCATCGATGATTGCTGGATTGTACTTTGCTCCAAACTCAATTAACGTTAACACAGACGTACTGCTCCCGTTTTGTTCGACGATATAATACATAATTGCAATGAATAGTAATAACGTGTAAGTAGCAAACGGCTTGCCATATAAGAAAATCGATCTTATTTCTTCTTCTTGTTTTTTTGCATGTTGCCTCACTTCGCGCTTCAATCGTCCAATGACGACTTCGGCCATGTCGACATCTTCATAAATAGGAAAAGGAGGGATCTCATCGCCTTTCAACCTGCTATTTGCGATGCGCTGCTTCTCTGATAATTCAGAAGTAATGACTGTCATCGTCATCTTCGTTTGTTGCTTCTTACCAATATAAAATGGCTTCTCAAGCTCTTCCCACTCATCCACTGGCAGATGGCTCATTACATAAATTGTATCGCCTTCTACCTTCTTCTGTCTTAACTGTCGACGCAGAAGATCGGCTCTTTTCACCGTTTCTTCTACGTCTTTTTTTAAATGGTTTCTCCAATCTATGTCTGCTCTTACTAAGCGCAAAATTCTTTTTGGCTTTTGGTCCACATCTTCTAGCCATACTTCTTTATTTTTTTGATGAAGCAAGCGAAACCCCTTATGAAAAACATAGTGATGGACGAGCTGCCAAAAATAGACGTCCTGTTGCCAAGCATTCATTGACTCACCCCCGTATTCTCCCGTTACTCATTAGCCAGTTATAGCAACTAGCGAGCGAGTCGACCGTTGCAACGACCTTCAAATTGCTTGATGGTCGCTGGTTTCTAGTATTGACATACAACGCATCCCATCCTGCTGCTGTTGCCCCGATCATATCTTGTTCCCAAGAATCACCAATAAATAATTTCTTTAGACCGTCTGTTTGAAGACGATGGTCGAGTAGTTGAAACAGACGCGGATCTGGCTTTTCTATTTGTACTTCCTCTGAAACAAGTACCGCTGAAGGCGTGAAAAACTGTTCAATCTCTAGTTGTTTTATTTTATTTTTCTGCGTTTTTGTCGCACCATTCGACAAGATCCCCATTCTTACACCATCACCTATCAACCAACTTAATAATTCATGTAAAATTGGATCTGGCTGAATAAACAAGTGCACCGTATCATAATACTGTGCATGAAACGCATCGGCTTCCTTTTTATTCCTTGGTAACTTGTGTTCAGCCATCGCTTGTAGATAACGTGATCGTCTGTACGTCTGACCATTGATTCGTTTGTTCTCATAATCAGGCCATAATTGATCGCTATAATACTTATATGTTGTAAACCATGTTTCAAATGCCACATTGTGTACACTTTCTTTCTTTTCATGCCACATTTGCTGCATCGACTTATAACAAGATCGTATCGCCCGTTTAAAGGCGTACTCATGGTTATATAACGTGTTATCCAAATCAAAGGCAATGACATCCCATATCATGAGCAAATCACCTCTGTCTTTTCTAGTTCTAGTATACCAAGCCATGTTCCTTTTTTAATATGAAAAAGACTTAAGACGATCTTTCCAAACCAAAAAGTCTGGCCTACTCTTTTTATTGAAATAAAAAGAACGGCCAGACTTAAGTCTATACAATTATACATTTTGAGGCCGATTAGACGACTGCAAGACTGAACTTAACGCCTTATCACGAATGACTGGTATTTGCATCGCTAAACTAATAGCCAGCTTACGTAAAAGACGGCGACCTAAAAAGACGTTTAATAAACGATATCGATATTTATAAGCAAAGTACAATAATAAAGCAAAAGTGACTGTAGAAATGAACCGATTAATCATCCAGCATCCCTCCTTACTATTACTTTGCGTGAGAGAGTGTGTTTTTATCCATTTTCTTTTTGAATGGTTTTCTCACCAACACCAATGCCCAAGTATCCAAACAAGACCGTCATTATTGGGGATAGTAAAAGGAAGAAGGCAAATGGTAGATACTCAATGACATCTACACCTAGCGTGCTGGCAAAGAATGCCCCGCTCACGCCCCATGGAATTAATGGATTCACAAGAGTTCCCGCATCTTCAAGCGTACGAGACAAGTTCTTCTTGGCTACATTCAACTTATCGTAGAAGGCTTCAAACGTTTTCCCAGGCAATAAGATCGATAAGTATTGCTCACCTGTAACAACGTTCACACCAATCGATGAAGCCGCTGTTGCCGCAATGACATTTCCTCTTGATGATAATCTTCTTGTAAGTGATTGAAGAAGGGTTTCAATGACACCAATTCGTTGAATGACTCCACCAAGAATAAGAGCAATCATAACAAGTGAGATCGACCACATCATTGACTGCAACCCACCACGATTAACAATCCCATCGATGACCTCATTTCCCGTATCGATGACAAACCCATGTTGAATCACTGTAAACCACTCAGCGATTGCAACATTTCCTTGCATGAAGGCTGCTGTTACAAGACCAGAACCGATACCGATGATTAAAACAGGAATCGTAGGGTATCTTCTCATTGCTAGAAATACAACGAGAATGGGTGAAAGTAATGTCAATATTCCTATAGAGAAATGGTCATTAATGGATGTTAGCATGCCTGCAATATCGTTTGAACTAGCTGCCGTTTGACTACGACCGATTAAAAGAAATAAAAAAACGGTTATGACAAAGCTTGGAATGGTTGTCCAAAGCAAATGTCTAATATGTTCAAATAAATCGACACCGACAATACCTGGAGCAAAGTTAGTCGTATCTGACAAAGGAGACATTTTATCTCCAAAACAAGCTCCACATACGACAGCTCCTGCAGCAATGGCTGGGGCTACACCTAAAGCTATTCCAATCCCCATCATCGCTACACCAATTGTCCCCACTGTTGTAAATGAACTTCCTGTAAAGCTTGATACAATCATACAAATGAATAGCGTACTAACAGCAAACCATTCCGGTGAAATAATCGAAAGTCCGTAAAAGAGCAACGTCGGTACCGTCCCACTCATCATCCAAACAGCGATCACCATTCCGACTAAAGCTAAAATGAAAATGGGCTTGATCCCGATTTTTACGCCATCAATCATGGCCTTCTCTACATCAGCCCACTTCACTTTAAGAGCTAGCCCAAACAAGACGGCGATAACAAGACTCGCAAATAACGGGATATGCGGTTCTACTTTCAACACAAACATGCTTGTAATAATTAATGACATAATGACTAGTAATAATAAAAGGGTCTGTATGATACTAGGCTTCTTCTCCATCTCTATTTCTCCTCCACAATTCGCTTTCGTGCTTTTATGCTTTTACGCAGTTAAGCGTTTGATGTTTTCTATCGTAGAGGATGAACCGTCATTCGTCAATCATTTTTTTACAATAAGATTATTTTGCTCATTAAACTTTAAATAACTACAAAAAAAAGACGGAAAAATTCCGCCTTCTCTAATCACCTATATATTTACTATATAAACTTCTTGCTCTTGAGACGTCTTCTGTTCCTTGTATTAGGACTCTTCCGTCTGGAAAGAGGACCATTCGTTCTCCTTCGTCAAGTTGAACTCTTAACAGAAACGGTGTTTTTTTCACGTTTGCTACACGTTCTAGCCTTGAAGCCCATTCTTCTAGATCTACTTTTGATTTGCGTTGGATTTGCACCGTTTCACGACCACATAATGTGGTCACTTCTTCATCCGTGGCCTTTAAAGCAGGGTATTTTTTTTCTACACATGTTTTGCATTGCTCTTTTGATGAATTCATGTTCATGTCATATTGGTGATTATTCCAAAGGTCAAAGGTACGTAATGTATTTCTCAGTGCTAGAATATCACCAACTAGATACTTCAACGCTTCTGTCACTTGATAAGAAGCGACAATGTCAACTACCGGGCTAATGACACCAATCGTATCACATGTTTGACCTTGGGTTTCACCATGATCAATAAAGCATCGTAAACATGGTGTTTGACCGGGGATAAATAGGGCTGACATGCCACGTGCACTGACTGCACCTCCGTAAGCAAACGGGATGCCGTGTTTATAGCTAATATCATTTAACAAAAATCTCGTCTTAAAGTTGTCAGTCCCATCTAATATCAGATCGATCCCATCTATTAAAGGATCAATCGTTTCAACGGACACATCCGAAACGAATGCTTCGATCGTAACGTCGGAATTAATTTTCTCAAGCTTTTCTTTAGCTGCGATCGCTTTTGGTGCATGCTTGATCACATCTTCTTCGTCAAAAAGCATCTGGCGTTGCAAATTACTTTGTTCCACATAATCACGATCAACGATGCGGACACGTCCTACTCCTGCACGAACCAAATGATTTGCTAACACCGTTCCGAGCGCACCAACACCAACGATGAGTACGGTTTTCTCGCTTAATTTTTGTTGACCTGATTCCCCAATCGGTTGAAAAAGCATTTGTCTAGAGTATCGTTCATATGTATGATTTGCCATCGTTCTCCTCCTTACAGTAAAAGCCCAGCAACACCTATTCCGAGTAGTGCTCCGACAGATGTACACATGACATTCACGAAATCATTATTCATCCAATTCACCCCAGAAGCATACTCTGTCTCTTTATTACAATGGCGTTTCGCTTCTGTCATCACACCACACACCTGGCATCGATTTTCCACTTGAAAACAAGCTCCAACAATTGTATCAACTAAATTGCCGAGAAATCCAACAAGTGTCAGTGCAATTAATAGAATATGGCTATTGTGATAATCGCTCCACCAACAAAAAATCGCACATACAGCAATAACAAAGCTGCCGGCAAAAGCTGCAGCAGATCCCAATGCCGTCACTGCCCCCGATGTGCCCGGCTCGACTCGTTTCCACGTTAATATATGAATTGGCCTTTGTCTACTTAATGTCCCTATCTCAGAGGCCCAAGTATCTGCATTCGCAGCAGCAAGACTTGCAACAAAACCAAATAACCATATGTAAGAAGGGTCGTACCCATAAAGAATCGCCATTAGTGCCGCCACACCGCCATTTGCAAGCACTTGCCATGCATCTCTTCGATCGCCCTTTTCCTGCACATTATTTTCTTTTTTATTTTTCCATAACGTACTCCACATGCTTGAAGTAAAGAAAAAAATGGCTAGAAGAAGGAGACCTCGAAAACCAAAACCAAAACTAATCGAAGACCCAACAAAAATCGCCGCTATCATTCCTGATGCTGATAATTTCTTTACAATAAAGGCTAAGATAGCAAGAAACAACACTCCTACATATAACATAATTATGTTGGTTTCCTTTCGCCTGCAACAAAAAGATAAGTGATCGGCTGATCGTGTTCCTCGGTTGGCACACTCTCAACGATTTGACATGAATAGGCCAATGAAACCGTGATCCCTTTATACTCTTTTAAATACGTGTCATAATAGCCCCCGCCGTAGCCTAATCGAAAGCGCGTGTAATCATAGGCTATTCCTGGTACAAAAATAAGATCGAGTTCTTGCTTATCAACGAGTCTACACACAGATGGTTTAGGTTCTTTTAATCCAAAGAATGTATCCTCTAGGTTTTCAAAACGCTGTATTTCATAAAACACCATGTCTCTTGTGCCCTTTTTTATTTTCGGGACAGCCACAACCTTACCTAAAGACCATGCGGCTTTTATTAGTGCATATGTATCAACCTCTAAACCTTTTGAAATCGTCAATCCGATTGTTCTTGCTTCAATCCAATGCGGATCACTTAATACTTTTTCAATCAATTGAGAGGTTTCTCTTTCTATTGTTTCTTTTGTAAGCTGTTCTAACTTACTGTTGACCAACGCCCGGTAGAATTTTTTCTCATCCATGAAACTTACTCTCCTTTGCCCTCACACCTTCATGACGATCGCTCGTGTTTTTCTATGTATGTGTTCCATCTATACTGTACACAGTACGTTGTCAAAACGTTTCACTTTCAGTATACATGATCGCTATCGAGTTAAGTCAATTAGAAATGCCCATGCAAGCGTCATCATTTCAGCAAAAAAAAATAAGCAGTGGAAGAATCCAGCTGCTTATTTAGTCTCACGGTGTAGAGTGTGGCGCTTTAATCTTGGGCAGTATTTTTTAAGTTCAATACGCTCAGGATTTTCGCGTTTGTTTTTAGATGTAATATAATTACGATCGCCTGTCTCAGTGCAAGCAAGAGTTACTTGTACACGCATCCGATATCCCTCCAAACATAACTTACTTCATACTTGTCATACTTGTCATACTTGAATATGATAGCAAATCTTTCGGTAGGGATCAAGTGTTTTTTCTTTACAGCGTCAATTTTTATCAAATTTCGTTGTTTGCACGACCGAATTTCGTCATAAATTGCTCGCTTTCTGTAATTGATTCGCCCGCATGCATCCATTGTTCCACTCTTTTTTCCCCATTCGCAGGAAGAAAGAGTGAATTCACCATAACACTTTCTGATGATTGTTTCACAAAAGAATGAGTCATAAGCGAGCCTGTCAAGTCATTCCAAATAGAGTCCAAGTCTCCAACAGCATATGAAAACAACTCTTCTCTTGTCCCTTTAGCAAAGGTTGTCACATAAGACTGACCATCTGAATGAATCAAAGCTTTAGAGATCGGTGCATAAAAGCTTATTGTAGGCTCTTTTGATTGAGTCATTGGTCGCTGGTGAAAAAGCAATTTTATATCTTGGGCTTTGGAACATTCATTTCGAATAAACAACTGTCTATGATACCCTATCATATCTGCAAAAGCACGCTCAATAATTGTGACATGAAGGTGATAGGTAGGGTGGTAAGCTGCTAGTAGCTTCACACCCTCCTCTCGTTTGTATATAGGCGCGATTCGCCATTGCTCTTCATGTAACCAACTCGTCTGTCCATCCTTCCAAATCCCTACCTTAGATTGTAAATCTGTAGTAAGTGAGTTATGAAGAGTGAACGAATGTTGATTTTGTAACGAGCTGATGGATTTGATCGATGTAGTAGTTTGCATGTAATCTCGCCATCTCTGGCTCATCGGCTTGTGCATAGACTGTGAAAACCGGCTCATTCTGGTCTGGTACAATGTATGTCCACCCTCCTTCTGGATGACTTACTCGCATCCCTTCGATTAGCTCTACGTCCTCTTGTTCTAGTGTTTCCATTAGTGCACGCATCACCATACCCTTTTGATCGGATCGACACGACACTTCTTGTTTGACTAGAGACTCTCTTGGTAGAGTATTCACATATTGATCTAGCGTTTGATTTCTTTCTAGCAACGTGTAGATAAGGTGTGTAGCGGCATACAACCCATCAAAGCAATAAAGTTGGACATTTTCCTCCGCCATCATCATATCTCTTGCTGATGCTTTTGTGCGAATGACCTCTTTATGATGAGATCGAACGTACTCTATAAGTGTGGAACCTCCGTATAATGGGATGGCAATTTGCTCTTGCTCTTCATAGGCCAGATGCATATCAACGAACAGTACTAGTTTCTCTTCATCTGTCACGATATGTCCTTCTGGAGTCACTAGCGTAATAAATTCACCTGTTTCACCAAGAATAATACCAATATCTGCGTCTGACATCGTCATCTCAAGAGCTATTTTGTCTAAGTCGAAGCTCTCAATCGATGTCTCTACCTGACAACCGAGACGTCGTAGCGCTAATGCAATCCACTCTGAGCTCGTACGCTCCTGAGTGAAAATTGCGACCGAGATACCACCATGTTTGTATACTTTATTATCAACAAAGGAAAGAATTTGCTTCACATAGATTTCCTCAAAATGAGTGTTGACATTGTACGAGCCCAATTGGTCAAAAGCAACACGGCGGTACGTACTAAAAGTAACAATTTTTTCTAGTTCTTTTTGGAGAGAACTAGTAATAGGAAGACCTTGATGATCAAAAAATTCAATGACTACATGTTGATCTTGGTTCACTCTAATATGTGCCCCACCTGCAAATTGAAAGTCTGCAATCGTTTTACGAAGAACTGGCAAAGCAGCTTCATCCAAATCGACAACGTCTACTCCTGTTGCTTGCACACTTTGAGCAAAGGATAGTTTTAATAACTTCGTAAATGCCTGATGGTCACCAGATAAAACAAACTCACCACCAACAGCTAGAGTAGATGCAAATGCCGCTCCTAGGCGACTAACATGTTCAGGGGTCACTTCAACATTGGCCACACCAATTGCTCGATGCCCATTTAACAATGGAGTGATAGAGTCTTGATCATTCCAGACAACCGAATCTGAAACAACGGCGCCTTCTGCGATTCGCTTATGCGGCCAAATTTTCATACCTGGTTGAATGCTTGCTTCCTCCCCAATTTCACTTTGGCGACCGATCACAGCTTGTTCATAGGCACTAGACTTTGCACCCATCTTTACTCCGTCACAAATCGTTACGCCTCGTAGTTCCGATTGTCGACCAACAAATACCCCGTTCCAGACGACAGAACGCTTGATCGTTGCTTCTTCGGAGATGATCGTATTAGAGCCGACCACCGAGTATGGGCCAACTTTAGCATGTTTGCGCACCGTCGAATTCTTGCCGATAAATGAAGGCGCTTCAATGACAGCACCTTCTTCTATCGTTGTTGTTTGATCAACGAAGATTCCTGGTTCCACTTCTATTCCCATAATCGATGCTTTCACATCACGGTTTAAAATATCCATATGTGCTTGACGATATTGTTCTAAGTTTCCAATATCGGACCAATAACCATCAGCAGCATACCCATACATTCCCGCTTTCTCTTCTAAAAGTCTTGGGAATACATCTTTACTAAAGTCAACGGACTTCCCTTCTTCAATATAAGAGAAGATGCTTGGATCCATCACATAGATGCCTGTGTTAACCGTGTCACTAAACACTTCACTTAAACTGGGCTTCTCAAGAAAACGCACAATCTCATCGTCTTGATTCGTCATAATCACACCAAACTCTAACGGACAAGCCACCTGTTTCATAAAGATCGAAACCAGCGCATCATTTTGCTCGTGAAATTTAATCCCCGCTTGTAAATCAAAGTCAGTTAATGCATCTCCACTCACTACGACAAACGGTTCATTTAAAAATTCTTCAGCCTGCTTCACACTTCCAGCTGTCCCTAATGGCTCTATTTCTTCAAAGTATGTTAAGCGAACACCAAACTCTTCTCCATCACCGAAATAGTCACGAATTTCATCTGGTAAATATTGTACAGTTACAGCAATGTCTGTAATACCATGTTTCTTTAATAGCTCGATGCTGTATTGCATTACTGGTTTTTGTAATAATGGAACCATCGGCTTTGGTAACTGACATGTTAATGGACGTAATCTTGTACCTTTTCCTCCTGCCATAATGACACCTTTCACTACACATCGCCTCCTTTTAATTCGCCGCCACTAGTTGACCGGCTAAACATATCTCAAATTCTCTTTCAGTTTGCTTAGCAATAGCGCCCCAATCAAATTTCATTTTGACATCACGCAAGCCTTGTGTAGCTAGCGCTTCTCGAGTGATCGGATGATTATATAAATACATCACTTGTGTCACTAAACTCTCTTTGTCACCAGGAATCATCTTTAATCCGTTTTCACCATGAGCAATAATTGAGGATAGACCGCCTACATCAGAGACAATGGTTGGTTTTCCAGCAGCCATTCCTTCAAGAGCTACGATGCCAAAAGGTTCGTATAAACTCGGGAAGATTGCCGCATCCGCTAGGCTAAACCAATCATTTCGCTCTTCATCTGTAATAAATCCTAAAAATCGAACATACTCGTTTAAGTTTCTATCACTGACTTGTTGTTGATACTCTGTTAACATTGGTCCCTTGCCAGCTAAGACAAATTGGATTCCTATGCCTTTTTCTCTAAATACATCAGCCGCATCTATGACCGTTTGAAACCCTTTTTCCTTCACCATACGCCCAACGGTAAAGACCGTAAATTTGTCATTTGGCTGAAGTGAAGTGGCTGAATCTTTTATTGAGCGAATTAAGTCTAGGTCGACTCCATTTGGAATGACACTTAGCTTCTCTTCTGGTAAGGAGAAAATGGTCTCTAATTCTTTTTTCATGTAATCACTACATACAATGACGCGATCGGCTTCATACGTTAATTCCCATTCCTTCTGGTTAATCTCATATTGAAGCTCAGAGTGAATGCCGTTATTTCGTCCATGCTCTGTCGCATGAATCGTCGCAAGTAGCGGAATATTTAATTTTTTCTTTAAGCTCGTTGCCGCCACTCCTACAAGCCAATCATGAGCGTGTATGACGTCAAAGCGTTCTGTTCGACTGAGCTTTTCACCGTATGATGCCATCGCCACATTTAAACTTCCAACCCAATTAAAAAACGATGTTGCTTCAGGTTGTAAGCCTTTTAAGCGATGAACATGAACACCTTGGTTCACCTCATAAGCTGGGTAGCCATGAACTTCAGATGTTAATACGTGAACTGTATGCCCATCGTTTACAAGCGCACGGGATAGATCAAATACATGGCGCGATAGGCCTCCAACCATCATCGGTGGGAATTCCCAACTAAGCATTAAGATCGTCCGTCTTTTCGCTTCTGCCACGTTCTCTTCGGATTTCTGAACAACATAGGAGTCGTGATTGGATAGAAATACCGACATGTCAATATTGTCTAAAAACGGAAACTCTTTTTCTTGTTGTAAAACCCAACTCTCTTCAATTTGATGAGAAAACAATTGCTCCTTTTGCTCATCAAAGCGGGAGACATGCGTGTCAAAACGTTCCTTCGCATATTGAACGGCACTATCACCATCGACAATAAACGCCCAATCACTACTAACAGCTAACATCCACTCGCGTACCATTTGATCCATTAATCGTTTCTCTAGGTCCGTCGGTGCTGCTTTAAGGGCAACCACAGTAGCTAAATCTTGCTCTAATCGATGAAGATGTCGATACATATAATCATTTTTAGGGCTTAACCAAACATCCCCGTATCCTTCTCTGCCCCATGTTGAAAAGGAAATATGATTCGTTTCAAAGTCTTGAAAATGTCGGTCAATATACGTTTCTGGACTTACAAAGGGAACATTCTCGCTCGCCATTTGTAAAACTTGTCCGATCCACTCTGTTCCTTCAAACCACCAGTGACCGAATAACTCAGCGTCAAATGGAGCGGCCATGTAGTAAGGTGGATAGCACTGCTGTTGGTTTTGATCAGCAAAAGAGTTAATTGTTTCCACATAATTGGTGGCGTGATGCGTGATCTTCTGCTCAGCCCATTCGCGGTTATATGGCTCTTTATGTTCTGTTTGACCTGTGATGCGATGATATTTCAATCCTGTGTCAACGCGAATCCCATCTTCATGTACATACGATTTAATATAGTCCCAATCTCGTTCGTATCCGATATCGCGGTAAAACTCACGATAATCAACATCACCCGGATAGCCTAGTGAAGAACTCCACACTTTACTCGACAGTTCCGTATGTCGCGGAAATAAGATTAAGCCATGAGGAGAATATATCGGGGCACCAGCTTGTCTCGATGGTTTCGGATCAGCACTTAATACCGTATGTTCATCTACAAATGTATATTGAATGCCCTCTTCGATTAAGATTCGATCAATCCCTGGAGCAAACGCACATTCAGGTAACCAAAAACCTTTTGGTCTGTAGCCGAAATGCTTTTCAAAAGCACGAACACCTTCTCTAATTTGGGCACGAACTGCAGATTCTGTTTTTACATAAGGTAAAAAGGCATGAGTTGCTGCAGATGTCATAAGGGTAACGAGACCTTTTTCATTTAAATCCTTATAGGCTTTTAAGATATTTTTTTCCCATGCAAGGAAAGTTTCACGAATTTTCCGATATCTATTCTGATAGAAAGGCACCAAAGGATTGAATGCCTCGTCTTCTTCAAGTAAGACAGTTTCTTTCCTTAATAATTCTTCCGTCTTCAATAAATAGTGCAGGTAACGCTCTTGCATTAGTGGGTCTGCTAGCATCTCCATTAACGGCGGGGTAAAGGAGATCGTCATCGCATCTATTGCTCCTGCCTCTTCTATAGACCATAGGAGTGGAATGTACGTCTCTGTTAATGCTTCAAACAACCACCGTTCTTCTAATCGACCCTCTTCTTCATGTCTCACATAAGGTAAATGGGCATGAAGGATAAATGAAAAATAACCTTTTGACAATGTCGCTCTCCTCCTTATTTCGTAGACTCATAATATGAATACGTACTAAAATGCTCTAGCCATTGTGGGTCGTTACTTACACCTTGCTGCCAATTGTGTAGGGCTTCTTGATACTGCCCTCGCATGCTACTTTTCAATCGTGGTGTATCAATCGGATTCGAGCGCATGATTGAAAAGAATGAATGATCTCTTGTTCTTACTCCAAGGTCTAGGATGTATGTACGATTTTCTTCTACCCCATGAAAATACCAATTGTTTGTCACCTCAGGGAGATCCGCATCCACAAATCGATGAGAATGATGACCATTAAAATCGATCGCTGTGATATCATACAAACGCAATACCTTCTGAAGTTCATGCCAAGGTGTTCTCATTTGATGTTCAATCAATTGTCTTGTAAAGTGACTCGTTTCAAAATAAGCATGCAAGCTAGTCGGCGTTCTTGGTAGAAGCATTAACTCATCCCGTTCATACGATGCTGGTAATTCTCTTCTCATCTCTTTAGGCATTAGTATAATCTCCTTTTTCGTTTGTCGTTCTTCTTGATGTTTCTGGAATCGATATTGCACTTTTCCAACCGTCGTTCCGAGTTCTTTTGCGATCTTTCGAAAAGAAAACCCTTTTTCTCGTAATTTAACAATATCTTCTATCATTTCTACACCTCCAAAAGTGTCGAAGCTGACTTTACATAATCGGTGAAAACGTTGCATATCTTGTTATATTAATCATACCGACCATCGCATATCTGAACAAGCAGGGGTAAAATGTCTGTTTTTGTCACGCACTTACTCAGCTTGTGTTTGTTAAGCATAAATAAATTTTTCGTCACTATTCGATAGCGAATGGTGTCATACGGTCGTGTCGTTTTTACCGTAAGAAGCTCGCATCCTTATTTTGTAAGCGTTTCATTTATAATTTGTCGAGGAAGTAGGACGAAAACCACTTTTTTGTAGGTGATAGAAACGTGTATAATAGAGTAGTAAAATAGAAGTTTATAGAGAGAAGGGTTGTAAGATGATCGAATGGACTATCATGATTCTCTTAGTAATTGCCATTCTCCTTTTTGTTTTATCTTTCTTCCGTAAAGACAAGGCAACAGAAGTAGAACGACAAATGGAGAACTTTTCAATTACACTAATGCAAGAGATCTATCAGTTAAAGAAAAAGATTCGAATTCTAGAAGAAGAGTTGCTCGTGAGCAATACAGATCAGCCACGTGTCACAAGGTCTGCCTCTACGCAAAAACTAGTAGACGAAGTGGAGGATCTTCACAGCAAAGGGTACACGTTAGAAATCATTGCTGAAAAGACGGGTCTTACATCACTTGAAGTTGAACGTATGATTGAATCAACTGATAGGCTTACTACAGGGGGCCAATAATTATGTCACCAAATGGATTACGCGGTTTAGCTGGTGGGATGGTGCTCGCATCAGGTATTATATGGGCCACATACGCTCTCTCACCCACTCAGATCCAAGAACCAATTACTATTGTTGAGCAGGAAGAATTAGAGGTCGCTGAGATGATGACTCGTTTACAAGAAGCAGGATATTATGTAGCAGCCGAGGAACCGACAGCAACAGCTGATGAAGAGCCTGTAACAGAGGAACCTGTTGTAGAAGAAGCTCCTACTGAGGAAGTGGAAAATCTACCTGAAAATGTGAGCGTTGATACCGTTAATGTGTACACGATGACACTATCGATCACAGCAGGGACAAGCTCGGCAGATGTCGCCAATCAATTAGAGAATGCGATGATCATAGAGAGTGCGAGTGATTTTCTATCTTTTCTAGAACAAAATAACTTAGCTGAAAAAGTACGTGCCGGTGATTTTGAAGTAAGCAGCACAATGAGCTTCCGCGATATCGTCAACAGAATCACGTAAAAAAAAGAAGCTTGCCTCAGTTTTAGTAACTGGGCAAGCTTCCTTTGTATTAAAAATCTTCTACTTCCTCAAGGCTTGGTTCATCGGCTTTGATCGGCCCATTCCGTTCTTCTGATAAGTCAAAGTACTCATCAAGCATCTTCTTTCCGATACTTTGAGCAAAGTTTGCTTCATTATCTCGGACAGTGTAGGGAACGATAATCGCAAAAGCCACTTGAGGGTTGTCATACGGCGCATACCCTACCAGAATTTGGTTGTTCCCTTGAATAACTCTTCGGTTATTCCTTTCACCTACTGCCACTGAAACCTGTGCTGTCCCAGTTTTACCAGCAGGATTATAAGACGTATTTCCGAATAAATTTCGACCAGTTCCTTGTGAACCTTGCATCACTTGATGAAATCCTTGTTGAACACGTTGAATATGATCATCCGACATATCGACTCTATTTAAAATTCTTGGTTCGATGCTATGCAAAACAGCTCCAGGCTCATCAGCCACCAACCTTGGTTCACGCACTTCTGAAACGAGTCGAGGTTTGACACGATACCCGTCGTTGGCAATCGTTGATATATATTGAGCCAGTTGAAGAGGGGTATACGTATCAAACTGCCCAATCATTAAATCTAGTAGATTACCAGGATCACTAAATCCACCATCGATACCTGTTGATCCAACAGGTAGATCTAACCCTGTATCTGCCCCTAAACCAAATTGACTAAAATAATATCGTGTATCATTGTATGCCTCACGAACTTTTGTCATATTGAAACCCGAACTCGTGCCATAGTTATAGCCGGCCATCCGCATCGCAATCTCAAACATATAGACGTTTGAAGATCGTTCTAGTGCTTTGACATCATTGACATTCCCCATGTTGACGTAAGATCGCTTACGCACATTTCCTGGTAAATCTAGAGGTCGATCAAAGACTGTTTGACCTGGGCTAATAACTCCTAAATGAAATCCGGTTAAAACAGAAGCACCTTTAACTGCTGATCCCATCTCAAATGATTTTGTCACGTTACCAATTTGATCGTTTCTGTTTTGAAGGCTATCGTTGTAACCAGACATCGCTAAAATATCACCTGTTTGCGGGTCCATCATAATAGCATAAGCAGAACGATCCTTAATGAATGCGTTACTTTTGCTATTAATCTCGTCTACGATGATCCCATCTAACTTTTGTTGCATTTCCATGTCTAAAGTAAGAACGAGATCATTGCCGCGTTGACCAGGTTGCTCATTCACAGATCGGTTCACATCATTTCCCGAGGTACTAGTGATGCTTTCGACAACACCTTTTTGGCCACGTAACACGTCTTCATACTGTTGTTCTAAGTAACTTGTCCCGACAATATCAGAACGGTCATACCCTCTTGATAAATAGTAATCTAGTTGTTCTCTTGGTAATGATCCTGTATTTCCAAAAATCGTTCTAAATGCATCTCTATACACATAATTCCGACGTGAATCCCGTTGAATGTCAACACCTGGGAGACGGTCTAAATTCTCACTAATAATGTTTGCTTCTTCTTCAGTAATCCCGCGCTTAATTCGTTGCGGAGAATTCGCGTAGCCACGGCTCATTTCTCGAAAAATCGCCAGTATATGCTCATCTCGATCCGTCAATTCGGCGAGTAACTCATCTGTTATTCGCTCAATTTCTAATTGATACTCTTCAGACGGACCATCTAATTGGCTCCGTTCCTCCGGTGTGACAAGCTCCATCCTACGCTCGCGGTCTTGAATCAATAACCAATAATCTTTTCGATCTCGCTCGGTCAATCGGCTTGTATCCATTTCAATTAATTGTTCTAGGTCCTTGGCGATATCTAATATCGCTTCTGAAGACGTTCGTCTTGATGGATTCGTATATGTAACTGATAATTCTAACTGATTATCAACAACTGTATGTCCGTAACGATCAATCATAAGCCCTCTTGGTGCATCGATCCTCGCTGTAGAGCTACTCGTTTGATCTAATATTCTCTCATACGTTTCACCTTCAACAATTTGAACCATTCCCAATCGCAAAATTAATGCTGAAAAAAGAATGAAAACGGCAAAGAACAGCATATTCAGTCTTGCCGGAACATGACCTTTTCTCTTTAATTTGTTTTTCCCCATACACAAGTCCCCTTATCCATTCAGGTGTATACATGACAATAGACACCTAGTGGAGGTGTCTATTGGTAATATGTGTACCCGCGTATGCCGTTGCTTCAATTGTTTCAAGAACCTACTTGTGTAGGTGGGTGTTCGCAGATTAATCTTCAGCGTCCAGAACATGCTGGCTTGCTGTTAATTACTCAATGTAGAACTCCCTATTAAAACGCAAGGTTCGAAACAAGGTGAAGCTCACTAACACGGCAGGCAATTTCTAATTTGTTACGCTAAGTATATCATATCGACATACGATGTCAAAGACTTCACCCGTTAGTTATCACTAGAAAATGTTTACAGAGACGTTCCGCCTGTGCTGCCACCATCCCCATTTTTTTGACGAGCAAAGCTGTAACTTTCGCCTCCGTTCGGCTTATTAAATTGCACATGGCGAACGAAGAAATAAATGAGAAAATGCCCTATACCAAGAATCATTAAGACAATAGGGATACTTTTTTCTTCAGGGAAAAAGACAATGGCACAAATAAATAGCAACACCGAAACAATTCGACCGCTATTTAGAAATAATTCTCGAACGACGATGTATTCAATTCTCATCTCTGCTGCCTTCCACCCTTTTCCAATCACATCATAGGTCAAAGAGATATAAGGGACGAGCAACATCGGATAAGCAATCGAAATCACGACGCCATACATGATGAGTTTGGCAAACGAGATGTCAAAGACGATGAGAAAGATCGCCGCATAAAGAATCGAACCACCAATAAGAATTGACTTTTTTCGAAAACTGGGTTTGATTAACCTTGTAGCCGCATAGTATGCGACAAATTGAACACCTGAAGCAACAAGACCATATGTACCGATTGCGAGTTCACTACCTGTGACAATGTACACCCACACAACAATCACAAATAAAAAAGTTCCTTCTCTTAAGCCTTGAAAAAAATGAGCATGAAGAATGTGTCGCCAATTCGGATTATACTTACGCTCTTTAAGTATGCGTCTAAAGAAGAACTTCCCTTCTGCCGCGCGTCTTTTCAACATAAAGCTCATTAGCACGGCCACAACGAACAAGGTAAGCGAAACACCGAAAATGATCGAATACCCTGTAAACTTCTCCATCCTCGTAATGACATACCCTGAAACAATCGGACCTATCATACCCGCAAATGAGGTAAGCAATCCTAAAAACCCATTAAAGAAATCTCTCGTTTCCGGTTCAGTGATTTCAAAGGTTAATACGTTAAACGCTAACCAATAAAAGCCAAATCCAATTCCAAGTAATGCTCCTAATACGATTAAATAATGACTCGCCAAATCACCCAATAAAAGAACGGTAGAATAAAATCCAGCTAAGAAAATAACTCCTAACCTCAGCACAATCACTCGATCAATTTTCTTCGCCCAACGTCCAGCTAAGATAAAGGTTAATGGTTGAAAAATAACAGCGGTTAAATTATATAGGGCCAGATCAATAAATTCTCCGGACTGCTTCCACAAGTACACATTGACAAATGTATTTGATAACGCAATGCTTAACGCATACAAACCCCCTATGGTTAAAAGAAGAACCAGTTCCCGCGTTACTTCAATATCACCAATCAATTTTTGAATCACGGACTTCTTCACCGACTCCACCACCCTTATCAAGTAGTGTGTCTTAACAAAAAAACGTTATACAAGTAAAAGCGGAAATGACTCGTTCAGCTGCGACAAGCTTTTCTGAATGAAATAGGCTTGGCCGCCCTTTGCCAAACTATTTTAGGCAGAAAAGACCTCGAGCAGCTAGTCATTGTAGCTCGATATCACTAAAAGCGGAAATGACTCGTTCAGCTGCGACAAGCTTTTTTTGCATTAGAAAAAGCAAAGCCCAATGGACTTTGCTTTTTTATTGTAGGAATTATTTAGCTTCAGCGAAACGCTTCGCTACTTCATCCCATTTTACTACATTCCAGAATGCGTTAATGTAGTCAGGACGACGGTTTTGGTAGTTTAGGTAGTATGCATGCTCCCAAACATCTAATCCAAGGATTGGTGTCTTGCCTTCCATTAACGGTGTATCTTGGTTTGGTGTGCTTGTAATAGCAAGCTTGCCACCATCTACGATTAACCATGCCCAGCCAGAACCGAAACGGTTTGCTGCTGCATCTGCGAATTTTTCTTTGAATGTATCTAAGCTACCAAATGCTTCTTCAATCGCACTTGCTAACTCGCCAGTTGGAGCTCCGCCACCATTTGGGCAAAGGATTTGCCAGAATAAAGAGTGGTTAGCATGGCCGCCACCGTGGTTACGTACTGCACCACGAATGTTTTCAGGTACAGCATCCAAGTTACTTACTAGTTCTTCAATGCTTTTGCTTTGAAGGTCTGCATGTCCTTCAATTGCTGCATTAAGCTTAGTAATGTAAGTGTTATGGTGCTTCCCGTGGTGAATATTCATCGTTTGCTCATCAATATGAGGTTCTAGTGCGTTTGCTGCGTAAGGTAATTGTGGTAATTCGTAAGCCATTTCAAAATCTCCTCCTTATAATCAATACAAATGTAACATGGAACGACATGTCCCAATAGGCAAATGACTTAGTCAACACGAATGTTTCGTAAGTCTATCCACCTCTCACATTACCAAAATTTTCACTTTTTTGCAACGAAAATGACTTGATCGGCACCATTCTAGATGACATATATACGGTACCCCAGGCATGGAATAATTAAACGAACTAATTCATAAAACCTCTCTTGTCCCCATAAGATGGAGTAACGAATGACTAGTAGGAGGTTAAGATGACTTGGATTGAGGCTCTTTTCATCGGATTTATACAAGGGATCTCTGAATTTTTACCGATTTCAAGCAGTGCCCATTTAATTATTTTTGAACGGTTGTTAAATGTCAATACAGGTGGTGAGGATTTAACATTTGAAGTTTTTTTACACATCGCATCATTGCTTGCGGTTTTATTATTTTTTCGAAAAGATCTCTTTAGTATTGCCCAAGGAACTTATCTTTATTTAGTTAAAAACGACCACACAAGCAAAGCACATTTCCGATTTGCTCTCTTAATGATGGCATCGACCATAGTTACCATGCTTGTCGGAAAATCACTTGAAACATGGCTTGGGGAATCCATTACCAATACAGCAACCATTGGCGCTTCCCTTATTATTACTGGGATTTTCTTAATCTTAATTGAACATGGCGTCAACCCTGGCATGCGCGGTGTAACCGAAATCAAATGGAGACACGCACTACTCATTGGTTTAGGTCAAGCACTAGCAGTCATTCCAGGTATTTCACGGGCAGGAAGTACGCTTGTGGCTGCCCTTTGGTGTGGACTGAATAAGGAAACAGCCCTTCGCTACTCGTTTCTTCTGTCTGTACCTATTATTACGGGTATCACGATATTAAAACTACCTGAATTGGCTAGTCAATTTTCCAGTGGATATGAACTACAGCTTTGGCTCGCTTTTTTCTCTTCCTTCGTTTTTGCGTTAGTTGGCATCAAATGGTTAATCTCGATGGTTCAACAAGCCAAACTTAGTTACTTTGCGATTTATTGCGTCTCTCTCGGTCTTGTTACTTGGATTTTCTTATAAAACACAAAAAAGGTAGCCAAGATGGCTACCTTTTTTTATTTGTCATTCATTACGCTTATGTATGGAGGAGGAAGAGGGATTCGAACCCCCGCGCGGTTTGACCCGCCTGTCGGTTTTCAAGACCGATCCCTTCAGCCAGACTTGGGTATTCCTCCGAATAAAATGACTATGGTGGACCCTGTAGGACTCGAACCTACGACCGATCGGTTATGAGCCGAGTGCTCTAACCAACTGAGCTAAGGGTCCATGAATGGGGCGACTGATGGGAATTGAACCCACGAATGCCGGAATCACAATCCGGTGCGTTAACCACTTCGCCACAATCGCCATGTAGCAAATATGTAAAAAAGGATAGCGGCGGAGGGAGTCGAACCCACGACCTCACGGGTATGAACCGTACGCTCTAGCCAGCTGAGCTACACCGCCATATTGGCTCCACAGGTAGGACTCGAACCTACGACCGATCGGTTAACAGCCGATTGCTCTACCACTGAGCTACTGTGGAATATTGAAGACAAGAATTATAATACCAATCTACCGAATTAAAGTCAATAACTTTTTTTCAATTTCTTTTCTGATCCGTCAACCAAGTTCTAACCTAGCTTATTATAGCATAATGAAGAACGAAAAAGCAGTGAAAAATTTCTCATTGATCCATAATCACTTGTTTCAATTTCCACATAAGCCATCGAACATCGAACAAAGCACTTTAACTCATGTTAAAAAATTCGCTTGTTCACTTAATTGCAACTTGTTGTCTTCTGCTGCTTTCGTTAAAATATGGTTGACGCGAGAGGAGAATCACATGAACAGTTTACAATTTTTTGTTAAAAGCCTTTATAATCGCAAAGTGATTGCCTATAGCAGATTGCGGCCAATCACGAAAGCGATCTTCCATGTTCTAGCGGTTGTGTTCATTGCTTGTATACCGTTTATAATTACGATGGCTATGACCTACATAACGAGTCTTAATCAACTTGAGGAGAGCTTAACGAATGACCTTCCTAATTTCAGCTTAGAAAATGGTCAGCTACAAGCAGATCTCGATGAACCCTATATTAACCAATCCGTCTCACAAGGTGTGTTTGTTCTTGATCCTTATAATGAACTAACAAGCACTGATATTGCGACACTTGGAGAGGGCGTTGTTTTTCAACAACATGAGGCGTTACTTTTTCAGTACGGGTCCACACAACAGGTTTCTTATACGTTAGTCGGGCTTGAGCAAGTGAATCGGGACGAGCTAACCGAGCGACTTTCTGATGTGAAGGGTTTCCTTCCTTTATTGATTACGATTGTTTCCCTACTTCTTTATAGCGGACTTTTAGGCGTAGCGTTTCTAGGCGTAACAATCTTAGCTTTTGTCGCTTTATTATTCCGCGGCAAAAGGAAAAACATCCAGTATCGTCATATGTGGCTAATCACAGCACATGCGCTGACTCTTCCTGTTATTGCTTTTTCATGGCTCGATGTTTTTGTGGGAGGCATCCCTTCGTTTGTTATGGTGTTAACGACCATGGCGATCATTATCCTTGCCATCCAATCCATCCCTATCCCAAAAAGAAAAGCAAACGAGTAACCTTAAACGGTCACTCGCTTGCTTTTTCATCTTTTTGACGTCGCTTAACGACAATTCTAGTCCCGTCGACATCCACCACTTCTACTTCTATATTCCCTTCGAGCCACTGACTTCCGCTTGTTGCACTATAATGTTTGTCATTGATTTCTACGGTTCCCGTTGGTCTAAATGGACTAATTGTTTTTCCATGTTGACCTATAAGCTGACGATAATCTTCTCGCATTGAATTATATCCCATCTCATTGGTTAACCGGTCTTTAAGCGTCAAACGAGACCATAAGTTTCGTGACGGAAATACTTTTAGAAATAAACCGGAACTAAATCCACCAACTAAAAATCCCATCGAGACAAGGATTCCATAAATTAAGTCTGGTGCAGGTAGCGCTAACCCTGTGATCATTAAGAGTAGCCCAAGTAACGCAACCGTTCCATCCGTTATAACTTTCCCATCAACAATGATCAGCAATAAGCCAATGACATAAAGGATCACAACCCAAAAGCCAACATCCCCTGCTAGATGATAAGAGAAATACATGGCCATAATTGCGACACCTAAAATGGCAAAAAGTCCTCTCATTCTAACGAGCAGCTCACCAAATAAAAATAACGTACCTAGAAATACGACAAAAAATCCGATTGTTGCTGAATCAAGCCATTCCATCTAAGTCCCTCCTCTTTGATATCTATATACGGTTTATTATGACATTTGTTTCATCATTTCACAAAATGAATAAAAAAAGTAGCAATATGGCTATTCTATACATACTGGAGGTGTTCGTGTTGACAAAGAAAAAATCTAATCATGAAAAAAAGAATCTGGAAAAAACAATCGCCAAAGAACCAATTCCTGCTTTCCTACAGCTTTCAACGACAGCAAAAAGTGTCTAATCCAATAAGTCATATAAAAAAGAGAGGGTCCTCCCCTCTCTTATGTTTCTGATGTAAATAGTCCTTTTAGTGAATCAATCAATTCGTTTAGTACATCTAGCATCTTACTAATAAATGATTGCGTGTCTTCTCGTGCTAAGAAATCTCCAAGGTTGTCACGTACTTTCGAGATTTGGTCTTGAACTTGATCCCAGTCAATGTTCAAGTTTTTCATGCGCATAAACAAAGACACCAATCCGTCTAATTCTGAATCTGTCAATGTAACTCCTAATTCAGCAGCAACACGACGAATAAGTTCACGTAAATCATCCTCTGTTTCAACCGGATTTTTCGCAATCTCTTCTTTAATACGGTTCATCAGTTCTGTTGCTTCTTCTACCCCAATCGACTCAGCAAGTTCGGCCGTTCGCACCATTTCTTCATTGGCTACCTGCTTTTGCTCTTCAGGAATTTCAATTTCCGCTGCAATCTCATATGCTTTAATTAATCCTGTTAAAGCTGCCGTACCTGAGACGGGAAACGGAGCTGTTACGTAAATGTCAGCATCTTCAACCCCTGCTGTGACAAGTGCGTTTGCATACATCGCCTCCGCTACCCATGTGATGTTATTTGTTTCAACATTGATCCCCGAACCCGATTGACCTAATGTAATTTTTGTTGATGATAGTGCACGCGTTCCAATTTGCGAGGAGCTGATATAATCTCCCAAGTACTCTCGCTCTTCTTGGTTACTAACTGTTATGACTTCACTTTCTTCTGTTTCTCCCATTTCAGCTAAGATTTTCTCTCGCTCTGCAGGAGATAGGTTTTCACCTAAAGTAATAATGACATCCCCAGGTGCTGCATCCGCTAATGCAACGGCTGGTGTAATAGTTGGTACTAATAATGAAAACACTAGTGCAAGTGAGATGAGTTTCTTCCATGTTTGTTTCAAGATCATCGACTCCTTTATTTTTGACTGCCGAAAAAACAGTCAAAGCACTCGATCAATAAAAAGAATGCTCTACTCAATAGGAAACCGTTTTTACAGATAAAAAGGAAGGGACTTAAGAACTATTTTTCATTTATCTCATGATGTTTGTTGTGTTTCACATTGTTTCCCAACTGGTAAACATGTCCAATTCCATAGCAAAATGACACAAGTGACACCCGCTAACAGGAATACATTAAACATCATTTGTTCTCGGTCGTGCATCCACACCCCAAATACAGTTGGGCCAAATGCTACACCTAAAAAGCGAACCATCGCATATAATGAAAACACCTTACCTTTCACCTCACGTTCAACTACCGCTGCGATACTTGCACTACAGCCTGGTAATAAAAATCCTAACCCTAAAGCTAAAACACTCGTAAGGAGCAAATCGACGATCATGGTCATTGAAAAAATAAACAGAAGACTTGCTAGAGAGATGACTCCTAATCCTATAACAATACTTCCTTTAATTTGATCGGCTGATTTTAGTCGGTATTTTCCGACAACGATTGAGGCAACCGTTAATATGAGTAACGGAATTGAAAGGGCCATTCCTTTCATCAACCCATTGGTCTGAAAAGCAAATTCCCACTCATAAGAAAGCAGAAATAAAAAACCAAACAATAAAAACATTCCTACGCCACTTGCTGTTAACACCGGAATAAACAATCGACGTTCTTCCTTCATGACAGCAAACGCCTTCTTCATCCCTCCAGTCTTTTGGCCACTAGTCTTTTGACTCGGTATAAACAGATACATGCCAACCCATGCCATAAAGGCAACAGCAAAATATACTACAAAGCTATAATACCAAACACCAAGGAGAACAAGTCCACCGATAATCGGGCTAATTACTTTTCCTACACCGTTAAAACTCTCAATCGATGCCAATGCCTGATTTCGCTGCTCTTTTGCAAATAATTCGGAAGCGAGCACCATCGCAATTGGGGTGACCCCACCTGCTCCAATCCCTTGAATGAACCTCCCTACTAACATCCAAGAAATCGAATGAAAAACACCTCCAAAAGCGGACACAACACATCCAACCATGACTACCACTAAGGAAAGCATCGCCATTTTTCGTTTACCGACCGTATCACTTAACACCCCACTGATCGGAATAAAAAGAGCTGATGGAATCGAAAAGATCGTCAAAATAAGACCCGCTTGGACAGTTGTCATCGCAAGCTCTACTTGCATATAAGGTAAGATAGGGATAAACATTGAATTTCCTAAGACCATGACAATCGGTAATAAGCCAATAATCACTATTAAAATAAACGGACGAGTTGTGTTCTCACTCAATGTATTCACCACACCTTTAATTATGTATGTTCATTTCACACAATAGCTTGTCATACTTTCCCAAAAGATACATACACTTACTTTAAGGATGTATCGTAAGACGTTTGAGATTAAATTTTCTGGGAGGACAAGCATGAAACGAATTGGATTAGGTTTGCTCGTACTCGTCATTCTTTATAGCGTTTATTATGATCTTACAATTGGAACTTTACCCAACGGACTAGAGGCCACGACTCAAACGGAACCAGTTAAACCAACGACTGAGCCCCCACCCCCTGCCGAAGAATCAGAAGAAGTGACAACAATGAATGAACCGTTTGTTGAAGTAACAATTGAACCTGGGTTTACCGTTTTGTCGATCGTCGAACATTTACATGAAGGAAACGGACCCGTCCCTGCTACCATTCAAGAAATTATTTACGACTTTAAAGAGTTGAATCCAGGCACAGAGCCTGAATCCATTCAAATTGGAAAAACATATAAGTTTCCATATTACTCCAACCAATGACTTTCTTCTTGCCAAATCTTAACGCTCATTGATAGAATGAATACGTATCTCATATGAGACTAGTCAAAAATGTATAAACATTTTTGTTAGAAAAGGAGCGATTGGTCAATGACCGAATTAACACATCGTACAAAAACTCGCCCGGTTAAGGTCGGTAATTTGACGATTGGCGGAAACAATGAAGTCGTCGTGCAAAGTATGACAACAACAAAAACACATGATGTTGAAGCAACTGTAGCTGAGATTAAACGTCTTGAAGAAGCTGGCTGTCAAATTGTTCGTGTTGCTTGCCCTGATATGCGTGCAGCTGAAGCAATTGCTGATATTAAAGCACAGATCTCAATTCCACTGGTCGTCGACATCCATTTTGATTATAAGCTTGCTTTAAAAGCAATTGAAGGCGGAGCAGATAAAATCCGCATTAACCCAGGTAACATTGGACGTCGCGAAAAAGTGGAAGCTGTCGTAAAAGCGGCTAAAGAAAAAGGAATTCCAATTCGCATCGGTGTCAATGCTGGTTCTCTTGAGAAGCGAATTATTGAAAAATACGGTTACCCTACAGCTGATGGCATGGTAGAAAGTGCGCTACATCACATTAAAATTCTAGAAGACCTTGATTTTCATGACATCATCGTCTCTATGAAAGCATCTGATGTAAACTTAGCGATTGAAGCTTATGAAAAAGCAGCAAAAGCATTTGATTATCCTCTTCACTTAGGAATTACAGAAGCAGGTACATTATTTGCAGGAACGATTAAAAGCGCAGCAGGCCTTGGTGCCATTTTAAATTCAGGCATTGGAAATACCGTACGTATTTCATTAAGTGCTGACCCAGTCGAGGAAGTAAAAGTAGCACGTGAATTGCTAAAGTCATTTGGTTTAGCAGCAAACGCCGCTACATTGATCTCTTGTCCAACATGTGGACGTATTGAGATTGACTTGATCAGCATCGCTAATGAGATTGAGGACTATATCTCAACGATCAAAGCACCTATTAAAGTAGCTGTTCTTGGTTGTGCGGTAAACGGACCTGGTGAAGCACGTGAAGCCGATATCGGCATTGCTGGTGCTCGTGGTGAGGGCTTGCTCTTTATGAAAGGTGAAATTGTTCGAAAAGTACCAGAAGAAACAATGGTTGAAGAGTTAAAGCTTGAAATTGATAAAATTGCTGAAGAGTATTATGAAAAACAACGTCAATTAGAAAAAGCATAAGCCATGTGGCTTATGCTTTTCTTTTTAACCAGCTATAAACTTCGTTACTACTGCTCCCACACTCATCACTCTTAAAAGAATGGTGAGAAAAAGACGGTCATAAGAATCGAAACGGCTCCAATTCCAATCGCCCAGTTACCGAGCGTCTTCGAACCGATTCGACGTGTTACAAAACCAACAACGATCCCAGCTGCTCCAAGCAATACTGGTAAGAAAAATAACGACAAGATGGAAAGAACGATCGCAAACGTACCGACACCCCGACTAGCGGTGACATCACTTTCGTTACTAACGGCCGTTTCTTCTCGTTCCTCCTCTACTGACTGAACCGTCTGATCTTCATCGAACGGACGTGCACCAGCCATTCCATTTATCGCCGCATATTCAGCTGCGTTTTCTTCTTGGAAACTCGGTTGAAGTGGATATTCCATATTAACAGGTTCATCTTCCACCAGATCATGACTCTCTGCTTCTTCTTTAGACAAAGCATGCTCCTCTTCTGCAAGAGCCTTTTCAACGTCACGATCCTCATCTCGTCCTTCAACGTGGTTATTTACCAGCGTTAACGAACGGTCACCCTCATCCAACAAGCGAATAGGTTCATCTTTTCGATGTGTATCATCTGCCATACGAATCCCTCACTTTCAAAATTTGTGGGAGCAGTTATAGTATGACGCAAACTGTAAATAATATCGGAGTTAAAGTTTTCATGTTTAGGAATGCTCTAGCATTAGCCGTAGTTTTCGTGTAAGGTAGATGGGTATGTACAATCATTTTTAAAAACAAACAACATTAGACTAAGGCAACAAACAAAAAGAAATTCTGCATGAGGTGAACAGATATGACAACAAAAAAACGTTTTGGTTTAGACATCGATGGAACGATTACAGACCCAGATACTTTTGTTCCTCATCTAAACAAACACTTTGATCAACAATTGACATTGGACGACTTAACAGAATATGATTTAACAAGCATATTAAATATCTCTGAACAAGAATTTTGGGATTGGTTAACAAAACACGAAGGGGATATTTATACAGAAGCAAAGCTCGCCCCATTTGCCGAGAAAGCTCTTCTTAATTGGTCCACAGAACATGACCTCATCTATATTACCGCAAGAAGAAAACACCTTGATGTTATAACGAAGAGTTGGTTTCAATCGAATAAAGTACCCTTTAACCATATTGAGCTTGTCGGAGGGCATAATAAATTAGAAGCTGTGCGAAAACACGACCTTGATATTTTCTTTGAAGACAAGCATGACAATGCCGTGATGATTGCTGAAGAATTTAAGATCCCTGTGATTTTAATGGACACACCTTATAATCGTCTATCAATTCCTGACAATGTAATCCGTGCTCATACTTGGCAAGAAGCCACAGACTGGGTCGATCAATGGATGAAGGAAACAGCTGAATAAGCGTATTTGTGAGGCTAGGACAGAAGTATTTTAGCTTATTGAATTCCGAACATTACAGTTGCGGCATATGTAAACCGCTCCTGAAATATACTTCGCACTCGCGAGGAAGCTGGTGAGCCCCTTCGCGCTTCGCTCTTCAGTGTCTCACGTATATTTCATCCGCTAAATTAGCGCTTCGTTCGTATTCTTAGTTAAAAACTTTCAAAATTTCCAAGCCTCTTTTTTTCTATACAAAAATGAAGCTGGGACAGAATTGTTTAACCAGCAAGAATCCGAGCATTTAATAGAAAGTGCAAATTAGCTGCTCCTGAAATATACACCGCTAAGTTTTAGCGATCCTTGGATTCTCACTTAAACACTTACTTTATGTCCCAGCTCATGTTTCAAAAAACGAGTTATTTCTTCGGACGGAATGTATGGCAGCAGGTCTCGGCGCTTTGATCTGCAGCATCACGATGTAGTGCATCCGCGTAAGGCTCGCTCCCGGCTTCCATGTGGAAGTTTTTATCTGAATGACTGTCAATCTCCACTAAGATCGAATCTGCCTGACAACGGTTTCCCTCTCCCCAAAACGTACAGTTTGCAACATTGCATTTTACAATCGGATTCGCCATAAATACATCCCTCCTACACATAGAATGCCTCCATTTGACGATCGACATTCTGTCACATCTTCGCTCATTTACCGTAATTATCTACACCACTCAATAATCATCCGCATCAATCAAAAAAAAACACCTTAACATAGACTATATCCGTCTACATTAAGGCATTTTTTATTCTTTACATTCTTGGCATTTTCCATAAATTTCGAATTTATGTCCCGTTACCTCAAAATCTGAATATGTTGTTTGCAACGTATCCATCGGGCAAACATGAATATGCTTCGTCTTCCCACACTCAAGACATATCAAATGATGATGATGCTCACTCGTCGCACAACTAAAACGGTAGCGCTTCTCCCCTTCTAGCTCTGTTGCTTCAAGAATTTCAAGATCAGCAAATAAGGAAAGATTTCTGTAAATCGTGTCAAAACTTAATCCAGGATATTCCCCCTGTAAACTTTCAAGAACATCTTTGGCTGATAAATAACGTTTTTGGTCAGCAAATAGTCGTAGCATATCTTCTCGCTTATCTGTATGTTTGTATCCTTTTTCCTTTAACGACGCCATGGCTTGATTAATATTCACGTTTCTTCCTCCCTACGAACCATTCCATCATCTTCCCCGCTGCCATCACAAGAAGCAATTGAATCATTCCCATCATCACAATCATACCGCCTGTTGCAATATTAAATTGATACGAGAAATAAATACCTGAAAGCATCGCCACTTGTGCGAATACCATCCCATATATAATCACTTGTTTGAAACTTTTGGCGAAATGAATACTCGTTGCCACTGGCAAGACGATCATCGCCCCTACAAGTAGAATGCCGACAATTTTCATGGACATCGCGATGACAAAGGCGATCAATACAGCAAAAATTTGATTCATCAATCGAACAGACACACCAGATACCGAGGCGTATTCTTGATCAAAAGAAATCGAGATAAATTCTTTATAAAAGAGCACGACGATCGCGATCACAATAATCGCTGCCCAGATAATAAACTGCAAATCACCCCTTGTGACACTAACGATACTTCCAAACATATACATATACCATTCGTTGTAGCCTGATGTTGAAAGGCTCATAAAAATTGCGCTCAATCCAACACCAGCAGACAAAATAATTGGGATCGCTAATTCTTGAAAGCTTTTATAGAGGTCACGTAATTTCTCAATTAATAAAGAACCTATAATGGCAAAGAGAAAACCAGCATAGAGCGGATTAACATCGGCAAACCAAATCGTTGTCGAACTAACTAAAACCCCAGCTGATATTCCTGTTAACGTGATATGTGAAAGCGATTCTGAAATAATTGATACACGCCTTACGAGTAAAAATGCTCCTACGATAGGACAAATAAAGGCAATGATCACCCCAGCTAATACCCCTCGTTCAATAAATGTCAAATTCATTAATAATTCTTGCATGCCAAGTCTCCTACTTTCATCTCGTACTTATTGTACATGAGTCGTAGCAGTCAAACAAACCTTATCTAGCATTACTCATCATGCTTTCGATGTTTTTTTCCTTTGAAAAGGTTGCCTACTTCGTACTTTTTCAATGGCAAATGAGATGATTAAAATCAGGACTGCTAAAATAACAATCGTTCCACCGGGCGCTAAATCTAGTTGATAGGCAGCAATCAATCCACCGATGACTGCAACCTCCCCGAATATTATAGAATAAACAAACATTTGCTTGAATCCTCTGGCAAAACGCATCGCAGCCGCAACAGGTAACGTCATCAAAGATGATACGAGTAAGATCCCGACAATTCTCATCGACGCTGCAATCACAAGCGCAGCCATCACAATGAAAATAAAATGAACCACTCTGCGATTCAAACCCGAGACCACCGCTTGCTCTTCATCAAACGATAAAAAGAATAACTCTTTATAAAATAAAAATAACACTACGAGCACTAATACAGTTACCCCCGTGATCGTCCATAAGTCAGTACGGGTAACCGCAATAACACTACCGAATAAATAATTAAATAAATCATTATTGAATCCATCTGCAAGTGAGATGAATACGACACCTAATCCGATCCCCCCTGATAAAATGATCGGAATGGCTACTTCTTTATAATATTGATAAACACTTCTTAACCGTTCGATTAATAGGGCTCCCCCAACTGAAAAAACCATCCCCATATAAAGTGGGTTTAGTCCTTGGAAAAAAGCAATATGCTTACCTAGAAGTAAACTCGCTGCAATTCCTGATAAAGTAATATGAGAGAGAGCATCTGCAATGAGCGAAAGTCTTCGTACAACTAAAAAGACACCAAGCATCGGTGCCAACAGACCAATCATTAATCCGGTATAAAAGGCATTTTGCAAAAACTCATAGCGTAAAAATGCATCAATCATGCCTTAATGCCCCCCGTGGTCATGATTGTGGGTAAGTAAATGAACATCGTGACCATAAAAGGATGATAAATCTTGGTTATCTTCAAATTCTTTTGAGTTCCCGTGAAAATGAATATTTTTATTTAAACAAGCCACATCCGTCACATGATCCGTCATCGCCCCAATATCATGCGTGACAAGTAGCAGGGTAATTCCCTTTTCACGATTGAGTGTACTCAGCATGTCATAAAACGATTTCACACTTTTCGCGTCTACACCGACTGTCGGTTCATCTAATATTAATAATTGCGGATCGCTCACTAGTGCCCGCGCGATAAAGACTCGTTGCTGTTGTCCACCTGAGAGTTCCCCAATGTTCTGTTTCATGTACTCCGTCATATTTACACTAGCAATCGCTTGACGAACTTTCTCCTTATGCTTTCGATTCAAGAAGCGAAACATCCCCACTTTGCCATACAGACCCATGGACACCACTTCAAAAACCGTCGCTGGAAATCCAGAATTAAAGCTATTCGCTTTTTGTGAGACGAAGCCGATTTTGTCCCATTGTTTAAATTTATCGACACGCTCACCAAATAAATAAACCTCACCGCGCTCTGGACGCTTCAGCCCTAAGATTAATTTAATCAGCGTTGATTTACCGGAACCATTAGGCCCTACTAACCCTAAAAACGCACCTTGTTTAATTGGTAATGTTATATTTTCTAGTACATGTCTATGTCCGTAGCGAAATGAAACGTCTTTGATCTCTACAACTGTTTTCGTCTCAGTTAAGGTCATTGTCATCTTTGCCACCTCCACTGTTTAAGATGATTATGCTTCTACCATACTACTCATAAGTGGTGCCTCATTTATTAAAACATAAAGTAAGAACCATTCCGATTTATAAAATAATCCTTTCTTATTATAAAGGATATTCTTTTTCTGTCCACCCTTTTAGCTCAGGAGTTTCTAAATTTGGTATAATAAATTGATATGTAGATTATTTCGTGTACCATGTAAGAATTGTTCGGAAAAAGAGAGGATGTCCACCTGATATGAATAAGCAACGTTTCGCTATTATCGATATAGGATCTAACTCCATTCGTTTAGTCATCACTGAACTAGATTCCAAAGGGAGTTACAAAGAACTTCACAATGTGAAAAAAGTAGCTCGACTTAGCTCACATATTAATGATAAAGGTGAATTAACTGAAAAAGGAGTCAATCTCTTACTAGAAATTTTGGTTCGTTTTCGCGATATGATGAATTTTCATCAAGTCGGTCATATCGCTACGGTAGGAACCGCTGCCTTACGTCAATCGACGAATCAAAAAGAAGTGATAACGATTGTCAATGATGTCCTTGGCATTCAAATTCGTGTTTTATCCGATTACGAAGAAGCCTATTATGGTTATCTTGCAGTTATTAACTCGACCTCTATTGAAAACGGTTTTACGATTGATATTGGTGGAGGCAGCACAGAAGTTACCTATTTTAAAAATCGTGAATTAAAGCATTATCATAGTTTTCCATTTGGTGCGGTTACTCTTCAAGCCTCATTCATCCAAGGTAAGGAAGCGACTGAAAAAGAGCTTAAAACTATGAAGGACTATATTATTAAACAGTTTAACGAAATTGCTTGGCTTAAGTCCGTTCCTAAAGAGCATGTCATTGGCATTGGCGGCAGTGCGAGAAACCTCGCTCTAATACATAAGAATAAAGTTCATTACCCACTCGGTGGTTTACATCAGTACGAGTTAACCCAAGCCGAGTTACATCATGTAGTGAAGGATTTAATTGGTACGCCTATGGAAGATAGAAGCTCGATTGAGGGTTTGTCAAAAGACCGTGAAGACATCATCATTCCTGCAGGGGTTGTCATCTCTTCTTTTGTCGATTATGTAGGATCAGATCGTTTTATTTTAAGTCGTCGTGGCCTTCGAGATGGCCTTTTATTTGAAGAAATGCTACGCCCCATGGATACGAATAAGTTTCCCATAGTTGTAGAGGAAAGCTTTCATCAATTGAGCCTTGATTATGGAGTTGATCTTGACCATGTGAAAGACGTGACAAAACTTGCCATGAAACTCTATTCGGAGTTCAAACATCAGGCTCCTGATGACCTTAGTAAGCAAGATGCCATGAACCTTCTACGATACAGTGCTAAAACGCTATACATTGGTGAGTTTATTAATAAAGAATCAAGCAGTGAACATACGTTTTATTTAGTTGCTCATATGACCATTGATGGACTCAGCCACAAAGAACGTTTAGCGGTTGCCTTTATCTCATCATTTAAATCGAAATCACAAATGATGCAGTTAGCTAAGGCCTACAAAGATCTTCTATCCAAAAAAGAGCTAAAGCAGTATGAATTTTTAGGATCGATCATGAAGCTTGCTTATTGTTTAACTCGGACAAAGCGCTATACCGTTAAAAAAATCGGTAAAGGCTCTCAATCAGAGGATTCATGTACGGTACCGATCTATTACCAGAATGATTGTTCGTTTGAAAAAGTGTATGCCAACAAACATAAAAAGCATCTTGAGCGCGTAACCCAATTATCGATCAATCTTGACTTTAAACCGATTAGTGACTAAGCTTCGCCAATCTTAACATAATATTTACATTCAATTGATATGATTGTAGTGGATTATATTTGATATCTCATCATTGGAATAGAAAGGTTGACGCTTATGCCTAATAAGTTTACAGAAGAAGCATCTATTAATTTTAACGAAGCCAAATATTACAACAACCGTGAACTAAGTTGGCTTGCCTTCAATGAACGGGTACTAGAGGAAGCCATCGACGAAAGAAACCCTCTATTAGAACGACTCAAATTCTTAGCGATTTTCAGCTCGAATTTAGATGAATTTTTCATGGTTCGAGTCGCAGGCCTAAAAGATCAAGTGAAAGCTGGATTTAACCGCCCTGAAAATAAAGCAGGACTTACACCAAAGCAGCAATTAAAAGAAATTGCCAAAGTGAATCACCGTCTTGTGCAACTGCAGGATCGTGTGTTCACTGAAACGTTAGTTCCTATGTTGTATCATGAAGGCTTTCAATTTTTATCGATTCATGAATTAAACAACGAACAACTCAATTATTTAAAAAATAGATTTCAGAAGTACATTTACCCTGTGCTCACCCCGATGGCCATTGATGCCTATCGCCCGTTTCCGATGTTGTTAAACAAAAGCTTAAACTTAGCAGTCTTATTGAAAAAAGAAGAAAATCAAACCAAGCAACTCGCTATTGTTCAAGTGCCAGCCGTCCTAAATCGAGTCATCACTATTCCCTCAACGAACGACAAAGAGGCGTTTATTTTGCTTGAAGAAGTGATTAGTCATTTTCTTAATGAATTATTTCTTGGGTATGAGGTCTTATCGGTCTCTCCTTTTCGGATTACAAGGAATGCAGATATGACGATCCATGAAGAAGGTGCACGAGATTTATTACGTGAAATCGAGAAAGAATTAAAACGGCGTAAGTGGGGGTCTGGGGTACGATTAGAGATTCAGGAAGGTACGATGAACCCAACGATCTTAAAACTCTTATTAGACGTCCTAGAGGTCCATAAGGATGATGTCTACTCTTTTCAAGGGCCCCTTGATCTTTCCTTTTTGTTTAAATTACACAAGCAATTAGCGAATGAATATGAACATTTGGCCGATGAAACCTTAATTCCGCAACAACCAACGGACTTAATTGGTGAAGAAAACATTTTTGATGCCATTGTTAAAAGGGACATCTTTTTGCACCATCCATATGAATCCTTTCAACCTGTCGTTGATTTCATTTCACAAGCAGCCGACGATGACAGTGTTCTCGCAATCAAACAGACACTGTACCGTGTAAGTGGTGATTCTCCAATTATTCATGCTCTAGAGCGCGCAGCTGAAAACGGGAAGCAAGTGACGGTGTTAGTCGAGTTAAAAGCCCGATTTGATGAAGAAAACAATATTCAATGGGCGAAGAAGCTTGAAAAAGCAGGGGTCCATGTAATTTACGGGATTACCTCCTTAAAAACACATAGTAAAATTACGTTAGTTGTTAGGCATCAAAACAATGAAATCCAACGTCTTGTTCATTTAGGGACCGGAAATTACAATGATTCGACCGCAAAAATGTACACGGATATGGGTATCCTTACATCAGACGAACTAATCGGAATTGATGCTACCAATTTCTTTAATTACTTAAGCGGCTACAGAGAAAAGCCTGTATGGCATTACCTCTCAACGGCTCCCTTTGACATTCGCGATCAATTCTTAGAGCTCATTGACCAAGAGATTGCCTTTCATAAAGAGCGCGGAAACGGCCGGATCATCGCTAAAATGAACTCCCTGACCGACAAACCGATTATTTTAAAATTGTATGAAGCTTCTCATGCTGGGGTAAAAATTGATCTAATTATTCGAGGAATTTGCTGCTTACGACCCGGTATTAAAGATGTGAGTGAAAACATTCGTGTAAGAAGCATCGTCGACCGTTATCTCGAACATAGCCGAATTTTTTACTTTAATCATGACGGAGAAGAAAAAGCCTTCCTCTCTTCAGCGGACTGGATGACAAGAAATATGGAAAAGCGAATCGAGATTTTATTCCCCATCCTCGCCCCGCGCATTAAGGACCGAGTAAAGAACATTCTCGACATCACTTTACTCGACAACGTCAAAGCACGCGAACAAGCACCCGATGGAACGTATCATTATGTACAAAAAACAGACGATCAACTATCCATCCAATCCCAACTCACCTTCTACCACTACTCCCTCAAACACGACGAGTAGAGACGAAATGCGGAAGGGCTTGTTTAGTGGCGTATAAAATGGAGGGCGGTGACTCCGTTTTCCATTTTCTTGCTGCATTTGCGCGAAAACTTGCTTTTTTCGCGCAGAAATGATGTGATTTTGCTCGAAACAGGAAGATGTTTGCGCGGAAACTAGTACGATTCGCGCGAAATCCCTCAAAGCCAATCACGAAAAAAGCATGCATGAGATCTTCCTCTCATGCATGCTTATTGTTTAGTTATTAACGTAGACAAATCCTTCTAATTCTTGTGCATTTTCTTGAATTTCGACAGCATACCAGCTTGCCGCATTCCCATTTTCCTCAATGTATTTCTCAAGTCCATACATTCCACGGTGATAAGCGGTTAACGCATGGTCCCAATCATCATAACGATCATGTAAGAAGCCTAGGTAGACAATCGCTAATTCAATCGAGTAAATCGGATCATATAACAAATCATATTCATACTCAAGACCAGCTTTCTCAGCGATCCATGGAGCGGTGTTCTTCATGAATTGCGCCATACCATATGCATGTCCATAACGAGTTTCTGGTCCAACTAAGGTAGGATCGAATGTCCCCCCTGTTTCCGTACGCAAAAGCTCATATACAATCAGTGGCTCAATATCATATTGATTTGCAACTTCTCCAAGAAAGATTCCCCACTCTTTTTCAAATTGACCTTCACTATCTTTATAAAGCTCTTCTGCAAGTTGTCTTGAATCAACCCAAGAATGATATCCTGTATCAATTTCTATTTCTTTACTCTGCTCAGCATAATACATTTCCATTTCTTTTACTTCGTTAGCTGTTTGCAGTTCGTTGATTACTTCTTCCGATTGCTCAACGTTTTCCTGCAACTCCATCGTTTGAAAATAGAAATATCCTGTGCCTATAGCAAGAGTAAGTACAGCGAAAATCAAAAAGTATTGTGTTTTCATCATGTATCTCCTCTTTTAACTTTAGTCTGATAAGATGTTCATCCATCTTTTGTTTCAGTGTTTAACATGCTACCGAAAATAGCGACACAAAACAAACAGGACAGAGAACGTTCTAAGATGATATACCCTACTATCAATTGATCTAAACCAATCATCTCTTTCATTCATATATGTAATCCGCTTTTCTTCACCTATCCTCCTTTTTCACCGTTTCAATAGGAATTTACATAGAAAAAAGGAATATTTTACTGGTTATTTGGAATTGTTTAGAAAATCCATACAAAAAAAACCATCACCCGATTTAACGATCAAGTGACGGTATTCTGCTATTTAGTTGCTTGCGCGTTTAAATTTCCTCGCCCTAAATCCCCTTATAACGACCCCTTGCTTTGGTCCAAAAAAGAACGCTAAACCAAACAAGAAGGATGCGACTAAGACAATCGATGCCCCACTTGCCACATCATATATAACAGAGAAGTAAATGCCAACAATCGCACTAATTACTCCGAATAGAGCAGACAAACTAAGCATGACTGGCAATCGATCCGTTAGTAAATAAGCG